>NZ_JBIYEU010000006.1:0-169598 GCF_044909655.1 Enterococcus sp. UD-01 | reverse complement strand
ACGTCGCCGCGCTAAACATTCCGGCATAGCTCAGTTGGTAGTAGCGCATGACTGTTAATCATGATGTCGTAGGTTCGAGTCCTACTGCCGGAGTTAAAGAACGAAAACTGAAATCAGTTTTCGTTCTTTTTTTGTTCATTAAAATAAAATTGAATTTTAGCTAACAATTTTGTCATGTGAGAAATCTATTTGTGTAATTAATGGCTATCTTGTGTATTTATTTGCTATAATAAAGATTAAAGTTGTTGAACTACAACTTTAGATTGAACCAGAAGTTTCGAACCTATGTTATACTAAATTAAAAAGTAAATGGAAGCAGAGGCGGTAATGTGAAGGTTTTATTGTATTTCGAAGGTGAAAAAATCTTAGCGAAATCTGGTATTGGACGAGCATTAGATCACCAAAAACGTGCACTCTCTGAAGTCGGAATTGACTTTACATTAGATGCTACTTGCACAGATTATGATATTCTACATATAAATACTTATGGAATAAATAGTCATAGTATGGTAAATAAGGCAAGAAAATTAGGCAAAAAAGTTATTTATCATGCTCACTCAACAGAAGAAGACTTTAGAAATTCATTTATTGGTTCTAACCAGCTTTCTCCGCTTGTAAAAAAATATTTAGTCAGTTTATATTCTAAAGCGGATTATTTGATTACTCCTACACCTTACTCAAAAAGTCTATTAGAAGGTTATGGCATAAAAGTTCCCATTGCTTCTATTTCAAATGGTATTGATTTAAAACGGTTTGAGCCTTCACGAGATAAAGAAAAAAAATTTAAAGAGTATTTTAAAATAGATTCTGATGAAAAAATAATTATTTGTGTCGGTTTATATTTTGAACGGAAAGGTATTATTGATTTCGTGGACATTGCTAAGAAATTTCCCGATTATCGTTTTATCTGGTTTGGTCATACACCAATGTATTCAATCCCTAAAACGATACGTACGATTGTAAAAGAGGAACATCCTAAAAATGTAGAATTTGCTGGTTATATTAAAGGTGATGTACTGGAAGGCGCATATGCGGCTGCAGATTTGTTCTTTTTCCCGTCCTATGAAGAAACGGAAGGAATCGTTATCTTGGAGGCTTTAGCAAGCAAACAGCAAGTATTAGTTAGAGATATTCCAGTATATAAAGGCTGGTTAAAAGACAAAGAGAATTGCTATATGGGCACTTCGAATGTAGAATTCGCTGAGCTTATTAGCGGCTTAGTGGAAAGACAGCTCCCTAATACCAGAGCACAAGGGTATCTTGTTGCAAAAGAAAAAAGTATTGAACAGATCGGACATGAATTAAAGAAGATATATGAAAAAGTCCTATTGCAGGATCAGAAAAAAACTGACGGACATTTGTACCATGAAAATACACGATAAAAGGAGGGGAAAATAGTGAAAATTGGTTTCTTTACGGATACATATTTTCCACAGGTGAGCGGAGTTGCTACATCTATAAAGACGCTAAAAGAGGAATTAGAAGAAAAAGGACATCAGGTCTATATTTTTACCACAACTGATCCTAACGCAAAAGAATTTGAAGAAGATGTGATTAGAATGCCGAGTGTGCCTTTTGTGTCATTTAAGGATCGCCGGATCGTAGTTCGGGGAATGTGGTATGCTTATTTGATCGCGAAGGAATTAGAGCTGGATTTAATTCATACGCATACGGAATTTGGTTCAGGCCTATTGGGCAAGCTCGTGGGAAAGAAACTGAAGGTTCCTGTTATTCATACCTATCATACAATGTACGAGGATTATCTGCATTATATAGCTAAAGGAAAAGTATTAAGACCTTCTCACGTTAAATATTTTTCTCGTTTGTTTGCAAATCATACAACTGGCGTCGTTTGTCCCAGTCAGCGTGTTATCGACAAATTACAAGAATATGGTGTAACCTCACCAATGCGAATTATTCCAACTGGTATTGACATTGAAAAATTTGAAAGACCGGACATTACGACTGAAATGAAAGAATCACTGCGGGAAGAGCTCGGGTTGTCGAAAGAGCATATCATGTTGTTATCTTTAAGTCGAATTTCTTATGAAAAAAATATACAAGCTATTATTCAAGGGTTACCTAAAATTATAAATCATTTTTCTAATGCCCGTTTAGTCATTGTCGGTGATGGTCCATATGTTGAAAAACTTCAAGCTTTGGCTGAGGAATTAGAGGTAAACGACTATATTCAATTTACTGGTGAAGTTCCTAATGATCAGGTAGCAATTTATTATAAAGCAGCGGATTATTTCGTGAGTGCTTCTACTTCAGAAACACAAGGATTGACTTACACAGAAGCAATGGCAGCCGGTGTTCCATGTGTGGTTCGAGGAAATGCTTATTTAAAACATTTATTTAATCATGAATCTTTAGGAAAGACATTTGAAACGGATGAAGATTTTGCTGATGCTTTTATCAATTATGTTGAATCTGGCATTGCACACGATGAAACGATTTTAAAAGAGAAATTATATGAGATTTCGGCTGCTAGATTTGGTAAAGTAATGCTGGAATTTTATGAAGATATGATTGTTCATAATGAGCAGCTGTTAGAAGAAAAAGAAACTGCTGCTTCAATTGAACGAATCAAAGTTAAATTTACTTCCTTGAGAAAATAAATGTAAAACTTCTATTCTTGGTTTATACTAAGTTTAGAAGTTTTTTTGCTGAATAAAAATAGGAGGTCATGAACATGCCAAAAATTGGTTTTATCGGTACAGGAGTTATGGGTGCTGCAATTGTTCGAAATATGCTAAAAAATGAGTTAGAGGTAAATGTTTATAATCGAACAAAAAGTAAAACAGATGCTTTAGTAGAAGCAGGAGCTGTTTGGCAGGAGACACCAGCAGCAGTTACTGAGAATAGCGAGATCATTTTTACTATGGTCGGTTTTCCACAGGACGTAGAGGAAATTTATTTTGGTGATAATGGTATTTTTTCGGTAAACGTCAAAGGAAAAATTGTAGTTGATTTAACGACGAGTACGCCAACTTTAGCTGGAAAAATTGCGATCGAAGCAAAAGAGTTAGGGGCAGAGGCTTTAGATGCTCCAGTGTCTGGCGGGGATCTGGGAGCCAAAAATGGTACTTTAACGATCATGGTTGGCGGCGAAAAAACAATTTATGATCAAGTTGTGCCGATTTTTGAAACTTTTGGTAAAACATTGACGTATCATGGAACAGCCGGTAAAGGTCAGCATACAAAAATGGCAAACCAAATCATGATCGCAGGAACGATGACTGGCATGACAGAAATGCTGGTTTATGCAAATCAAGCGGGATTAGATGTGAATAAGGTAATTGCTACATTGTCAGGCGGAAGTGCGGCGAATTGGTCCTTGAGCAATTACAGTCCGCGTATTTTAAAAGAGGATTACTCTCCGGGCTTTTTTGTTAAACATTTTATAAAAGATTTAAAGATTGCTCTGGATGAAGCAGAGAAGCTGAAGCTCACATTGCCGGCAACGAAATTAGCAACTGAATTGTATGAAAAGCTTGCGGCTAAAGGGTTTGAGAATGACGGAACGCAAGCGTTAATCAAGTTATGGTGGCCAGACGGCAAACAACCAGAAAGTAAAAATTAGAGAATAGCAAAAAAATTAAAAAAATTAGCGAAAAATCATGCAAGAAAGGGAATGTTTTGATACAATGGTACAGAACTAGTTTGTAAAGGGAGGCCCATTTATGAAACATTCACAACTTGTGGCGATTATCAAGAGGCTTGAAGCGATGACAGAAGCAACTGACAACGAGATCCAAGTTCGTCGTTTTGAACGTGAAGGTGTAGAAAAATGCATCGTTAATTATGATAAATCAACTGAAACATTTGAATTAACTGAATCTGACTCACAACAAAGTTACCAATTTGACAATATCGATATTGTCGCAATGGAAATTTATGATTTGATTCAATAATTAAAAGAACTCAGTATATGATTAACAAAAAATGAAAATTATCAAAAAAGCCTGTGGTGTGTTTTTTCACACCGCAGGCTTTTATTTATCCTTCCGTAGTCAATTCATCAAAAATCGCCTTGACAGTTGTTTTTTCTTTTAAACGATAGGCGTTGGATCCTGCAAATACTAAGGCGTTATTCGGATCAGCGGTTACTGCATTAAGTAATGTTTCAGTAATACAATAAGGAATCGTTTCACGATCACAGTGTTTGTACGATAAACAGCTGCGGCATTTTTCAATTGGGATACGTTCGTTTTTAATTCGCTCAGTAAATTGATTTTTGAGCGCACGGCCAGGCATACCTACAGGACTTTTGATTACAGTGATATCTTCTTGTTTTGCCTTAAGATAAGACTGTTTGAAAGATTCAGGAGCGTCGCATTCTTCAGTAATAACAAATCGTGTTGCCATCTGAACGCCAGAACAGCCCAAGCTTAGATAATGTTCGATGTCGGAACGGTCAAAAACACCGCCGGCAAAAATAACAGGAATGTCACGATTAAATTGCTCGCCGAAGGCCTTGACAGTGTCAACAATTTTGATAATTTCAGCATCCATTTGCTCGCTACTTTCTGCTAAGCTTTCCGCTTTAAAACCTAAATGTCCGCCAGCTTCGGGACCTTCAATCACAACGAAATCAGCTGTTGTATTATAGCGTTTTTTCCAAGTATTTAAAAGAACCTTTGCCGCTTTATCGGAAGAAACAATCGGGGCGATTTTAGTCGTACTGCCGGCCACTAATTCAGGTAAGTTAATCGGTAAACCAGCTCCGGAAATGATCACGTCAGCGCCGACTTCTACACAACGCTTTACATAACGCTCATAATGAAAGGTTGCTGCCATAATGTTAAAGCCGATAAGTCCGCCTTTGGCAATTTCTTTGGCACGGTCAAATTGTTTCTTGATCGCTTCCATGTTTGCTCTCATGGGTGATTTTTCAAAAATTGCTTCCTGAAAGCCGATTTGAGCAGTGGACAAAATTCCAATGCCGCCTTCCCGACCTACGGCACCTGCTAAATTTGCCAAACTGACGCCAATCCCCATACCACCCTGTATAATGGGAACTTTTGCAACGAGTTTGTCTATTACTAATGGTTTTAAAGACATAATAATGCTCCTTTTCAATCTAATAAAAAGCGACTTTTTTTAAATACTTTGATATTCAAACTAAATCAAATGATAGTAAATTCCGGTAAAACTGTCAAATGTTTTTTTGTGAATCACTATCAGACTTAAATTTTTTTCTGGAACAAATACTTGCTGTTACTTGTTTTGCTGTTAAGAAAAAGTAAACATTGAATTTTTTACTTGCAATCTTTTTTTAGATGCGATATAGTTTGAACATCAAATGTTTTGATAATCAAAGTATACGGATGGTGCACAACTATGGAACCCAATTTAGAAACAGTGAATGACTACTTAGTAAGTGTCTTTAATGACATTTTGACCATTGAGGAGTCGGAACTAAAAAAATCACACTTTAACGACTTATCCATAACTGAGATGCACACGATTGAAGCAATTGGTATGTACAAGAAAAAGACATCTTCCGAAGTAGCCAAGGAATTATCGATTACTGTAGGAACTTTGACAGTTGCGATTAATAATTTGGTGAAAAAAGGATACGTTGAGCGAATCCGCAGTGAAGATGATCGTCGAGTTGTGAAATTGGGATTAACCAAAAAGGGCAAACTGCTTTTCCGTGTTCATCAGCATTTTCATCGTGAAATGGTCAAAAATATTTTGAGCAGTATGGATAGTGCAGAGGAGAAAGCATTACTCAAAGCATTGAAAAATCTTCATGATTTCTTGAAGGAATACAAATAAAAGTGAGGATTTAAGATGGAGCAATATGCAAAAATAAGTTGTACAAGCCGATATGTTCCTGAAAAAGCAGTCTCCAATCATGAATTATCAACGATGATGGACACTTCTGATGAATGGATTTCCAGTCGGACAGGTATAAGATCAAGAAATATTGTTACAAAAGAGAATACTTCTGATTTATGTACGGCAGTCGCCGAAAGATTGCTAAAGCGTTCTGGTAGAAGCGCTGATGAATTGGATTTTATCATTGTTGCGACAATGACGCCGGATTTTAACACCCCTTCAGTCGCATGCTTTGTTCAAGGCAACATCGCAGCAACGAATGCATTTGCTTTTGATATAAGCGCAGCTTGCACAGGCTTTGTTTATGGACTAAGCGTAGGTGAAAAGCTGATTCGTACTGGAAAAAAACTGGGAATGGTAATTGGCGGCGAAACCTTGTCTAAGGTACTTGACTGGGAGGATCGCAGTACCGCTGTTTTGTTTGGTGACGGAGCAGCCGGTGTATTGCTGGAAGCTTGTGAGAAGCAGCATTTTCTAAAGGAAAAGCTGCAGTCAGATGGACAACGGGGATGCTCGCTGACATCAGGCTATGTTCAAAACAGCAGTCCTTTTTATACAGAATCTCCTGAATATTCCAATTTTTTACAAATGAACGGTCGGGATATTTATGATTTTTCTTTAAAAGATGTGACAAGCAACCTTCTAAGCGTTGTAGAAGAAGATGTTGATTATTTATTATTACATCAAGCAAACAAACGAATTATCGAGAAAATTTCTAAAAAGGTCAAAGTTCCGCGTGAAAAGTTTTTAACCAACATGGAGCATAATGGCAATACCTCTGGTGCAAGTATTCCGCTGTTACTGGATGAATCAGTAGAAAAAGGCATTCTTACACTGGGCTCTAATCAAAAAATTGTGTTAACAGGTTACGGCGGCGGTTTAACTTGGGGTTCGATCCTCTTATCGCTGTAAACACTGTTGCTATATAAAATTAAAAAAGAAAATTAATTGGAGGAATATACACATGGTATTCGAAAAAATTCAAGCAATTATTGTAGAAGAATTAGGAAAAGAACCAGAAGAAGTACAATTAACAACAAACATTCAAGAAGAATTGGATGCAGATAGTTTAGATTTATTCCAAATCATCAACGAAATTGAAGATGCCTTCGATGTGAAAATTGAATCTGAAGACGGCATTACAACCGTTCAAGATTTGGTTACTTATGTAGAAAAACAAAAAGCAGAATAATGAAAGCTTAGGTAAAATAAAAAGTTGGATGATCAAATTTTTATGTGATTCTTAACAACTGTTGAAGAGTCTGGCTTTTTGCACCGTTAGTTGGAATTAGAAAAGCTGGACTTAACTTATTGTTTTGTTCCAGCTTCTTTTTTCACTAGTTATTCAAGGCTTATTTAAGCTGAAATTGAAGTGATTATTGATAAAGGAAGGCAGTTATGCAGTCAAGAATATGTGAAATGCTTGGAATCAAATACCCCATTTTTCAAGGGGGAATGGCTTGGGTGGCAGACGCTTCGTTAGCAGGCGCTGTTTGTGAAGCTGGCGGGTTAGGAATTATCGCTGGTGGAAATGCGCCTAAAGATGTGGTTCGAGCAGAAATTAGAAAGATTAAAGAAATCACCGACAAACCGTTTGGTGTCAATATCATGTTGCTTTCTCCACACGCGCAGGATATTGTGGATTTAGTTTGTGAAGAAGAGGTCCCAGTTGTCACGACAGGAGCTGGAAATCCTAGTAAGCATATGACTCGTTTTAAAGAACATAAGATTAAAGTAATTCCAGTGGTTCCTTCGGTTGCGTTAGGTATGCGCATGGAAAAAATCGGCGCAGATGCAGTAATCGTGGAGGGAATGGAAGCTGGGGGACATATAGGTAAGCTTACAACAATGAGTATCGTGCCGCAGGTAGTGGATGCTCTTTCGATTCCGGTGATTGCTGCTGGCGGTATTGGTGATGGCAGAGGAATGGCGGCCGCATTAATGCTGGGAGCGGATGCGGTTCAGATTGGTACGCGCTTTTTAGTAGCAAAAGAATGTACGATTCATGAAAACTACAAAGCTAGAGTGTTGAAGGCTAGAGATATTGATACCGTGGTGACCTGCCAGCATTTTGGACATCCTGTACGAACAATTAAAAATAAGTTAAGCAAAGAATATGATCGTCTGGAAATTCAGGAATTAAAGCAGGAAGAACCAGATCTTGCAAAGTTTGATGAATTGGGGCAAGGCGCTTTACGTAAAGCGGTGGTTGAAGGCGATACGGATTACGGCTCAATCATGGCCGGACAGATTGCCGGTTTAATCAAAAAGGAAGAAACAGCTGCAGAAATTATTGATTCTTATATGAGCGAAACAAAAGCAATTATTAACGATAAATTTAATCAATGGAATTAAGTAAAAACAACAGCTTTTAAAATGTCTAGCTTCTTGGGTTAGGTTCTCGGAAAAAAGATAAATGTTGCATAAGTCGAAAAGCGACTTCCGCACATTTCCTATTTTTCATTCGAACCAGAGCAACCCAATCAGCTTTTAAAATGTCTAGCTTCTTGGGTTAAGTTCTCGGAAAAAAGATAAATGCTGCATAAGTCGAAAAGCGACTTCCGCACATTTCCTATTTTTCATTCGAACTAAATCAACCCAATCGGCTTTTAAAGTATCCAGCTTCTTGGGTTAAGTTCTCGGAAAAAAGATAAATGCTGCATAAGTCGAAAAGCGACTTTCGCACATTTCCTATTTTTCATTCGAACTAAATCAACCCAATCAGCTTTTAATGTAAAGGAGTAATGTAATGAAGACTGCGTTTGTATTTAGTGGGCAAGGTGCTCAATATATAGGGATGGGTAAGGAATTATTTGATCAGGAAGTTATTGTAAGAGAGACTTTTCAAGAGGCTAGTGATGTTTTAGGTTATGATATGACAGAGCTTTGTTTTACTGAAAATGATCGTCTGAATGAAACAAAATATACTCAGCCAGCTATTTTAACGGTTAGTGTAGCCTTCTATCGTCTTTTACAAGAAAAAGGCTATCGGACGGATGTTGTTGCTGGACTTAGTTTAGGGGAATATAGTGCCTTGGTTGCCAGCGGAGCAATTTCATTTCAAGAGGCGGTTCAGCTAGTAGCTAAAAGAGGTCAATTTATGACAGAAGCAGCTCCAACAGGGACTGGGAAAATGGTCGCTGTGATGAATGCGGAGCGTACGTTAATCGAAGAGTACTGTGAAAAGGCGAGTGCTTTGGGCATTGTAGCTCCGGCAAATTACAATACGCCACAGCAAATTGTCATTGGTGGAGAGGTTCCGGCGGTGGATCAGGCTGTTGCATTGCTAAAAGAAGCGGGAGTGAAACGCATGATTCCATTAAATGTCAGTGGTCCTTTCCATACGGCTTTATTGCAGCCGGCTTCTGAAAAATTGGCAGCTGTATTGGCAGAAACAGATTTTACTGAAATGGCGATTCCAGTAATCAGCAACACGACCGCTCAAGTCATGAAACAAGCAGAGATCAAAGAGCTATTAACTAAGCAGGTTATGACTGCAGTTCGCTTTGCAGATAGTATTGAAACAATGAAAAAAATGGGCGTTGAGACAATTATAGAAGTCGGTCCAGGTAAAACATTGTCTGGCTTTATCAAGAAAATCGATAAGGAAATCAAAACAGCTCGAGTGGAAGACAGTCAAACATTGTCTGAGACCGAAGCACTTTTTGGGAGGTAACGAATGGAATTACAAGGCAAGAATGTATTCATTACAGGAAGTACAAGAGGGATCGGTAAAGCGGTCGCTTTGGCGTTTGCTAAAGAAGGAGCTAATATTGCGTTAAATGGGCGTAGTGAGATTGGTTCTGAACAAATTGCAGAAATCGAAGCCTTCGGAGTTAAGTGTATTGGTGTTTCAGGGGATATTGCTGATTTTCAGGCTGCTGGTGATATGATCGAAGCAGTAGTAGAAGGCTTAGGCTCAATTGATGTATTAGTGAATAATGCTGGTATTACGAATGACAAGTTATTATTGCGAATGACGGATGAAGATTTCAATCGTTGTATTCAGATCAATTTGTCAGGGACCTTCAATATGACGCAACATGCGGTGAAACGAATGATGAAGCAACGCAGCGGCAGAATCATTAATATGTCGAGTGTTGTTGGTTTGATGGGAAATATTGGGCAGGCGAATTATGCTGCCAGTAAAGCCGGTGTTATTGGGTTAACAAAATCAGTAGCTCGAGAAGTGGCAGCGCGCGGCATTACCTGCAATGCGATTGCTCCAGGCTTTATTGAAACAGAAATGACGGATGTGTTATCGGATAAAATAAAAGAAGGAATGACTCAGCAAATTCCGTTGAAATCATTTGGGCAGGTTGAAGATGTAGCCAACACGGCGGTCTTTATCGCCAAAAGTCCGTATATCACTGGACAAGTGATCAACGTCGATGGCGGAATCGCCATGCAGGGTTAATCAGGGGATGAAAGGAGCGATTGCATGAATCGCGTAGTAATTACAGGATATGGTGTAGCATCGCCAATCGGTAATGATGCACAAACATTTTTAGAAAGTCTGCAAAAAGGAAAAAATGGTATCGGTCCAATTACTAAATTCGATGCTAGTGAAACAGGGATTACTTTAGCAGCAGAAGTCAAGGATTTTCCTTTTGATAAATATTTTGTAAAAAAAGATGCGAAACGTATGGATCTGTTTTCATTATTTGGTATTTATGCTGCGTTGGAAGCTATGGAGATGAGTCAGTTAAAGACCGAGGAAATTGATGTGGATCGCTTTGGCGTCATTGTTGGTTCTGGTATTGGCGGACTGCAAACGATTCAAGATCAAGTGCTGCGTATGAAGGAAAAAGGACCAAAAAGGGTAGCACCTTTATTTATTCCAATGGCAATCGGAAATATGGCGGCTGGCAATATCGCCTTACGCGTAGGCGCAAGAGGTATTTGTACAGCTACTGTAACGGCTTGTGCGACGGCCAATAATTCAATTGGTGAAGCGTTTAGAAATATCAAACACGGCTATTCTGATGTTATTTTAGCTGGCGGCTCTGAAGCGTCTATTACTGAAATTGGCATTTCCGGTTTTGCTTCTTTAACGGCTGTGACTTCTGAAGAGAATCCAAATCGCGGCTCTATTCCTTTTGATAAAGACCGCAACGGCTTTGTAATGGGCGAAGGTGCTGGTATTTTAGTGTTAGAATCATTGGAGCATGCGCAAAAACGTGGTGCAACAATTCTTGGAGAGATTGTAGGGTATGGAGCCAACTGTGATGCGTATCATATGACTTCACCAAGACCGGATGGCTCAGGAGCTGCCAAAGCAATGCAGTTAGCGATTGAAGAAGCAGCAATCGAACCATCAGAGGTTGGTTATATTAATGCGCATGGCACCAGCACACCGTCGAATGATGTAGCCGAAACCAAGGCGATTCAAACAGCGCTGGGTTCAGCAGCAAAAGACGTTCGCGTCAGCAGTACAAAAAGCATGACCGGCCATTCATTAGGCGCAACAGGTGGGATTGAAGCGATCGCTACATTGAACGCATTGCAGCATCAATTCATCCCGCCAACCATTAATATTGAGCAGCTAGATGAGGCGATTGAAATTAACATTGTAACAAATGAAAGCCAAAAACATGAATTTAATTATGCATTAACGAATTCATTTGGTTTTGGCGGTCATAATGCGGTACTTTGTTTGAAACGTTGGGAGGATTAAAATGAATATCGATGAAGTGAAGGAACTTTTAACGCAGTTTGATCAATCTTCATTAACAGAGTTTGACCTGAAAGAAGGATCATTTGGTCTGTACATGAATAAAAATAAAGTGTCTCAAAAAAATGTAGTGTCTGTTGCAGAGACTACAACTGTTGAGCCGATTGTTGCAGAAAAAGCCAGTCAAGCGCCGGCAGTGAAGCCAGCTGCAGAAAAAAATGAAAAGACAGTTGCTAAACCTGAAAATACAGAAGAAATTGTGTCGCCTATCGTGGGCGTTGTCTATTTAAAACCCGCGCCTGACAAGGAAAACTTCAAGCAAGTAGGCGATACGGTGAAAAAAGGTGAAGTGATTTGTATTGTTGAAGCGATGAAGTTGATGAATGAAATCACGGCAACAACAGATGGTGTGATCACTGAAATTTTAGTGAATAATGAAGAAGTTGTTGAATTTAATCAGCCATTATTCCTTGTCTCAAAAGGAGTGTAATCATGAACATTGAAGAAATTAAAGCAATTATTCCGCATCGTTACCCATTTTTATTACTGGATACGGTAGAAGAAATTGTCACTGGGGAAAAAGTCATTGCTAAAAAAAATGTAACAATTAATGAACCCTTTTTCCAAGGTCATTTTCCTGGAGAACCGGTGATGCCGGGTGTGCTGATTCTTGAAGCTTTAGCACAAGCGGGCGCTGTGGCGTTGTTGTCTATGCCGGATTTCAAAGGAAAAACAGCTTATTTTGGCGGGATTGATAAAGCAAAATTCAGAAAAAAAGTAGTTCCAGGTGATACACTAATGCTGGAAGTTGAAATTATGAAAGTAAAATCAGTAGCCGGAATCGGCAAAGGAACTGCGACTGTCAATGGAAAAAAAGTAGCGGAAGCAGAATTAACCTTTATGATTGGATAGGTGAGCTATGTTTTCAAAAGTTTTAATTGCAAATCGAGGAGAAATTGCTGTTCGGATTATTCGTGCGTGTCGTGAATTAGGTGTTAGAACAGTGGCAGTTTACTCAGAAGCAGATAAAGAAGCATTACACACTCAATTGGCAGATGAAGCAATCTGTATTGGGCCAGCCAAAGCCGCAGATTCTTATTTGAATGTGCAGCATGTATTGAGTGCAGCAATTGTAACCAATGCAGAAGCGATTCATCCGGGTTTTGGTTTTCTGTCTGAGAATAGTCAGTTTGCAGCAATGTGCGAGGAATGTAATATTACATTTATCGGTCCAAAGGCTGCAACGATTGACGCAATGGGCAACAAAATTAATGCTCGTGAATTAATGCAAAAAGCGCAGGTGCCTGTGATTCCGGGGAGTACAGGTGTTATCGGAACAGTGGAAGAAGCGTTAGCGATTGCGGATGATATCGGCTATCCGGTTATGCTAAAAGCTGCTGCAGGCGGCGGCGGTAAAGGCATTCGCAAGGTCTTAAGCAAAGCAGAGTTGCCACAGCATTTCACTTCAGCCCAGCAGGAAGCTAAAGCAGCATTCGGCAATGATGATATGTACTTGGAAAAAATCATTTATCCGGCACGTCATATTGAGGTACAGATACTTGGTGATAATTACGGCCACGTCATTCATTTAGGCGAACGTGATTGTTCCTTACAAAGAAATAATCAAAAGGTTCTTGAAGAATCACCTTCTATAGCTATTTCTCCGGAAAAACGTCAATTATTGGGTGAAACAGCGGTGCGGGCAGCGAAGGCTGTTAACTATCAAAATGCCGGAACCATTGAATTCTTAATGGACAAATCTGGGGAATTTTATTTTATGGAAATGAATACCCGCATCCAAGTGGAGCATCCAATTACTGAAATGGTGACGGGAATTGATTTAGTAAAAGCTCAATTAAAAATTGCCTCCGGCGAAGAATTACCGTATACGCAGGCAGATATTACAATGAGTGGTCATGCGATTGAGTGTCGGATTAATGCGGAAAATCCTGCATTTAATTTTGCACCATCGCCAGGTAAAATTAAGAATTTACTTTTACCAAGCGGCGGGATGGGTTTAAGAGTGGACAGTGCGATGTATTCTGGTTATTCGATTCCGCCCTATTATGATTCTATGATTGCTAAGGTGATCGTTCACGGGGCTGATCGGCTAGATGCTTTGATGAAAATGCAGCGTGCTTTAAATGAAATCGTCACGGAAGGTATCGTTACAAATGCAGAATTTCAGCTGGATTTAATTACTCATGACAATGTCTTGTCCGGAGATTACGATACCAGCTTTTTACAAGAAACATTTTTACCGAATTGGGAACCAGAAAGCGATAATTAAAAAGGAGCAGATCTATGGGTTTATTTAAAAAGAAAAACTATATTCGAATTAATCCGAATCGTTCAGCTGAACAATCTGATGCAAAAAAACCTGCTGTTCCTGATAATATGTGGGCAAAATGTCCTAACTGTAAACGAACATTGTATACCAAGGATATGGGTGCAGAAAAAGTTTGTCCTTATTGTAGCTATAGTTTTAGAATCGGTGCTTGGGAACGACTTGCGTTGACGATTGATGAAAAGAGCTTTGAGGAATGGGATAATGATCTTCGGACGAAGGATCCATTGAATTTCCCTGATTATTTGGAAAAAATTGCTGCTATGCAAGAAAAAACCGAACTAAACGAAGCCGTTTTAACTGGCAAGGCAACAATTGATGGCCAAGAGCTGGGCATTGGCGTTATGGATGCTAACTTTATTATGGGGAGTATGGGAACAATTGTAGGTGAAAAAATCACACGCTTGTTTGAACGTGCGACGGAGCAGGAGCTTCCGGTGGTGCTGTTCACCGCTTCCGGTGGTGCCCGCATGCAGGAGGGGATTTTCTCGCTGATGCAAATGGCGAAAATTTCCGGTGCAGTCAAACGGCATAGCAAAGCAGGCCTGGTTTATATCACGGTTTTAACTGATCCCACAACCGGCGGAGTTACTGCAAGCTTTGCAATGGATGGCGATGTTATTTTAGCTGAACCACAAAGTCTGATTGGTTTTGCGGGACGGCGTGTGATTGAACAAACCATTCGTCAGGAATTGCCGGAAGATTTTCAGAAAGCAGAATTTTTATTGGCGCATGGATTTGTAGATCAAATCGTGCCTAGAAATCAGTTGAGAGAAACCTTAAGCAAATTAATTCAGTTTCATGTAATGAAAGGGTGGAAATAATTATGGAAAAAACAGCCAATGATATTGTCACCCTAGCTAGAGCACAGGATCGTTATACAACGTTAGAATATATTGAGGCAATTTTTGAAGAATTTATAGAATTTCATGGGGATCGTTATTTTGGTGACGATCTGGCTATCGTTGGCGGCATTGCAACATTGGATGAAAAACCTGTCACCGTCGTTGGTATACAGAAAGGACGTAATTTGCCCGAAAATATTGAGCGCAATTTTGGTGCGCCGCATCCTGAAGGGTATCGAAAAGCATTGCGTTTGATGCAGCAGGCGGAAAAGTTTGGCCGTCCGGTGATAACCTTCATTAATACGGCAGGTGCGTATTGCGGGATTGGTGCAGAGGAACGCGGTGAAGGTGAAGCGATTGCCAAAAACCTGCTGGAAATGTCTGATTTAAAGGTGCCGATTATTGCGATTATTATCGGCGAAGGCGGAAGCGGTGGTGCGTTGGCATTAGCGGTGGCGGATGAAGTGTGGATGTTGGAGCACACGATTTATGCGGTGCTTTCTCCAGAGGGCTTTGCATCTATTCTATGGAAAGATGGCAGTCGGGCAAAAGAGGCGGCAGAGTTAATGAAAATCACTGCGGCGGAATTAAAAGAGCTGACAATAATTGATCGAGTGATTCCAGAAGAAATGAATGGCGAAGCGCTGGAGCAGTCAAAAATCAATCGAATGATTCGTAAGGCGTTAATTAGTAAATTAACGGAATTATCGAAGCTGGAGCTTGAGGAACTGCTGGAGGCCCGCTATCAGCGATTTAGAAAGTTCTGATGATGTTTGGATCAAAAGTGTAAATATAGAACAAGTAGAGAGTAACTGCTGGTTCTATATTTTTTATTTTTTTAGGAGAAAAAGGGTTAGGAAGTTCTGTAAAACTTATGGTCAGCATTTATAGAAATTTTTAACTAAATGCAGTATAATACACAGTAGGGGAGTGCTAGTTTAGTACTCCTTTCATTATGAGAAAGTTCATGATGCACAATGAGAGGAGTTACTATGTTTTCAAAATTTAAACCGACATGGATGGTCGACGCAATTTACAAAATTACACCAAACCAGCTAAAAAAGCTTGGCATAAAAGCGGTATTAACAGATTTGGACAATACCTTGATTGCATGGGATAATCCCGATGGTACCGAAGAACTATGGACATGGATTGTGGAAATGAAAAATGCCGGAATACCTGTCGTGGTGGTTTCAAATAACAAATCCAGCCGTATCAAACGTGCTGTTGAAAAATTTGAATTAGAATATGTTTCCAGAGCTTTAAAACCAACAACAAGAGGCTTTAAGGAAGCAATAAAAAAACTTAATATGGAGCCTTCAGAGCTAGTGATGGTGGGCGATCAGATTATGACAGATATCAGAGGAGCGAATGCTGCCGGAATTCGCAATATTCTGGTTCGGCCAATTGTGGATACAGATGGCTGGAATACTCGGATCAATCGCTTCTTTGAACGGATAATTATGAAACATTTAGCGAAAAAAAATCCTGATATGGTATGGAAAGGCGGAATCGAATGAACGAAGTAATTCATTGCATCGGCTGTGGTGCTGTCATTCAGACGGAACATCCTAATGAGCTGGGTTATACACCAAAAGCAGCTTTGGATAAAGGGATGGAGACAGGAGAGGTTTATTGCCAGCGCTGCTTTCGTTTAAGACATTATAATGATATTCAGGATGTGCAGCTAACAGATGATGATTTTTTACGGTTGTTAAATGAACTAGGCAGAGAAGATGCTTTAATTGTCAATGTTGTGGATATCTTTGATTTTAGCGGATCGCTAATTCCCGGTCTGCATCGCTTTATTGGGGATAATCCAGTATTAATGGTCGGTAATAAGGTCGATATTTTACCGAAGTCATTAAAGAAACCGAAAATGGTTCAGTGGATGAAAGAACGTGCCCATGAGCAAGGCTTGCGTCCGGTGGATGTCCTCTTGACAAGTGCTAAGAAGCCACAGGAAATGACCACACTTTTAGACACGATCGAAAAATATCGTGACGGTAAGGATGTTTATATTGTCGGTGTAACAAATGTTGGAAAATCTACATTGATTAATCAGATTATCAAACAAACGGCTGGAGTCAAAGATGTGATTACTACCTCTCAATTTCCGGGGACAACCTTAGATAAGATTGAAATTCCTTTGGATGATGGTCATTTCTTAATTGACACGCCGGGAATTATTCATCGTCATCAAATGGCACATTATCTTGGCAAGAAAGACTTAAAACTCATTGCGCCGCAAAAAGAGATCAAACCGAAAGTGTATCAGCTGAATCCAGAGCAAACCTTATTTTTAGGTGGTTTGGCACGCTTTGATTTCATTCAAGGAGAACGCAGCTCATTTATTGCGTATGTATCCAATGATTTATCTATTCACCGCACAAAATTAGCGAATGCTGATGCTTTCTATGAAAAACACGTAGGAGAACTTTTGCAGCCGCCAAGACCTGATGAAACAGCAGAATTTCCTGAATTGGTACGTTTTGAGTTTTCGATTAAGGAAAAAACGGATATCGTTTTTGCTGGCTTTGGTTGGATTACCGTTACACAGCCTTGTGTTGTTGCAGGCTGGGCGCCAAAAGGTGTCGATGTGCTGAAAAGAAAAGCATTGATTTAATAAAAGTGAATAGAGAGAAGGAAATTTAGTGGATTTAAGAGGAAAACAAAAGCGTTACTTACGTAGTCAGGCACATCACTTACAGCCGATTTTTCAGATCGGCAAGGGCGGCTTGAATGCTGCGATGATCGTTCAAATTGAAGAAGCACTTGAAAAAAGAGAATTAATTAAAGTAACGCTGCTGCAAAATACAGATGAAATCGCTGAAGAAGTTGCACATGTTTTGGAAGCAGAAACGCATTGTGATATTGTACAAATCATCGGTCGTGTGTTAGTGTTGTTTAAACCATCAACAAAGGAAAAATATCAAAAAATCTCTAAAGAAGTTAAAGCAATTTAAAACTTGGAGGTAATATTATGGGGACAAATACGAATGCTGCCTTAAAAGCACAAGTAGTTGTAGAAGAAGCGAAGCTTTTTCAAAAGCGTAAACAGGTAGGAATTTTAGGTGGTAATTTTAATCCGGTGCATATTGCTCATTTGGTCATAGCAGATCAGGTGCAACAGCAGCTTGGGCTGGATAAAGTTTATTTAATGCCTACTTATTTACCACCTCATGCAGATGAAAAAAAGACAATTGACAGCGAACATCGTTTAGCCATGCTGGAATTGGCCGTTGCGGATAATCCGTTTTTGGATATCGAGACAATTGAACTGTTACGCAAAGGCAAAAGCTATACTTATGATACGATGAAAGCTTTAACTCAAAATAATCCGGATACAGATTACTATTTTATCATTGGCGGAGACATGGTAGAATATTTACCAAAGTGGTACAAAATCGATGAGCTGCTGACATTGACAAATTTTGTCGGGATTCGGCGGCCGCATTATGGTACACTTACGCCATATCCGATTATTTGGGTCGACGTACCGCAGATGGATATTAGTTCAAGCCTTGTTCGGGAGAAGGTAGCTAGCGGTTGTTCTACTCGCTATTTACTGCCTGATAGTGTTCGGCAATATATCGCAGATAAGGAGCTGTATGTAGATGGATTTTAGCGGAAAATATACTTCATTTAAGCGAGAAGAATTGATGCAGGAAGTTCAAATGCATATGAGCGAACGACGCTTTCAGCATGTTTTAGGTGTAGAAGAAACCGCGATTGCCCTGGCAGCCAGATACGGCGCTTCCCAGGAAAAAGCCAGCATCGCAGCGTTGACACACGATTATGCCAAGGAACGTCCTGATGAAGAGTTTGAATTAATTATTAAGCGGGACGGTTATGATCCTGAGCTGTTGAATTACAGTAACGCGATTTGGCATGGCTTGGTAGGTGCCAGTATGGTGGAACGGGAACTGGGCATAAAAGACGAAGAGATTTTAGAAGCCATTCGTTTACATACCACTGGTGCTGCTAAAATGAGCCTGTTGGATAAAATTATTTATGTAGCGGATTATATTGAACCCGGCCGTGAGTTCCCCGGTGTGGAGGAAGCGCGAGAAATTGCTTTAGTGGATTTGAATGAAGCCGTTGCCTACGAAACAAAACATACGTTAATGCATTTAATTAAAAAAGAACAAAAAATTTACCCGAAAACAATTGAAACGTACAATTATTGGGTAAGTAAGAAAAGAGGAAAAGATCATAGATAGTCAACAGATTTTAGAAATCGCTGTAAAAGCAGCTGATTCAAAACGTGCAGAGGATATTGTTGCTTTAGATGTGCATAAGATATCACTTTTAGCCGATTACTTCATGATTTGTCAGGCAACAAGTGAACGTCAAATCAATGCAGTCGTGGAAGAAATTATAGAAAAAGAAGAAGAAGCACAGGTAGAAGTAAAACGTATTGAAGGAAAAGATGGCGGTAAGTGGGTGCTGATTGATTTAGGCGACGTGATTGTTCATGTGTTCCAATCATCTGAACGTGCCTTTTACAATTTAGAAAAGCTTTGGTCAGATGCGCCAATGGTTGATCTGCACGCTTGGGTCGAATAAGATGGCATACGAAACATTTGCGTTTGTTTATGATGAAGTAATGGATGATCGTCTGTACGAGCAATGGCTGGATTTTTCCAAACGTCATTTGCCGGACGGGAAAAAAAATATTTTAGAAATGGCTTGTGGAACAGGTGCGTTGGCGGTTGATTTCGCTAAGGCCGGGTTTACGGTGACGGCACTGGATTTGTCGGAAGAAATGCTGACAATGGCCAGCAAACGTGCGGCAGAGGAAGAGGTTCAGATTCAATTCGTTCAAGGGAATATGCTGGATTTATCTGAAATGGGCCAATATGATGCGGTTACTTGTTTCTCAGATTCGTTGTGTTACATGTCGAATCGGCAAGAAGTTCAGCAGGTATTTGATGATGTGTATCAGGCCTTGGAGGAAGAGGGCGTCTTTCTTTTTGATGTCCATTCTATTCATCAAATCGATCAGGTTTTTCCGGAGTATAGTTATCATTATCAGACGGAGGAATTTGCTTTTTTATGGGATAGCTATCCGGGGGGAAAAGAGCATAGTATTGAGCATTTTCTGACTTTTTTTGTCAAAGCACATGATAATGAGGAGCAGTTTGTTCGTTATGACGAGTTGCATCAGGAGCGGACGTATACGCTGGATAGTTATTTGATGATGCTGGAAAGCTCAGGCTTTATGGATGTGGCTGTCTATGCTGATTTTACAGATGAAGCGCCCACAGAAGAAAGCTGCCGCTGGTTTTTCGTTTGTAAAAAATAGCGGACTGAAAAAGAAGAGCTGTGTTAAAAGGGTGGTGAGGTGAAAGTTGTTGACTTTTAGCTCATCGTCTTTTTTTTAGAAGTGGAAAAAGGTACGGATTAACCTTTAAAAAAGGAGAATGAATATGAAAAGCTGCGGGATTATTGTTGAGTATAATCCATTTCATAATGGACATTTGTATCATGCACAAAGGGCAAGAGAGCTTAGTCAGGCGGAAGTAGTGATTGCCGTGATGAGTGGTAATTTTTTACAGCGGGGTGAACCTGCGATTGTGGATAAATGGACCCGAGCAAAAGCGGCTCTTCTGCATGGCGTAGATTTAGTGATTGAGCTGCCGTTTGCTTATTCGGTTCAATCTGCAGACTATTTTGCTAAAGGCGGCATTAAGCTGCTGCAGGCGCTAGCCTGTGATGCCGTGTGCTTCGGTACCGATCAGTCAACAGCCTTTGATTATGCAGCCTTTGGTTCTTTCGTAAAAGATAATCAGGCAAGCATTGATCAAGCGTATCAGAGAATCAAAAATAATGGTATGAGCTATCCGCAGCAAATGACCGCAGTTTTTCGACAATTATATCCGGAAATAGGGTTAGATTTTTCAACACCGAATCATATTTTAGGACTTAGCTATGCGAAAGAAAATGCGGCCTATGAACGACCTATGACCTTATACCCGTTGGCTAGAGAGCAGGCCGGCTATCATGATGCTACCATTTATCCACAGTTTGCAAGTGCGACAGCCATTCGTCAAGCGATCGGTGATAATCAGTTTAAGAAAATTGCACCAGTGCTGCCCACTTGGATGTTTGAAACACTGCAGCAGGCACCAAATGTTACCTGGGAAAATTATTGGCCGCTTTTAAAATACAAGCTGCTCAGTACATCTCCAATAGAGTTGCAAAGGATTTATCAGATGAAAGAAGGCATTGAATATCGCCTACAAGAAGCAGCGAAAACAGCGGATTCTTTTCAGTCCTTTATCACATTGGCAAAAACAAAACGCTATACTTGGACACGTCTGCAGCGCTTGGCTGTTTATTTACTGAATAATGTAACCCAAGCAGAAATTAATGCGGTCTGGTCAAACAGCTACTTGCAGGTTTTGGGCTTTACGGAAAAAGGCAAGCAGTATTTAAGAGAACACAAAAAGACAATAACACTGCCTATTATTGCAAAGGTTTCAAAAGAGGTAGGACAGCAAATGGCTTTAGCCATTCGTGCTGATCGGCTTTATCAGCTGGGAGCTCCTGAAATTAATGAACAAAATTTTGGTCGTTTTCCTTTAAGAGAGAGTTAAAAGCAAAAAACACTTAACAAAAATCCGTTTGACAAGTATAATAGGTACGGAATAAAAATCTAATAATGAATGAAAGCGAAGTGAGAATATGGGTCGTAAATGGGCAAATATTAAAGAGAAAAAAGCTGCCAAAGACGCCAATAACAGCCGAGTATACGCAAAATTCGGTATTGAAATTTATGTAGCAGCAAAATCGGGTGATCCTGACCCTCAAGCAAACCAAAAGCTGCGGTTTGTTATCGAGCGCGCAAAAACATATAATGTACCAAAACATATTATTGACCGAGCAATTGAAAAGGCGAAAGGCTCCGGCGATGAGCAATATTCTGAATTACGCTATGAAGGCTTTGGACCAAACGGCTCAATGGTGATCGTAGATGCCTTGACGAATAATGTTAATCGGACAGCTTCAGATGTACGAGCTGCCTTCGGTAAAAACGGCGGCAACATGGGCGTCAGCGGTGCGGTTGCGTACATGTTTGACCACACTGGTGTAATCGGCTTTGCCGGTGATGATGCCGATGACATTCTGGAATATTTAATGGAAAAAGAAATTGATGTCCGCGATGTAACAGACGAAGACGGTCAAATCATTGTCTACACAGAACCTGAAGACTTCCATGCAGTGCAGGAAGCCTTAAAAGAAAAAGGCATTGAAGAATTTTCAGTTGCCGAGCTTGAAATGATTGCACAAAATGAAGTGACATTGACTGGCGAGGATTTAGAAAAATTTGAAAAAATGATTGATGTGCTAGAAGATCTAGATGACGTGCAAAAGGTCTATCATAACGTGGATTTAGATTAAAAAGGGAGTTGTAAGAAGAGTGAGCAATTGCTGAATTCCTTAGCTTGTGGTCACTGATTATTCAACTTTAAAGAGATTGGGGATAACTTGAAAAGTTATGCGCCAATCTCTTTTTTGGTTTACTTAGCTTTATCATCCGTCAAAAAGAAAGTAAAGTCAGTTTTTGAATAATAAGGCTGTTCTTTAGTGATACGGCACTGGCTTAAATTATTAGCCGGGTACTGAGTCTCAAACGTAATACCTGCATAGTTGGGGAAGGAGCGCCCGTCCTTATTGAATAAAGGCTGTTCAGAATTAAATGTAAAAATGACCACAGCGGGCAACGTAGTCGAAATATGCACACCTCTGCCGTTTTCAGGCTGAATAATGCAGCCTTCCTGTTTGTCTCCGAATAGAAAAGTAGTATCTAAGCCGCCAAATTCTTTAAGACCCTGCAGAGTCTTGCCGACAACTGCTGAAAAATCCAGCTGGCTACCAGCTAAAATAGGTGTTTGTGTGGTCAGCAGCTTTTGCTCATTTTCTTGAAAGTAAGCAGTGGCATTTAAATAAAGCGTATGATTTTCAACTGTTTGAAACGGATCGCCATTTAAATTGAAATAAAGATGATTCGTTGGGTTAAATAAAGCTTCACAGAAGGTTTTCCCGACAATTTCCATGGACAAGCAACAATGAGCAGTCAAAGTATAGGTTACCTGAGTAGACAGGTCATTTTCTTGATCTAAAAGAGAAAAAATAATCGCAGCTTGCTCTTCCGTTTGGACGATGTTGTATTGCCAGAGTTGTCGGTCATAGCCATTCGTTCCGCCATGAAAATGAAGTGCTCCTCTATTTTTTTCTAGAATCGTATCTTTAGGATCATAGCGTCCGGCTAAAGGACCAATTATAGAGCCGGCAAAGGTTCGGTGGGAAATCCAGCTGAGCGGATAGGCAGGCATTAATGTTATCGGTTCAAGTGTATTGAATTTATCTGCAAATTTTATTTCAACAATTGATCCACCTAGATTACTGAAAGTTATTGAAAATTTTTCTGTCAGTTTGAACTCTATCAAACAAATGCCGTCATTTAGATGTTTTTCACGTATTTCCATCCTGTTCATCACTCCTTTTTAATCTAGTATAACATCTTTTGAATTATTTTTTCAGTTTTATTGACATTTTTTGAAAATAATGTATGATAGGTGTAAGCGCTAACCGATAAGGAGGTTTTTTAGAATGATTCAAGTAAAAGATTCGAAAAAAGCATATGATGTGATTGTTGCAGGCGGTGGGATGTCAGGCGTTTTTGCAGCGATTGCAGCAGCGAAGAATGGAGCCAAGACATTAATTATTGATCAAAATGGTTATTTTGGCGGCACGTTAACGGCCAATGGTGTAGGACCAATGATGACCTTTTTTGCTGGAGAAAAACAAGTCATTCAAGGCTTAGGAGAAGAAATGGTGAAACGCTTGGTTGCACGCGGCTATTCTCCAGGACATGTGTTGGATTCAACCAATTATATTTCTTATGTCACACCGTTTTCTGCTGAAGGTTTAAAAATTGTGTTGGATGAAATGATTGAAGAAGCTGGCTGCGAGGTACTGTTTCACACCTATCTAATTGACGTCGAACGGGAAGAGAAAACCATTAACAGTGTGATTATCTCAAATAAAGATGGCGTTTCTAGATTAAAAGCCAAAGTTTTTATTGATGCTTCCGGTGATGGTGACTTAGCGGTTCAAGCAGGAGTTCCTTTTCAATTAGGAAGAGAATCCGATCAAGCAATGCAGCCGATGACTATGAATATGAAAGTCTATGATGTGGATGCAGCAAAGCTAAGAGCAGCTGTTTTAGAAAAACCGGAGAAATTCCCACGGTTGAATAGAGATTTAGACGTGATGAAAAATACCGAAATTCTTTCATTTATTGGTTTTGAAGAGGAATTCAAACAAGCGAAAGCAAATGGCACGATTTCGATTCCTCGAGAAGATATTCTCTTTTTTGAAACAAGTACACCCGGAGAATTTATTATGAATACTTCCCGTATCATAAATGAAAGCGGTGTATCGGCAGAAGGATTGACTCGCGGGGAAATGCTCGGACGAAAACAATGTGAAGAACTTTTCCATTTCCTTAAAACAACCATTCCTGGTTTTGAAGAGGCGAAGGTTGCTTATACAGGTCCAAGTATTGGCGTACGTGGTACGCGTCAAATTAAAGGAACGTATACGTTAACGAATGAGGATGTTCTTGAAGCGAAAGTGTTTGAAACGACCATTGCTCATTCAGGTTATCCTATTGACATTCACAATCCAAAGGGTGAAGGAACTGTTTCGGTTCATAGTAGTCAAAATGAGGAAATAAAAGACACTGCCTTTGATCGTAGTGCTTTTGAAAGTTACTACAGTATTCCTTACGAAATCATGATTACGGATGAGCTGGACAATCTGATTGTGACTGGACGCTGTGTTTCAGCTTCCTTTGAAGCTCAAGCGGCGATCCGCACTACACCAACGATGACAGCACTAGGTCAAGCGGCTGGAACAGCGGCAGCCCAAGCAGTGAAAGAAAATAAAGCCGTTGGCGCGATTGAAAGGGCAGCACTGCAAGATCAATTAATCGAACAAGGCAGCTATATAAAAAAATAGTCGTGTCTGGTTAGATTGCGCATGTGTAGTGAAAATGCTCGGCTTGCAACCTTGTAATAAAAAGATTGCAAGCCGAGCGACAATCAAAAACAGCAGCGAAAAAGTTGCTGAAATATTTTAGTTAATAGTCATTGTATTATGAGGAGGAAAAAAGAATGGCAACAGCACAGTTGATAGGAATTTTAGTAGTATTTGCGGTGATGGTCGGTTTGATGATGACGAGAAAGGTGCCGACAATTTTAGCTTTGCCGATTATGGCAATTGCGATTTCATTTATTGCAGGCATTGCTTTTATGTCGAAAGATCCGGAGCAGTTTACGATTGTTAAGGACGTTTTGGAAGCTGGTTCGATGCGGATGTCTACGGCAATCTCCGGATTGATTTTTGGCTCTTTGTTTGGGAAAGTCTTAAGTAAAATTGGTGTAACAGAAACAATTATTAAAAAAGCAGCTGAGATGGCAGGCGATAAAGCTTTACCAATTTCTTTGTCCTTTTTAGTTGTTTGTTCAGTTATTTTTGCAGCCAGCAACGGCTTGGGAATGGTTATCTTAGTTGGAACAATCATTATCCCAATTATGATTTCAGCTGGATTGTCACCTATGATTAGCGGAATTATTCTTTTATTAGCCAATGGTATTGGCGTGACATTCTCTGTTTCAACATTGGCGGTTTATATTGATGTTTTAGGCTTACCTTTAGAAACAGTTACTTCCTACTCTTGGATGATTGGCCTGCCTTTGATTGTTGTTTCTTTACTGATGGTTGTTTACTACGTGAAATTCCAAGGGAAACGTCGTAAAGCTTGGGCAATGCCGGCAAAAAAACGAAATGGCGGTCAAGTGCGCAGTATTGCACTGATTTCTCCAATTATTCCAGTTGTTTTAGTATTTGCCTTCAAAGTGCCTTTAGTTGCCTCTATTATTATTGGAATTGCTGCGGCATTGATTCTGAGCACACCTAAAAATCCGATTCACGTTGTCAGCAGCGCATTTGTAGAAGGGATTCAAGACGTTGCAGGAGCAGCCGGTTTAATGATCGGTATTGGGATGTTATTGAATGCAGTGATGTCCACGGAAGTTTCTGCTATTTTACAACCGGCAATTTCCATGATGATTCCTCACAATCAATTGACGTTTATCTTAGTCTTTGGATTATTATCACCTTTAGCGATTTATCGTGGTCCTTTAAATGTCTGGGGCTTGGGCAGCGGAATTATTTCTTTACTGGTTGCCGGTGGAATGAACCCAGTGGCGGCAATGGTTGCTCTGCGTTTAGATAGTAATGTCCAAGCAGTATGTGACCCAACAAATTCTCATAATGTTTGGGTGTCTGATTTTACTAAGACGGATGTGAATGAGGTCTTAAAGAAAACCATCGTTTGGATCACTCTTTCAACAGTGGTTGGCTTGTTTATATCATCATTCTTCTTATATTAAAATGCAAATTAGTTGACGGCAGGAAGGGATTAGTATGAGTAAAAAAGTAAGAATTGGCATTGATGTCGGCGGCACCTTTACGGATGCTGTTGCGATTGATAATGATACCTATGAAGTTATCGCAAAATTAAAAATTCCTACAACCCACGAAGAAGGCGTTGCTCAAGGAATTGTTAATATTATTCAAAAGCTTTTAAAAGAAAATAATATTGCGCCGGAGGATGTTAATTTCATTGCTCATGGAACCACGCAGGCAACCAATGCATTGCTGGAAGGCGATGTGGCGCAGGTGGGGATTATTGGCATGGGAACCGGCATGGATGTGCGTACGGCTAAAAAAGAAACGGCCGTTGAGCAAATTGAACTAGCACCCAATAAATTTTTAACCGCTAAGCATACTTTTATTGATTCGGCCAAGCTGAATAATGAAGAAATCGAAAAAGCGATTCATCAGTTTGTCGCAGAGGATTGTCAAGTGATTGTGGCCAGTGAAGCGTATTCCGTCGATGACCCTGAAAATGAATTACAGGTGATTCAAAAAGCGCAGGAGCAAAAGCTTTATGCCACCGGCGGACATGAGATTTCGCAATTATACGGATTAAAAATGCGGACAAGAACAGCGGTGGTTAATGCTTCGCTCATTCCCAAAATGATGCAGACAGCAGACATGACAGAAACTGCTGTTTTAAACACAAAAATCCAGTCAGGCTTAATGATTATGCGCTGTGACGGCGGAGTCATGAGTATTAATGAAGTGCGTCAGCGGCCTATTTTAACTATGCTGTCAGGTTTGGCGGCTGGTGTGGCTGGAGCATTAATGTATGAAAAAGTCAGTGACGGTATTTTCTTTGAAGTTGGCGGAACCAGTGTCGATATTTCCGTGATCAAAAACGGGAAAGTAATGATTAAATACGCTCAGGTTGGCGGGCATAAGACATATCTGCGCTCTTTAGATGTACGTACATTGGCAGTGGCCGGCGGTAGTATGATTCGGGCTAAGGATGGCCGCATTATTGATGTCGGTCCGCGAAGCGCGCATATTGCTGGTTTAGAATATGAATGCTTTACCGAATCAGAAAATTTACAAGAGCCAACGATTGCCTTTGTGTCTCCTAAAACCGGTGATCCCAATGAATATTTGATTATCCGAGGCAATACTGGCAAGGAGTATTCCTATACGTTGGCCGGTGCGGCGAATTTTCTAGGCTATGTCCCGCAGGATGACTATGCTCAGGGTAATCAGGAAAGTAATCGAATCGCTTGGGAAGTCTTGGGTGAGTATTTAGGATCATCGGCTGAAGCAGCGGCAAAAGCAGTCGTTCAACTGGCTGTAGAAAAATTAGTGCCGGTTATTAATGAATTGATGGATGAATACGAATTAGATCCTTCCTTCATCACTTTAGTGGGCGGCGGCGGCAGTGGCGCGATTGTTGTGCCTGCCTTGGCAGAACATTTTGGTTATAAATGGAAATTGGCTAAAAATGCACCGTATATTTCGACGATTGGCGTGGCTTTAGCCATGGTTCGTGAACAAATCGAACGCTCGATCACGAATCCAACGGAGCAGGACATTAAGCATATTCGGGCGGAAGTTATTGAAAAAATTGTTCAATCGGGTGCCAACGAAGAAACTGTCGAAGTCAATATTGAAATTGATACTCAGCGCAATATTGTGCGAGCAGTTGCGACAGGAGCGACAGAGCTGCGCCAAAAAAATCTCGGTGCAGCTGAAGTCACAGAAGAAGATTTAAAAGGAATTGCTTGTGAGGCCATCGGTGTAGAGCCGGCGAATATAGCTCATATTGCTAAAGTTGGGCGCTGGAATCTGCTGGATGGAGTAACGATTAAGAAAAAATTCATTTTTAAATCAAAGCAAAATAATGTTTGCGTGATTGATCGGGAAGGAGTCGTTCGCTTCAAGCGCAGCAATGCCTTTTATCTAACCTTTAAAAAATCACAGACGGATTCAGAGTTTCTTTCGTTTGTGGATGATCATACGATTTATTCAGATGCCAACGCAACAATTCCTAAAGTTTTTCTGTTTTATAAAGAAAAAATGCTGGATTTGACTGGCATGCAGACAATTGAACAATTATCCTCTATAATGGATGTAGAAACGGAAAATCTTAAACAAGAGGATGAAATTATTGCGGTAGCGTATAAGTAGAGGAGAGTAGCAGGATGGATTGCTCAGATGAATTTTTGGCTTATTTGGAATTGAAGCAGGATTTGCTTTTTCATAAGATTCCGCAGGAAAAGCTTTCCTATTACATCAATCGATCTTTAGAAATTGGCAGAGAGCTTGCTGCGGCTTTTGTCGGTACTTCAGCGAAAAAGCTTTTAGCTCAGCATCAGGTAAGTATTAAGCTGGAAGAAGGCGCCGGTGATTTCTTCAAAGTTAAATTTCGGGCGCAATTTGAGTCAGATGCTAAAGGAAATAGCCAGATCATGCTGTACAAGCAGTCCGTTGAGGAAATGGCGCTGGCTAATCAACTAGCCTATGAGGCGATGGAAGAGATTATCTTAATGCATGAATTCTTTCATTTTCTTGAGCAGCAGCGATCCTTTGAAACAGCTGACCAGCTGGAAAGTATCCAAACTTTTCATTTTTTGGGTGTTTCCAGAAAGGCTCATATTCAGCGAACGAGTGAAATTGCAGCCAATAGTTTTGCTAAAACAGTCCTGAAACTACCAAAGCTACCTAATTTCTATGATTACACCTATTTGTTAAATACCGGACAACTGACGGAGCAGGAATTGTTGGAAGAGGAAGCTTGCTTTCAGTCTGTTTTCAATTTGGAGGTTACGCGATGAACAACGTATTATTAGGTAGTATTGAAGCGGGAGGAACGAAATTTGTTTGTGCTGTGGGCGATTCATCTTTTAATGTTCAAGAGCAGGTAGTGTTTCCTACTGGTGAACCGGAAGAAACCTTGGCTCAAGTTATTGAATTTTTTTCAGCTCATCCGGTTGCGGCAATCGGTATTGGTTCGTTTGGACCAGTCGAGGTAGATCCTGCTTCTGCAGATTATGGTAAAATTTTAGCTACGCCCAAGCTAGCTTGGCGCGGAGTAAATATACTCGCATCCTTGAAAAAGCATTTGGCTATACCTTTATTTTTAACCACAGATGTAAATTCCAGTGCATACGGCGAATATGTCAAAGGAGCTTCTGTTAACGATCACTCTTGTGTTTATTTTACTGTAGGGACAGGAATTGGCGGCGGTGCCATTCAAAATGGCCAATTTATTGGCGGATATACGCATGCCGAAATGGGTCATACCTTCATCAAACGCCATCCTTTAGACCAAGACTTTGAAGGAGTCTGTCCTTATCATGGCGCTGATTGCTTGGAAGGTGTTGCTTCTGGCCCAAGCTTACTGGCTAGAACGGGGCAAAAAGGCGAGCAGCTGCCGGAAAATCATGAAATTTGGACGATTCTTGCATACTACATCGCACAAATGGTCTTAAATGCGCGCCTGAACTTTGCTCCTGAAAGAGTCATTTTAGGCGGCGGTGTAATGCAGCAAGAACATTTAATGGAAAAAATCCGCGCAACTTTTGAAGAATTAAACAACGGGTATGTAGAAGTACCGGATGTAAGAGAATATATTGTCAATCCAGCTATTTCAGGAAATGGCAGTGCGACGGTCGGCAACTTTGCTTTAGCTTTGCGTGAATTGGAAAAGTAAGCTGAGCTAAAAACTGCTGATATAGCAAAAATTAAAATAAAAAGACGAACAAGGCAAAAGAGCCTTGCTCGTCTTTTTATGGTTTTACCATTCATATTTGGATGAATCGGCTGATTGGAAAGAATTGATAATCGTATCGCTGCTTAGCTTTCTTTGACGTAAGCCTCTATTGTCACGAAGAATCGTTGCGTAAATGATATCAAAAATCAGAGAAATCATTGGCGTATTAGAGAGCACTAAAGGATTGTTGGCCATTACTCGATCAGGTGTAATCATCTTGATATCAATTAAATCATTGATTTTAGGATTATCATTACCGGAAAGCAACATGGTTGTCACATGCTTTTTCTTAATGTTTGAAAGAAAAGGAATCACATCTTTACTGATAACGGAAGGAACTACAGCAATCAGCAAGGAATCGCTGTTCATATTTTCAATCGATAGCTGAGCCTCCAGAGTTTCTTTTAAGGTAGTTACTTCTAGTCCGATTTGACGTAGTTTGAAAGCAAATTCGTCACTGATAAAAGAAGTCGTATAAATCGATAATATAAAGATTTTTCTGGAAAGAGTAATAGCGGATGCCGCATCTTCGATTGTTTTTTCATCAAGCAGCGCACAGGTATTGAGCAACATTTTTTGATAATCGTGAGTGACATATTCGAGCAAATTTGAATCATCAATCGTTTCGTCACTGATTTTATCAAATTGAGTATTACTTTGTGCTAAGGCTATTTTAAACTTATTAAAGCCTTTGTAGCCGATTTTCTTACAGAAGCGATTGATGCTGGCTTCAGATGTATTGATTTTTTTTGCAAGAGTAGTAATAGTATTGGTTATAACAAAGTCAGGATTATTAATGACAAATTGACTTATTTCATATTCACTTGTAGTGAAGGTCGATTCAAGCGAAATAATTTTTAAAATCACTGCAGACTGCATAATGACACCTCTTCTAAAAGTTCTTAAATTTCATTATAACAATAATCCCACGTAATTTGAAGATATATGATGCTAAAAATATTTACCACTGCAACTGTAGAGAACACATAAATTATGTAAAAAAAGGCGCAAAAAAAATGCAAGTTATTGAAAAATAGATCTTCATCTTCTAGGGAAATAGTGATCTGCAAGGATCTCAGCTACTATTTGGCAAAAAAAAACCCTTCATACACACACTATATGAAGGGAAACACAATATGAAAAAAACTAAGAACATCTGTATAATACCATTTTTTTAGATAATTCTCAAATATTTTGTTGTTTTTCTAAAAAAATGAGAATAACTTCGATTTAACGCTTTTTATAATCATTAATTTTATCGATTTTTGTGGTGTTTAATCGTTTACTTTATTTATTGAGCAGTATAAAATCAATTTAATAATATAACTTAATTTATTTTATAATATTAATTGTTTAATAAAAAACGGTGATACTGTAGAGAAGGGGGAGGCAATGTGGAGAAGAGAAGCCGGTTTTGTCCTTTAATATTCCTGTTGATGGTCGCTTTTTGGGGAGGCAGTACAGCTGAAGCGAGCCCGACAGCTTCATCACATTCATATGAGCAAGCAGATTCTTCTAATGAAATAGCGACCCAGGAAACATCTGAAGCGACAGTACAAACCCAAACAGTTGAAGAAAATGGTAAGGAACAGGCGAAGAAAGAACCGCCGACAGATCGAGCTATTTCTTTAGGAAGCAGTTCTGTTACTGGAACCTATTCATATGGAACTTATGGGCAAGTGATTCCGTCCATTACGTATACCTATTCAACGCTGGCCAACATTTCTATAAATGATCGTCCGATTCTTATTGTCCAACTACCTGCGGAAATAGCCGGTCAAATTAATGGCAGCGTCACGAAACAGCAAGATTTTTTAGCGATTTTGACGGGAACCTTAACCTATCCAGGAACAGCCAGTCAAGATCTTCACAGCACCACAAACGGTGTTAGCTTAGCCTATAGCAGTACGTATAATTCTATATATGTTACCTTTCCAACTCCGGGTTTATTATTACTTGGAGCAAAATGGTCAGTCAAATTATCCTTTGATGTAGGTGCTCTGTACAAACGCGGCATCACCGTTCCGCCAGCTATCAATGGTTCTAATTATGCTATCAGGGGTTCAATTAGTGACACGACATCTGGTTTAGGAGAAATTACGATTATTACCGGTAATACCCAAGCAGGAACGATTGCTTTACCATCAATGACCTTGGGAACCTACCCGGTGCCGAGATTAACGGCACCTGTCATTAGCACACCTTTGCAGCATTTACAAACAAATGTTAACGGTAACATTCAGCAGACGCAAGATAGCAATTATTCGTATACAGTTCAATTAACGATAAATCACACTGATGGAACAACAACTCCGATTATTATAGCTAACGTGCCTGTAGACAGTGCTGGAAATTATACTGCCGCTTTGAATAATGCGCTTGAATACGGAGATACTGTGTCAGCAACGCTCTACGCGCGATCGAAAACAACCACCGATTATATTCAGAGTCCGAGCTCCGCTTTACAGCCGGTAAGCTGGACGATTAACCCTGTGACAAGTATTTCTGCAATTAGCGGCAGCACTCAATTATCAGGCACTGCTGTTCAAAATAATAATGCAGCGGTTTATCAGGTAAAGCTGCAAGTGAATAATGGTACGACGTATACGACGACATTAAATACAAATGGCAGCTTTCAATTTACTGGACTGCCGGCATTTCAAGGCGGTGAAACAGCTCGTTTATGGATTCAAGGCATGAGCAGCCGCACAGGCTTACCACTGCTGACCAGCAGCAATTTCACACAGACCATTCCTTATGCTGTGCCACAGCTAGCTTTGGTACAAACACTTGAACGAAAAAATGCGCAGGGAAATTGGGAATCAGCGACTTCAGCTGTAACCGGTCAAAGTGTCCGCCTTACCTTCAAAGTCACGCTACTTAATCAAACAGTTTGGCAAAACCAACAATTAAAAGCTTATCTGCCGACTGGATTAACACAAATCAGTCAAGCAACTCTTATCAAAACTTCGCCATCGGGCGTGAACACGACTGTTTCAGGGACCCAGCTTTTAACGGATACCAATACCGCGCAATACTGGTCTTATCAAAACACACTTGCTGGTAATAATTTTAGTGAAGCGAATACTAGCTTTACTCTTCAATATACAGCAGTTGTAGCAGATAACATGACGGATCAGACACTAGCATTTAAAAGCTTGGCGGATGGTAATGATGGCAACGGCACAAAAATTACCACTCAAAACATCACTACTTCACTTGCTATTAAAAGTGGCCTGTTACGTTTTGTTCAGGCACCAAGTAAAATATCTTTTAATAATCTTGCAGTTCCAGCTACTACCACGACATACAATCCAAATATGGTAGATTCAACTCTGGTAATTGCTGACGGCCGAGTGGCTAAAAGTCAATGGCAGCTTTATGTAAGAGAAAATCAGGCGATGCAATCAACAACAACGACGAAGCGGATTGAACAAGCATTTGTTTATCGTATTAATGGTGTGGATTATTCCATTAATAACGTTGCTTCAAAAGTCTATACGTATACATCACCCAACGATGAAAATGTGGTGATTTCATGGAATCAACAAAATGGTCTTTTCTTAAAGCTGGGTCCTAGCGTCAATTTGAATGTAAATGAAAAATACGGGGCACAGCTACAATGGATTTTATCAGATACACCTTTATAACCTTGATTTTACTTCTTTAAAAGAAGCTAAAATAAATAAATTTGGAAAGTGGGAAGTAAAGATGAAAAAAGTCTCGTTTTTATCCGTTAGTGCTGCTTTATTTATTTCTGTTAGTTTGCTTGGAGGAACTCCTGTGTTGGCTGCCTCTTTTCCGCTAAATTCCAATGCTGATATCACGTTTATTCAAGATAATAGTGTAACTTCACCTGTCAATCCAACCAATCCGTCTCAAACTGTAACACCAAACCCCGATGATCCACATCCAAATGGTACAGCCGGACCTTTGAGCTTGGATTATATTTCCAATTTTCACTTTGGCTCACAAACGATTCAATCGCTGAATGCTGTTTATTATGCACAACTTGATAAAGTAACAAATAGTGGCGGAACCCTAATTAGTGTTCCAAACTTTGCCCAAGTAACCGACAAACGTGGCTTGAACTTAGGCTGGAAATTAACGGTGAAACAAAATGGTCAGTTTGCGACAAGTCAAACAACACCTTCTGTTTTGACAAATGCTTCATTAAGCTTTGTCGCTGCAACCCCTAATTCTACGCAGCAGTTAGCTCTTGCACCTGTTACGACAGCCGTTACATTAGATCCAAGCGGCAGTTCTTCTGTTCCGGTTGCGACAGCTGCAGCATCAACAGGGATGGGAACTTGGACACTGGCATTTGGTTCTGGCGCGAACGCCAATCAAGGTGTTATGCTGACAGTACCGATTACAGCAACGAAAGTGACGAATCAACAATACAAAACTACACTTACTTGGACGTTAAATGATAGTCCAATTTAACGGCAAAGACTCGTCTTAAAAAGCGCATGATCAGGAGCCAGAAGAAATAAAAGAATCACTATTTTTTCTGGTTCTTATTTTATTAAACAAAAGGAGTATGAATGATGAAAAAAAGTGCAGGTATTATTTTACTAGCAATTATTTTTATTAGCAGCCTTTTCTATTCTACAAAAACGACTTTGGCCAGTGAAATGAGCTTCACAGTCAAAGCTATTTTGCCTGAAAACCAGCGCAGCCAAGAGGTCAGCTATTATGATTTGCGGGTTACACCAGGTCAAAAGCAAACCTTACAGTTGGAGTTAAGTAATGATACAGATGAAGACATTGTTGTGAAGGCTTCAGCCAATGCTGCTATCACTAACGACAATGGCATTGTGGATTACTCTTATAACAAAACCAAAAAGGATTCATCTGCTTTATATACGTTCAATGAGCTAGCGAAGCTGCCGGAGGAGATTACCTTGCCGAAGCATTCAAAAAGGACAGTCGATTGCGTTGTAACCCTACCTGAAAAAGCATTTGACGGCTATATTTTAGGCGGGATGTACTTTGAACAAAAAGGTGTCGAGGAAGCTGCTAAAAGCAATGAGTCTATGGCTATCGGGAATCGATTTTCGTACGTTGTAGGAGTGCTGCTGAGTGAAAACGATCGAGAAGTGAAGCCAGAATTAGCGTTGAATAAAGTTTCACCTGATCAAAAAAACGGTAATAATGTTGTGTTGATGAATCTTCAAAATAAACAGCCGGCGCTGATAAAAAAACTGCAGGTTGACGCCAAGTTATATTATGAAAAGGAAAAGAAGCCGCGCTATGAAAATCATCAGACAGCGTTAACGATGGCGCCCAATACAAATTTTGACTATAAAATTGATTTGAATGAGCAGCCTTTCGTGCCGGGAAATTATACCGTAAAAGTGACGGTTAATGATGGTTTTCGTGATTGGCAGTGGGAAAAAGCATTTACTATTGAAGAAAAAGAAGCGAAATCCTATAATGCTACAGCCGTAAATCTGCCGCCTGAGCAAAAACAACGGCTGCCATGGCATTGGATTTTCGGCGGAATCATTGGAATTCTAGCGGTTATAGCCGGTATTGTTTACTATTTTCGGAAAAAAATGAAACAACAACAAATGCAACTGGAAAAATATAAAACGCATGAGGAAAAATAGCTTTAACTTAACCTTCATTAAAAACCAGACTAGGCGTCATGAACGTCCCAGTCTGATTTTTAATGAAGTTACTCTAAGAAAAAATAGAAATATTAATGGTCAAAAAGCAAGCCATACCCTAAAGCACAAATTTCTCTGACATAGGTTTTAAAGGCCGCTGAGGATTTAGATACAGCCGGTAGACCACTGACGTTTTTGACCCCTAACCGTTTTGCTAATAATTTGGCGCGGTACAGGTGAAAATCGCTGGTGACCACTACTGTATTGCCAAGTTCTTTTTTCTTCTGCGCATTCTGAATATTTTCTTTTGTACGAGTAGAAGTGTCTTCTTTTAAAATACGTTCTTTGGCGATGCCTTTTTTCAGCAAGTACTCAGTCATGACGTTTGCTTCACTATCAGGCTCGTCACTACCTTTGCCGCCGCAAACGATGACTGTTGTCTCAGCATGCTTTTTTAAATAAGGCACTGCTGCATCGAGCCGCTCTTTTAAGACGGCGCTAGGGTAAGCAGCTGCTTTTGTCCCTTTTACTTGAGCACCTAAAATTAAAACTGTGTCAGGGGTTGAGCTGGGCTGTTCCTTTGTCCCGCTTAAAATTAAACATAAAACAAATAGTGCATAAAAAATTCCTAAACATAAGAGGAAAAATATCCCTTTTTTTAATACTTTCATACATACCACAACCTTTCTTAATTAGTGTAGTAGATTGTTCAATGAAATAGGGAAGAACCGTTTCATTTTAAATGATTTTTAACGAATTTAAGAGAAATTATACGTAAATTGCGCATTCCTGCTAAAATAACATCTACCTGAAAAAAGCGATAATAGCAGTACTTTAAAAAAGAATCAGAGGGATTTATCGGAAAGTTTTTTAATATTTTGTAAAAAAACAAGAATTTATGTAAAGATATTGATTTTTGGGCTTTTTTCTGATCCACTATCTGTGGTAGAATAAAAGATGCATTGTATAGAAACTCAGATTATAATTATTTTATTTTTTTATGAGAAAAGTTCATTGCGTTGATTACATATATTACTATTTTTTCTCATATGCAAGCATATTAATTGAAGGTTGGGAACGATTTGACTACACTAACTTTATTATACCAAAGCAATGATGAGCGTATATGAAAAGTTAAAACAAAAGAAAGCCATGCTTTTTATTGTTTTAGTAGAAGAGAAAAGGAATTCCATGATCTTCACAGTACTTATTCACACATTAAATATAAAAGGAAGATAGCTCAATGGAAAATGAAGAAATTGTTAGTCGCTCTGCCAAAAATGCAAAAGGATCCAAAAATAATAATCGCAACAAAAAGAATAAATGGCTGGTTCCGTTAGTTGGTATACTAATTTGCTTGGCGCTGATTTTTACCGGCGGTTTGTTTTATTTCCAATCGCATTTCTTTATAACGGCTAAAGCCAATGGTGTTGATGTCAGCTTTTTAAATGCTAAGGCAGCGAAAGAAAGATTGGAAAAACTTAATAAAACAGAAGATGTGATTATCAAAGTAAACGGACAGGAAAACAAGATTGAATTACCTGAAAAGTACGAAATCACTGAAGAGTATTTAAAACAAAATATCAGCGGCCGAGATATAAAGTTACCGATTAACGAAAATTATAAAACAGAATTGCAAAACAAGCTGAACGCGCTTGAGTTTGATGCCGGCACACCAAGTCAGGATGCTCGTATTGAAAAAGTTGATGGGAAGTACCAAATCATTGCTGAACAAATTGGTACGACGGTAGACAAAGAAGCACTAATTAAGCAAGTCCTAAGTGATGTTGAAAATAACAAAGGCACCTACGTCTACGATGTGAAGGACTTCTATCAAAAACCAGCTGTTACCAAAGATGATAAAGGCTTACAGGATAAATTAGCTGTACTCAGCAAAAAAGAAAACAAACAAATTACCTTAGATATTAATAATGAAAAACTAACATTGACAAAAGAAGAGCTGCAGTCATTTATTAACGATAACGGAGACGTTGATGCTGCTAAAGTTTATGCTTGGGTAGAACAAACCAATCAAAAATACGGCTCAATTTTCAAACCGATTATCTTTAAAAATGTTCATGGTGTTACTATGAAATATAAAAATAATGGCAGCTACGGCTGGGATATTAATATGCCGCAGACCAGAGACTTAATTGTTAACGCCTTGAACAGTGACAAAGAAACAGAAGAAATTAAAGTACCGATCGACGGCGATGTCAATCAGTCAAACACAGTGGATAAAGATTATGTTGAAATTGATTTAAATGATCAAAAAATGTACTTCTTTAAAAACGGTGCGAAAGTTGTCGAAACAGACGTTATTACTGGTCGTTATAATAAAGGAACAGCGACTGTACCAGGCTTCCATACCATTTTGTATAAAGATACGGATACAAAACTAGAAGGACAAATGCTGGACGGTTCCAAGTATAGTGTTCCTGTAAAATACTGGATGCCATTAAAGAGTTACGGTGGTGTAGTCACGCAAATCGGTATTCATGACGCAGATTATAAAGCGGAATATTTCGGTAATAAAGAAGCATACAAAACTAATTTCGGTAGTAACGGTTGTATTAATACACCAGGTGATGCCGTTGCACAAATCTTTAATGGTGCATACGCAGGTATGCCGGTGATTATCTATGGACATATCTATGATGATGCTCCAGGTGAATTTGACAAGCCGGTTGATTATGGAGAACCTGCTTAAAAAGAAGTCCGCAAGGGCTTCTTTTTTTATAAAGGAGGAAAAAATGCTAGATGTTTATAATTCTCAAAGGAAAAAAACGGGAAAAGTAATAGAACGTGGTGCAGCTTTAGCAAAAGGCGAGTACCAACTGGCTGCAGCAGCTGTTATTATAAATCAAGAAAAATTCTTAATCACGCAACGACATCCTGCAAAGCAAATGGGCTTATTTTGGGAGGTTCCAGGAGGTGCGGTTGAAGCAGAAGAAACAAGTCGTTCCGCAGCCCTTAGAGAACTAAAGGAAGAAATCGGCATCGTAGTGCAGTCATCTGAGCTTCAATTCGTAGAAACGATTTGTTATGAACAGCTGAATTTATTAATTGACGGCTATGTTGTTTCGCAAAATATTGAGCTTTCTGAACTCGTGTTACAGCCAGAGGAAGTAATAGCTGCCCGATTGGCCTCTTTTTCTGAGATTAAAGAGCTACAAGAAACAAGGCAGTTTACGCCATTTGATTTTATGCTTTGTCAGGTGATTCAAGAAAGGCAAATGAAAGGAAGGCTAAAATGAACGTTTTCGACCGCATTGCTCAGCATTATGATTCTGAAAAACAGCAAGCCTTAGCACAACAAATTTTAACAGTACTAAAAAAAGAAATAGGCGATTGTTCCCAAAACGTTATTTTAGATTATGGCTGCGGCACTGGACTGATTGGTTTAGAGTTGGCCCAGGTTTGTAAAGAAATCATTCTTATGGATCCATCCGTTGAAATGATGAAAATTGTAAATGACAAAATTCAATATGCCGAATTAACCAATACTCAACCCATTACAGGCAGCTTTTCTACTGAAAAAATTCCTGAAATACAAGCAGATAATATAATTGTTTCATTAGTTTTGCTACATGTGCCGGATACGCAGGAATTGTTGAATCATTTATATTTAGCGTTGAAGGATCAAGGAGAAATATTCATTGTAGATTTTGATAAAAATGAACATGTCCAGCACGAAAAAGTCCACAATGGTTTTGACCAAAAAGAATTGGCAAGAAAATGTGAACTAGCAGGCTTTAAACAAATGACAAGTCACACATTTTATCAAAGCGAAGCACTATTTATGAACCAAGCAGCTTCATTGTTTATTTTAAAAGCACAGAAATAGCGGTATAATTACCTCAAACGAACAGAAAGGAGCCGATTCAAATGCCATTTATCCATGTAGAGCTAATCGAAGGACGTAGTGAGGAACAGCTAACGAATATGGTCAAAGATATTACTGAAGTTGTTTCCAAAAATACTGGAGCGCCTAAAGAAAATATTCACGTAATTGTTAACGAGCTGAAAAAAGATCGCTACGCTCAGGGTGGTAGCTGGAAAAAATAATGTTTCAACTCACTGCTCTCAATTAATACTTGCTTTTTAAGCGTATAAGTGTTTAAATTAGTTCATAATTGATTGAGGAAAAAGACACCTGAACTTGTAAGCAGTCTTTCAGAGAGGAAAAGCTTGGCTGAAACTTTTCCAGACCCGCCCAAGGAATGACCACTTTTTCAAACCTTTGTTGAAACAAAGGCGGCCGTACCGTTATCACACTTGAGGAATACAGTAGCTTGCTGTATTTAAAAATAGGTGGAACCACGAACTTTTCGTCCTAGTATTTGATAAGATCAAATACTAGGACTTTTTGCTGCGAATCACTACGACTGGCGCAAAGCGACAGAGTAGAAGCTGAGCAGTACTTGGCGAACAAAGTGAGCGAAGTAACCTTAAACAGAATCACTACGATTTGCGAAAAGCGACAGAGTAGATGATGAGCAGTACTTGGGGAACAAAGTGAGCGAAGTAACCTTAAACAGAATCACTACAATTGTCGCAAAGCGCCAGAGTAGAAGCCGAGCAGTACTTGGCGAACAAAGTGAGCAAAGTAACCTCAAACAGAATCACTACGACTAGCGCCAATCGACAGAGTAGAAGCTGAGCAGTACAAAAGTTCCTGAAAAAATCAATCCTATCTCATTGTGGTTAAAATTATTTGCTTTAATAAGAGAAGCTTTAAACAAAACAGGTAAATGATCAACGGCTAAAGCAATCAACTATTTTTGGTATCGATGATTTTTTAAGAGAATCATTTTAATAAGTAAATTGAAGGAGGAAACACAAATGTCAATCAACATTACTTTTCCAGATGGCGCCGTTAAAGAATTCGAGAGCGGTTCATCCACATTAGATATTGCTAAAAGTATCAGCAATAGTCTCGCTAAAAAAGCTTTAGCAGGGAAATTAAACGGAACCTTAATCGATTTGACTCGTCCTATTGAAGAAGACGGCAGTCTTGAAATTATCACACCAGATCACGAGGATGCATTAGGTATTTTGCGTCATTCAGCGGCACACTTAATGGCAAACGCACTGCGTCGTCTGTTCCCTAAAATTAAATTCGGTGTAGGACCAGCGATTGATTCTGGTTTTTACTATGATACTGATAATGGAGAATCACCAGTGACGGCAGAAGATTTACCGGCAATTGAAGCTGAAATGATGAAAATCGTTAAAGAAAACAATCCGATTGTTCGTAAAGTAGTGTCAAAAGAAGAAGCCTTGCAATTGTTTGCTGATGATCCTTATAAGGTTGAATTGATTACTGATTTACCGGAAGATGAAGTAATTACTGTTTACGATCAAGGGGATTTCGTGGATCTATGCCGCGGTGTCCACGTTCCTTCAACAGGCAGAATTCAAGTCTTCAAATTATTGTCGGTGGCTGGAGCTTATTGGCGCGGTAATTCTGATAACCACATGATGCAGCGGATTTACGGAACTGCCTTTTTCGACAAAAAAGAGTTAAAAGAGTTTATCAAAATGCGTGAAGAAGCGAAAGAACGCGATCATCGTAAACTAGGCAAAGAGCTGGATCTGTTTATGGTTTCTCAAGAGGTAGGTTCAGGTTTACCGTTCTGGCTACCAAAAGGTGCGACCATCCGTCGTACCATCGAACGCTACATTGTAGATAAAGAAATCAGCTTAGGCTATCAACATGTCTATACACCAATTATGGCTGATGTGGAATTATACAAAACATCCGGTCACTGGGATCACTACCATGAAGATATGTTCCCGCCAATGGATATGGGCGACGGTGAAATGCTGGTGTTACGTCCTATGAACTGTCCACACCACATGATGGTTTATAAAAATGACATTCACAGCTATCGCGAGCTGCCGATTCGTATTGCCGAGCTTGGTATGATGCACCGTTATGAAAAATCTGGTGCCTTATCCGGTTTACAACGTGTGCGTGAAATGACATTAAATGACGGTCATACTTTTGTTCGTCCAGATCAAATCAAAGAAGAGTTTAAGCGTACATTAGAATTAATGGTAGCCGTTTACGCCGATTTTGATATTACTGATTACCGTTTCCGTTTAAGCTATCGTGACCCAAATAATACTGACAAATATTTTGATGACGATGCGATGTGGGAAAAAGCACAGATAATGTTAAAAGAAGCGATGGACGAATTGGAGCTAGATTATTTTGAAGCCGAAGGTGAAGCAGCCTTTTATGGACCAAAATTAGATGTACAGGTGAAAACAGCGCTAGGAATGGAAGAAACACTTTCTACTATTCAATTAGACTTTTTATTACCTGAACGCTTCGATTTAACTTATGTTGGTGACGATGGAGAAAACACACATCGTCCTGTCGTTATTCATCGAGGAATTGTTTCAACCATGGAACGCTTCGTGGCTTACCTAACTGAAGTTTATAAAGGAGCATTTCCAACTTGGCTAGCTCCAATTCAAGCAACAATTATTCCTGTTTCTGTCGATGCGCATTCTGACTATGCTTATGAAGTAAAAAAACGCCTGCAGGAACAAGGCTTACGAGTAGAAGTCGACGATCGCAATGAAAAAATGGGCTATAAGATTCGTGCTTCTCAAACGCAAAAAATTCCGTATCAAATTGTTGTCGGCGACAAGGAAGTAGCGGATGCAACAGTGAACGTTCGTCGTTACGGCAGCAAAGAAACAGAAGTAACAGATTTGAATATCTTTGTGGACAGCATGACAGCCGATGTAAAAAATTACAGTAAATAAAGTAGGTTAAAAAGTAGTTGTGTCATAGATTAAGCTTACCAAACTTGCTATAAATAAAGTAAAAAGAAAAATAATCGATCTGCCTTACTTTTGATCCCTATTAAAAGGAAGTAAGTAGCTTGCAGATCGATTATTTTTAATTTGTAAACCAAAAATCATCAAAAGAATATTTAAAAACTCGATAACCTAAATTTTTCTCTGTTTCATCTAAAAGCTCTGAATAATCAAAGGATGTAATCAGTTCGCCGTCTTGCGTATATTCTTCTGCTAGATGAACGTTATAGCCGCTGTTGATTACTAAATGATCAGCGATGGACTGCACATTTGATACAATGCTGGAATAAGGTAAGTCGAAAGAATCAACGAGTTCATAAGTCCCCTTTTCCTCATCAATTAGATATTTATAGTATTTTGATTTTTCACCAGATTCTTTTTCACCGGTACCCGTTGGAATAGAGCCGGTATAATCAGGATTGCTAGCATACCACCACAGATTATTATTATAAAAGTATAAGTAATATTGTCCGTCTTTTAGTTTATCATCTGCTAGATAGTTCACGCTATGTTGTCCGCCTGAATTAGGGAAATTACCAACTTGTGTTAATAAGTGATCTTTGTAAGTCGTATTTGTCCAAACGTCTTCCTCACCAATGATATATTCCAGGGTAGGCTCTGTATAAACATTATTAATTTTAATAATGGAAGATGTTTCTCTTGAACTGAGGATGAGCTGATTCTCATCTATCACTTGAATTGAGTTTGCATGCAGCCAATCTAAAGTGTTGTCCTCGTCCTGATCTTCCGTTTCAAGATCACTTACATAATCAAACAATAAATCTTTCATATCAATGAGCTCCTTACATTCACCTGTAGTCAGATCTAGAGTTAAAACAATATCTTCTACAGTATCACGATTTTTTTTTGAAGCCAGAATAAGTAAGCTATTTTCATTAGCTAAGCAAAAATCATGGTGAAGCTCATAGCCGGAAAGCTTGTACAATGCTTCGAATTTTCCCAAAGCATTCATCCGGACAATTTGGTTGTTTGTATTCGCGAATAATAATTGATCATCTATTTGAATGATTCGATCCGTTCGATAGCTATTTGTCAGAATATCTCCTCTAATTACACCACTATTGTCGAATAAAAACGTATGTCCATTTCCGGCGCCTATTAATGCGAATAACCCGTTGGAAAGCTGGGTATCACTTGTTCCGGAAGCTTTTTTCAGTTGAAGAGTAGTATATTCATAATCGGGTGCAACTACTGAAAAGATTTGTTCTTTAACCACTGAATCAGTCGCATCTTTTATCTGTAAAGTTAAAATATTTTCAGTACTGGGGATAAATCCAAGCAACAAAAAGCCGCCGTCTGTTTGTTTCGCTGTTTTACTAAAATCGGCATAACCATCTGCTTGGATCGTATATGTAAGCTGTTGACCTTCTTCTAATTCAAAGGCGAGATAAAGGCTATTCGCTATTGTTTGGTATGGATTCCATACTGCTAAAGGTTTAGCAAAGGAATATTCTTTTGCTTCCTTTAATGTTTCTAGTTCGTTTGTAATATCATTTTGGGTTGCTAATGTTCGTACATTTTTTCGTTCTTTCAAGGTTTCAACGGAAAGTTGCTCCAAATGAATAGAACTTTCCGTTCCGTTATCGTTTAGCTGACAACCTGAAAAAATAAGCAATAAAAAAAAGGGAAGCGTGTACGGTAATTTTTTTCTCATTCGTTTCCTCCAATGAATAAGTTTAATAGTAGTGTAACTGATGTACTTTAAACCAAACTTAAAAAGAACTCTATTCTGCGAAAAAAATCTAGATTGAAAACTGGAAGCTTTTCTATTAGCGCATTTGAAGACAATCTTTTAAAAATTTGCTTAGGATGTTTTTTACTACTATTAATTTTAAACATTATTAGTTAAAATAAGAAGATAAGACTTTGATGTACTGAAAGGACATTGATATGAAAAAAATGAGCTTTTTAGATAAATTAAAAAAAGAAAATGAAGAACCAAATACATACCGAAATAAGAAATCGCACATTCCGTTTCGGCTGAATTTACTATTTTTTGTTATTTTCGGCTTATTTGTAGCGCTGATTGTTCGCTTAGGCTACTTGCAAATTGTGGAAGGAGAACAGTTTGCTCAAAAGGCTGAAGCAAACTCTACGCTGTTGGTTAAAAGCGGAGCACCCAGAGGCGAGATTTACGATGCTGCCGGTAATTTGCTGGTCGGCAATAAGTCGAACTTAGCGATTACGTATACCCGAGGCAAAAAGGTAAAAACGAAGGATATTTTAGAAATTGCCAACAAAGTTAATAATCTTATCGACGTGCCGGCGGATGATTTGTCGGAGCGCGACAAAAAGGATTACTGGTTAGCGAACCCTGACAATTTGGAAACAGCACAGAAACGCTTAACAGATAAGGATAAAGAAGATGAAAAAGGCAACAAAATAACTGACGAAGGTGTGCTCTATGCCGCGACAGTTGAAAAAGTCAAACCAGAAGAAATTAATTTTGATGAACATACCTTAAAAGCAGCTACAATTTTCAAACGAATGAATGGCGTACAAGAATTAAATACGGCTTTTATTAAGAATGAAGGAGTTACACAGGACGAGATTGCGATTATTGGTGAACATTCATCGGAGATAGCTGGTGTTTCTACCGGAGTTGACTGGGATCGCGATTATCCACAAAACAGTTCACTTAAAAATATTTTAGGAACCGTTTCTTCTGAAAAAGCCGGATTACCTGCTGAAGAAGCAGATGAATATTTAGCAAAAGGCTATGAACGCAATGATCGAGTAGGAACGAGCTATTTAGAAAAGCAATATGAAGATGTGTTGCGCGGTCAAAAATCTGAATCGAAAGTAACGTTGGACAGCGATGGTAAAATTGTTTCTCAAACTCCCGTTTCTGAAGGGAAAAAAGGAGAGAATCTAAAGCTGACAATCGATACAGGCTTGCAGTCAAAAATCGAAGAAGTCGTTAATCAGCAATACCAACAGCTCTTGGCTACAGGAAATGCGCCCCGGTCTACTGGTGCCTATGTAGCAGTTTTAGAACCAAAAACAGGAGCAGTCAAAGCCATGGTGGCTTTGGTTCGTGATCCTAAGACCAACGAGATACAATCTAATCCGTTAAGTGTGATTACGGATTCCTTTGTTCCCGGGTCTGTAGTAAAAGGAGCGACGATTTCATCTGGTTATGAACAAGGTGTGATTTCGGGTAATGATGTCCTAATAGATGAGCCGATCCAAATATATGGTTCTAAAATTAAATCATCAGTTTATAATAAGATTCCTGGAAATCAGATACCAGTTAGTGCAGAGCAGGCACTGGAATTTTCATCGAATGCATATATGATGAAGCTGGTTCTAAAAATGATGAAAACCGACTATAAATACAATATGACGTTGCCTTATCAAACCGGAGATCCAACACTTTTTAATGCATTACGAAAAACCTATGGTGAATATGGCTTAGGCGTTAAAACAGGAATTGACATTCCGGGAGAAGAAGTTGGTTTCTCCAATAAGAATTTCGATGATCCGGATAATGCACCAATGCCTGGACATTTACTTGATTTATCTTTTGGACAGTATGATAACTATACAACGATGCAATTAGCACAATATGCCGCAACTGTGGCAAACGGCGGAACCAAAGTAGCTCCTCATATCGTTGAGGGAATTTATGACAATAAATCAGACGGCTCTTTAGGTGATTTAAAAGAGGAAATAAAAACAAAAGAATTAGGCAAAGTAGATATTTCCAAAGAACAAATGGATATTATTCAGCAAGGTTTTTACAATGTTGTTCATGGCAATAGTCTTTATACGACTGGAACGACAATGCAGGGCGCCCTATGGGATATGGCCGCTAAAACGGGTACAGCCGAAACAACAGCCAGTGATGGTCATGAAACGGTGAATAGTAATGTTATTGCTTATGCGCCGTATAATGATCCTAAAGTAGCGGTAAGTGTGGTTTTACCTTTCTTGGATAGTGAATCTACTAGACCTAACCAGCAAATGGTTAAAGCGATTGTCAATGCCTATGCAGAGTATACAGAAGCACAGCAATAAAATTTGTAAAGTAGTTTTCCTTTACAAATTTAGTCAAAAGGGTAGAAATTCCCAAACAAACATGATATGATATTTGAGGCTAAGAAATATCTTAGAAGACGAAATCAGTAATAGGAGGAAAGACAATGCGCGTAAACATTACTTTAGAATGTACTTCTTGTAAAGAACGTAACTACCTAACAAGCAAAAATAAACGTAACAATCCTGATCGTTTGGAAAAACAAAAATATTGTCCACGTGAAAGAAAAGTTACTTTACACCGTGAAACAAAATAAAGTTTATTATTGATCGGCTAGAACCCTTATGTAGTAAGGATTCTAGCTTTTTTCTTTTGTTTAAAAATCGTTTTGATTGCTATATTGAATGCTATCAGCTAAAAATTAGCGAATTTGACTAGAGCTCGCTTAAATTCACTAGTATATTTTTTGGGAGAACGATGTGTAATGAGCCCTTCTTTCCCAAATAGTTGATAAGAGTCCTTTCAACTATAAATTAAGGAGTTTGATGAAAGGCCATATTTTTTAGCGAATGCTCGTTCACCTAGAGGACTTTCTAGATCTTCTTTGACGATCTTCAATTTAAACTCTACTCCATAATAATTCATAAAAAATAACCTCCAAAAATTGTAGTTTCACGTACAACTTTTGGGGGGCACATCAAAATCAACCAGGCCATTGTTTTCCAATTTTGTGATTCTGCTATGGAAAATGAAGTTGAGCTTTTTGAAGAAGATCATCAAGCAACTATTCACACTAAATTCGATGAATGAGGTGGTAAGCATACCGTGTTAGATTGGCGAAAATTAAACTATTTAATGAGGTATTGTTCAACAAGCCGTAAACTGCTATCATTGTAATAAATACATATCAGGAGGTAATTTTATGGCTATTTCAAGTAATGCCAGTATAGCAGGCAATATATCGGCTTCTTTCAGTCGTTCAGCCAGTGCTTTAAATAATATTCAGGTTTCACTTACAGCTTCTCGCACAAACGTAGCGGGAAATGGACCAGCAGAGCAGTCGCTTCCTGCCTTTCAGAATGGGCTAAAAACATTATCTGTTGGCATCGTTTCCGCTGGAGAGAATATTCATTCGGTGGCGAAAGACTTCGAACGCATCGATCAGAATTTTGCACAACTGACTAGAAATAACCTTCCGGGAGGGTTCTAAATGGCAAATGAACCTTTCTCTTTTGAGCAGAAAAACCAACAGTATCGCGCAAAAATTGAAGAACTTCAAGAGAAACAAGTTGCATTGAAAAAGCAACGTCGCTACGTAGAAGAACAACAGGAAGCCTATTTTGAACTACAACAGCGGGAACAATCAGTGTATGGATTTGTCTTGACTAATTGTGAACCGGAAGAACGAGCGTACATAGAGGATCGTGGCTCAGACAGCTTATTCCTTGCTAAAAAAGCACAACGAGAATTTGATGAAGAACGTTTGCAGCTGGAGAAAGAAGAGCGTTCCTTGTTCGAGCAGGAAGAGCACCAACATCAAGCGTATCGTTCGTTCTTGTGAGAAAGTAAGGAGGGAAATCATGGGGCTTAAATTTTATGTTGGTGAAGCGCAAGCACGCGCTGCTCAGGCATCACAATTAAACAGCCAAGCCAATCAAGCAATTGCCACATTACAACAAAGTATTCATACTTTTTTATCTGCGCCATTATCCGGCAAAGCTTATGACAGTGCCAAAAGCTATTTCATGACTGTCTACACGCCGTTGTGCCAATCTGCTATAATGACAGGTGAGGCGCTGGAAAGTGCACACAAGCGATTTCTAAGTGAGTATCAGGGAATGGTCAGCGGCATAGACACGGATGAAGACCGAATCTTGGAAGAAATTAATCGTTTAGAGCAGTTGAAACAAGCGCTCAATCATCAGATGAGCATGGCCAAAACACCTCGGCCGGATTTAGAACGACGCTATATGAATGCGTGTGACGTTATTGTGAAAAGAAGAGAAAAGCTGGAGAAATTTCATGCGTATAACGCCCGTTCGGCGAGCATCTTTTCCGAATACGAAGCCTGTCAACAAGAATTAAACCGAGGTTTGGCTCAAGTGAAAGAGTGCAAAGCGTGGAATTCAGCAACTGGCACCTTTGATATAGGAAAATTAGACATGACGTGGGCGAAAGCGATCACGACTCGCTGGGAGTCAAGAGCAAAACAACTGGAAAAAGAGCGTGCCGACAAATTTAAAAAGGCAATGGAAGGCCGGCAGTATGTTCGTGTCCAGCTAGCTTCAGGTGCTTATAAATGGATGTGGGTAAAAGATCCGTTAAAAGTATCCCAAACAGATTTCCAGTTCAATGAGACCTATAAAGATTACCTGACCATTTTGATGAATCCGAAAGAAAACGGCATACTGGATGATTATTTTACGACAATGGCGGAAGAATTACGAACAGGCATCAACGCAAAAACAGGAAAACCATTAACCAATTTAGAAAAAGCTCAACGTTGGTCAACTGTTTTGAGCGCGATAGCTGTTATTGCGACTAGCGCTTACTATGGAACCAAAGGCTTAACTGCTCCAAATAAAGAAGCGCCAATATTAAAAGGGAATAAAAACGGAAAAAACTATACGTTAGATAAAAGAAAGAGTACAGGAGATTTTTCTTATAAGAAAACCAGTGGGGCTAATGTGAAAAATAATGTACCTGATTCAACATTAAAGCATGCTGATTTAGGAGATTTCAATACTAATAATCGATTGGTTAATGGTGGTCATGGGCAAAGTAATATGGATTATTTGAAAGAAAATAATATAGATTTTAATATTGTTAAAGAATATCCAAATGGCGTTAGAACGGGGAATATTCCAAGTCATAAAAATAAAATGAAACGAACAGGAAATGGTCAGTCATGGTTTCCTAAAGAATGGAATGATTCTAAAATTTGTGATGCTGGTAATCACATAAATAATCTTCCACAGAATAAGAACTTACCTGATGGTCAATGGGCATTTGGAGATTATGATGGTGTTAGAGTGGGGATAATAAAGAAAGATGGAAAAGTGACAACAATAATACCTGATAACTCTAGACAACCGTAAAAGAAGGAGAGAGCTAAAAATGATTGTTTCTGAAAAAATAGAAAATTTAATAAATGAACGAAAAAAATTATTACCAGATGACCCAAGAATTAATGAAATATGGGATGAATTGACGCAAATATTTTCAGAAGATGAGAAAGCTACGATTGAATATCTGAATAATTGTTCTGAAAGTCAATTAGAATGGATAAGCGAAGTATTTGAAGATATATCGGAAAATCTACAAAGTGAAGATTTTATTGATACATTAGAAAAACTGCAGAAAAAATTTCCAGATTTAGATTTGGAGATGGATATTTCATATGCGAAGGAAGCATTAAACAATTAAATTAGTAAAATAAAAGGCACTTTACTATCTGATTGGCGTCAAATAGTAAAGCCTTGACTAGTAAGTACGAACTCACTAATCAAGTTGCCATAGCTAATAAAAGCTAGCTGTATTTAATGTACAAAAGTTCATTATTGAAAAAAGAAGCGATTCAATGTTGTCGCTTCTTTTTATTTCTACATCTAGAGTTAATTAATAGCCCCGAGAAAGCTAGTGGGGCTGATGTTTCGAAACCGAAGGTGGGAGTTGTTCAGTCAAGAATTAATGTAGCAGAAAATCCAACGAGATTTAGTCCATCAAAAAATGCTGGACAGTTTACTATTCCTGAAACAGATTTGAAGAACATTCTACAGTCAAAATCTATTATAAATACACCTGTGAAACAAACAGAGTCTGGGGGATTTGAAAGGATAGTAGATGTAGGAAGAAATGCAGGGACAGTTAAACCTAGCTTAGGTGGAAAACCTACTACATGGATAAAAATTATAACGGATAAGGCAGGTAATATAATTACAAATTATCCTATACCAAAACCATAGGAGGATATATGGAAAAAGAAATTTTAAGAATTTATAACAATTTTTCTATTAATAATCTAGCTACTTTTTTTGATGAATTGATAAGCTATGTTAATAAATATGACTCAATCTTTTTAAAGTATACTTCTTTAGAGTATTTAGATGCAATTAAAAAATTGGATTCAAAAAATTTAATTTTAGGACACTCGGATGACAATTTTGAGATTGCAATACCATTCTATATGAATCAAATTAACAAAGGTTTAAATGAAGAAGAATTATCTAATCAAGTTGCTTCGCTTATTTGGGATTTAAGTGCATATATGACAGATGAGGAATGCCCTAGTTGTCATGATAGTAACTTGCGTTTAACCATAACATCTAGTGAAACAAATCAAATTATTAAATTTTGTGATGAATGCTTATATACTGGTATTAATGGTAAACATGTTGATATTGAAGATGATCTAATTCCAGCACCAAAAAGTATAGTGAAATCATATTTAAAGGATTACTAAATAAAAAAGGCACTTTACTGTCTGAATTCAATCAGATAGTAGAGTGCGGATTGATTAATAGGAAAGAAATTAGTAGCTTCTCTTTCATACAAAATAGGGAGCTGTTCTATAAAAATGGAAAGAAGTGAACAGGTATCTCAGCCGAAAAATATCGGCCAGCGATTTTTTAATAATAAACATAGCGCCGCACGCTTATGAGAACTTTTAGTGAATGCCATTAGTAAAATAGTTAATGATATTCAGTGATAGGCGATTAGTAAATTTTGTTACATTTTTGCTAGTATAAAATGCCGTTTAATTCTATGATATTTGGTGACCGAAACATCGTGAAACAAAATAAAGTTTTAAATCATAAGAGAGTAGGACAATAGTTAGAAAAAAATCTGATTATTGTTCTACTTTTTTTATTTTAAGGTACACAAAAAGCAATCATCCATGTAAGATTAAAGTGACCAAACCCAATCAGAAAGGAAACGAGTGCTTTGAGCTTAAAAATTGTATCTTCAACGAAACAACTTCACCATTAGATATGGAACAATATATTCCTAAAAAAGAGATCGCTTTTGCGGTCAATACTTTAGTCGAAGCGATACCGAACTATTCTTTCTTGAATTAGAAGAACAACGACAACGTGAAAAACAGAAAGACAAAGCCAATTAAAGAAAAAAAGAAGAACCTACAAAAATATCTACGCAAAATCCAAGCTGATTACCTTTCAAGAAAACAAAAAGTTGAACTCTATAACCAGCTTTTTCAAGAACAAAATAGCTTTTCTAAAACAGATATAGAAGCCACCTTTCCTTCATGGGAATGAACGACGACTACTTGCTTAATAGCTAACTAACACCAGCCTACAATTTACAAATCGCAACAAAAAATCAGTATGTTTCAGTGTAGGATCTATTTCCAAACCCGACAGATACAAAAAACTTAAATCCATTCTTAGGAAGTTTTTTAGAGCAACACAACAAATTACCCGAGAATATTGTGGCAGAAGCTGCTCATGGTAGTAAAGAAAATTATATGTATATCAAAGATATCTTACAGAAAAATCCTTTAAAACCTACGTTAGTTATCGCCAAGAAAAAGCGACATAAAGAAGAAAAAACAAGCCCGATTTTGACATTAATCATCAAATTCGGACTTGTTTTCTTTTTGGGAAAGGACTATTGTCCCACTCTCTATCTCCATATTTTTCGTATTCTTGAAGCCAACGGTACAAACTATTGGCGTGAACACCCACTTCTTTAACAGAAACACTTTTTTCAATAATTAATTCCACTGTAGCTGTTTTGAATGCTTTATCAAATGAACGTCTGGACATATTAAAAAAGTGGAGATAAATACATAATAATTAGAAAAAAACTGAAATTAATCTTCCTAATTGTTAAGAATGTTTAAACGAAGTTTCTGTTAGATTTCTTTTGTGTTACTATTGTGTTACATAAATTACAAAAGGAGTTTGTATGAAAAGATTGTTAGTGGTGGGTGCTTTATCTTTATTTTTACTTCCTCAAATAAGTTATGCGCAAACGGACGAAGCAACACAGCCGTTTTCTGCTATTAATACGACAGGAGAACTATCTAGTTTGCAGGGGCGTAAGCAAGTGCTGGATGGTAAGACGACGAAAAAGCGTAAGAAAAAAGGAGAATATTATCTTGAATTTCCTTTTGAAAAGCAACCGTATGTTTATTTTTCGAGCTTTGTTCTAAATGGACCGCCTAATGAGTATCATGGCTTTATCGAAACAATTTATTATCGAGATCAAATTAAAGTTAAATCGATGTACTATGAAAAGCAGCCTGTGAAAACAGATCGTCTAGGAATCTATACAGTAGATTTATGTTTTACTGATGAAAATGACCGGATCTATCATTACAAAAACGTCCCTTATGCCGTAACTAGCGATAAGCCGACTATTTATTTTTCAGAAGTTAATTTTAATCAAGAGCAAAAGAAATTATCAGGAGTTATTAAAAGACAAGCCTCGAAATATTCTTGTCAAATTGAGTTATTTTATACGGATAACAACGACTATCATTACCAGGAAGTAAAAGCGGATCAGACAGGTCATTTTTCGATTGATTTATCTAGGGAGGCTGTGTTAGGTGAGCTATATTTAAGAGCCTCTGATGGCTTTGGTAACTATGCGGATGCTTATGATGTTGAACAGGAAGGACTTCAACAAATTCCTGTACCGAAGCTTGCAACGGAAAGCACAGCAACAAGCAATGTAAATCAGAAAAAGAAGTTTCACTTATCTGGTAAACTTGCGAAAGTTCTATTAGGGCTGCTCACCCTTTGGCTAATAACAAGAATCCTAAAATTTAGACGTAAAAAAAGAAAGAAACCAAGGAAAGTCTAAAAACTTGCTCAAATTCCTCCAATATAGTTGAATAATAGAGAGGGAATCCGTTAATGGACGGATTTTTGATTAGGAGGAAAACAGGCATGAAGATTAGTATCAGACATCGTTTTATTAAAAAAATTCCTGTATTAGAAGTCGTGGCTGAAGACAATAAAATGCAGCCTTTACCGTTAGTTGTATATTATCACGGCTGGCAGTCGGCCAAAGAGTTGTCATTAACACAAGCCAGAAAATTAGCACGTAAAGGAATTCGTGTGATTTTGCCGGATGCAATGAATCATGGGGAGCGTAAAACAGGACCGATTTCACCGATTCCTTCGATTACCTTTTGGTCAAGTATTCAATATAACATCATTGAGTTTTCGCAGTTAATTCGGTATTTTGATAAACTAGGGCTGATTTTGGATCAGCAGATTGGTGTGGGTGGCGTTTCGATGGGCGGAATCACGACCTGTGCGTTATTGACACAGCATCCGGAAATTAAAGTAGCAGCATCGATGATGGGGACGCCGCAACCACTGCGCTATATTGAACGTGTGATGGAACGAGCGGCTGAAATGGACTATTTTGTACCTGAAGACTTACCACTGCTGTTAGATTGGGTGTCCAACTATGATCTTTCTAAAGCGCCTGATAAGTTAGCCGAACGACCAGTATTATTTTGGCATGGAACGAAAGATCCGAAAATTCCTTACGAAGATATGGCCGATTTTTATGAAGAAATTAAAGCAGAACCTTATGCCAAAAATAGTCGCTTTATTACAGGAGAGGAAGAAGGTCATTTAGTTAAAGGCGAAATGATGGATGTTGTAGCAGATTGGTTTGAACAATGGTTTTAACGCAATGGAGTGAACAAAGTTGCTGTGAGTTTTTAGTTGGGATAAAACAATTTTTGAGGAATGCACTGGCTAAATAGTGCATTCCTTTTTCATTTTAAAAAGATGAATTTGGCTCTTTTAAAAAGGCGATTTCTTCTGCTGTAGAGGTTCGACCCAGAATTTTATTACGATGAGGATAACGACCAAAGCGTTGGATAATTGCCTGATGCTGTTTTTCGAAAGCCAGATTGTTTTCCATACCTTTTTCGGCAAAGCGTTTTAAGGCTTCCTCGTGGATGAGCAGCGATTCGGAATGCATAAGCGGCATATACAGAAAGCTTCGTTCGGTTGGTGTTAAGGTTTCTAAATTTCCAGCAGCAATAGCCTCCTGAGTTAAAACGAGCGCCATTCCATCGTAGGCAAAGGACTGCGGCTGGTCTCGAAATAAATTACGGGAAAACTGATCCAATACGATAATTTCCGCTAAGCGACCTTGCAGTGTTTGACGCCAGGCGGCTTTTTCACCTTGAACTGCTTGCTGATGAACCTTTGAAAAGCGTTGTGTGATTAATGCATCAAAGGCAGGATCTTTTTTGAACCATTGTTCAGGTTCACACTCTTCAAACCAAAAGGTTAAAATTTCTTGATACGACATTGTCTGCACTCCTTTTTTCTTTTATTGTAGCACAGGCATTTGCCGATTGAGAAACTTCATAACACGCTAGAACTTTATTTATTTTTTGCTATAATGGTAAGGGCGTAATGATTTTAGTAAAAACGGGAAGGTGCGGTCATAGTGAAACAAGCTACAATTACTAAAAAAACAAATTTAATGGATGGCGGCTGTAATGCTTGCGGAATTATCGAAGATGTCAATTACACAATGGAATTTGAAGGTCAGCTGATTCCCATAGAGGAATTGACTGTGGATGAGTTAATTACAGCAATTGTTTTAAACAGTGGCTTTAAAAGAGAGTATTTAGCGGATGCCATAGATGATTTAATTTTGTATACAAACGAAACGCAGCAAGTTACGCTTAAGGAAGAATATGAGCAGTTAACTTATTCAAACGCTGCAGTGAGCATGACAACGAATAAACATTTTTTTGACAAGAAAAAAATGGTTGAAATGGTTAATGAGCTTTTAATCAAATTATTTGCTATTGAGGCGATTCAGTTTAACCTTTAAAATACATTCGCACTAAAAAATAACTAAAACGTTTAAGAAAATGTAAAGATTTACTGTATGCTTTTTAGCAGCTGTTTTTTTAAAGTGTTATTTAAATGAAGAAAGAACGCTGCTTTTTCCTTTTTTTTAAAAAATGATGTGTATAAAATTAAGTTGACTTTATTGTTGGTTACGCTTATAGTTTACACAGAACTAAATACTTGTTAGGTGAGGCTCCTATATAAACACAGGCTGCTGCTCAGAAATGTCGAAAGACAGGCATGGGTAGGACAAAAAATGTCGAATTAAGGCGTTTTTCAAAGCAGCTAAAAGCAAAGCTTTTTACGTTATATAGTGCTAAAACTCAACGAAGAGAAGCTATTGGAAATATCAATCAATGATAGATTGAATTTATTTGTCCTGTAATTTGCATCCCTTCGCTGAGTGAGCTTGGCGAAGGGATTTTTAGTATACAAGTAGAATAACTGAATTGTAGAAAGGAATTCACGATGAAAAAATCAGTGAAAGTAATTATTATTACCGTATTGTCTCTGTTGCTTGTGGTCGTCAGTATTGGCTGTTATGCAGCGATCTCATTCCAAAATGCAAAGGAAGAAAGCGAATCAAAGATCAAACATATCAATACAGACTTTTCAGGTGATGAACAATCCAGCGATAAGGAATTGACAATCATGGTTGTTGGGAATGATTCCAGAGATGACGATTACGATCAGGGGCGTTCTGACACGCTGATGGTGGCGCATTATGACGGAAAAACGAAGCAGCCGAAGTTGATTTCAATTATGAGAGACAGCTATGTGAATATCCCTGATCACGGATTAGATAAGATTAATGCGGCTTATGCCTATGGCGGTGCCCAGTTAACAAAAGAAGTATTGAATACCAGTTTTGGCTTACCGATTAATTATTATTTAGTGATGGATTTTAAAGAATTCAGTGATATTATTGATGAACTTTATCCAAAAGGCGTGACTATTGAGGCTGAAAAGGATATTAATCTGGATGGCGTTGATATTAAGAAGGGCAAGCAGACGCTGCACGGAAACAGCTTGTTGCAGTATGCACGTTTTAGAATGGATGAGGAAGGCGATTTTGGCCGGATTAGACGTCAGCAGCAGGTGATGGATGCGTTGATTAATCAGTCGAAGGATTTGATTCCAGTTTGGGAGCTGCCGCAGGTTGCCGGGAAAATCGTCGGGAAAATTGATACGAATGTTCCTACTAGCTTGCTGATCGATTTAGCGAAGGATTTTCTTTCCGGGAAAGTAAAACCGTTAAAATCACTTTCAGTACCGGTAGAGGATTCTTGGGATTTCAATGATGATACACCATCCGGCAGTGTACTGCAAATTGATGAACAAAAAAATACCGAGGCCATTCAAACATTTATGAAAGATGAATAAAGAAGGTTGAGTCAAAAGTCGTTTGGGTTCGAGCAATTGGAGTAAAAGACGAGCAATGCGCTTTTCGCATTGACGGATTTTATGAAATTGCCGAAGAACCAGACGTTTGACCACCGTTTACTCAAGGTTGAGTCGAAAGTCGTTTGGGTTCGAGCAATTGGAATAAAAGACGAGCAATGCGCTTTTTGCATTGACGGATTTTATGAAATTGCCGAAGAATCAGACGTTTGACCACCTATTTGTAAGTAGAGGGCGAGACAAAACTGTTTTTTAGTTTTGTTTCGTCCGTTTATTTTTTCAGTAGATGTTGCTTTTTCTGAGTGTATCGCTTGAGGTTGTGCTATGCTTTAAATAAATCGAAAAGATCGTTTATTTACTGAATGAGGAAGAAGGGTTTCTTTTGAAAATTGTCATTGTGGGTGCGTCGTTTGCCGGGGTTTCAGCTGCTTTAGCTGTGCGCCAAAAATATCCGCAGGCAGCTGTGTATTTGCTTGAAAAACAAGCAATGCTTGGTTATTTGCCGGGTGGACTGCAATTATATTTTAAACAGGAAATTGATTCTGTGGCAGCAGCGCGCTTTATTACTGAAGAGCAGTTACAGGCTAGCGGTATCCATTTAAAGCTGGGAACGGAAGTCGTGGGGCTTGATGCTCAGCAGCATTTGCTTAAGGTAAAGCAGTCGGAAGCTGAATACGATCAGGCGTATGACAAGCTGATTTTGGCGACAGGTTCCAGTCAGTGGTCACAGAATATTTCAGGCAGTCAAGCGGAAAAAGTGCTGAAATATAAAGACTTTCCCGGTGTTTTACAAGCGATTGAAACGCTGGAAAACAGTCATAAAATAGCGGTGATTGGCGGTGGACAAATCGGTGCGGAAGCCTGTGATTTGCTAGTAAAAAAAGGCAAGGAGGTTCATCTGTTTGAGCGGATGGATTATTTACTGTTTAAATATTTTGACCGGGAAATGATTCAGCCGGTACAAGAAGCGCTATCCCAACAAGGAGCTGTTTTCCATTTTGAAGAATCTGTAGAAGCAATTGAGGAAGAAAGAGACGGGCTGGTAATTCAAACACAGCAGTCCGCGTTCCATTGCGATAGCGCAGTTTTTGCACTGAATGTACGACCGGATTTAGCCTATTTGTCTAATCAAGTAGCTTGTCATATCGATGGAACGATTAAGGTAGATGCGTATTTGGAGACCTCACAAAAAGATATTTTTGCGGTGGGAGACTGCATTCAAGTGCCTTATAGTCTGACGGAGGAAGCTTTTTATATTCCGCTGGTAAACAATGCTGTGCGCACAGGAATGTTAGCGGCGGAAAATCTAATTGAAAAAGTGACTCCTTTTATCGGTTCAATTCGGACACTGGGAACGAAGCTTGGTGAATACTATTTGGCAAGTACCGGTTTAACGGAAGCAGAAGCGGCTTTTTATGATCAGCCGATTGCTGCCAGTCACGTTATTCAGAGTAGTACGAGCTTTTTTAAAGGAGCTGAGATTCAAGGGAAAATAATCTTCGAAAAGCAGACACAGCGAGTTCTTGGCGCTCAGCTGGTTTCTAAAAGTAATATTTTGGAAAAAATCAATACGCTGGCCTTAGCAGTTCAAGCTAAACAGACCTTAACGCAGCTTGCTCAAAAGGACTATTTATATCATGCGAATTATGCGAATATTTTTGACATTACGAATCAGCTGGGCGTTGCCGGCTTGCGGAGTGTTGCAGATGAAGATTGAAGCATTATTGGATAAGAAAGAGGCCAGAGAAATTGCTATTTTGAAAAAAGTTCTTTTGGTAGGCGGACGGATAGAAGACACGGAGCTGCTTGAATATTTAGGTGTATCTAAAGCGGCTTTTGAAAGTGATTTAACTGAGCTGACGTATTATTTGAAGCCTTATGAAAAGGACTGTTCTTTATTTTACGATGGTCGCTGGGTCGAGTTGAAGCTAGCAGATCATTTTTCGATTGATAAAATTATTGATGATTATTTGCAAGGCTCGCTTAAATTTCAGCTGATTGATTATTTGTTTCAGCATCAGGAATTCACCATTGCTCAGTTAACGACGAAATTCATGATTAGTGAATCTTCGCTTTTTCGTAAAATTAAAGAGGTCAATCAGCTGCTACGGGAATTTGATTTGAAAATCAAAAACGGTCAGTTAAAAGGCGAGGAGCTGCAAATACGTTATTTTTATTTTCAGCTATATTGGTTTTTAACACCTTATGAGGTGCATTTGAAAAAGACCATGGCGCTGCAAAATGTACGGCTAATTAAGGCATTAGAGCAAGCGCTGGCGGTTTCGTTTGACGAGTATAGCCAGTTAAAGCTTAGCTTGTGGCTGACGATTAGTAAAAAAAGGCTGAATGTGCAGTCCAAGGTTTTTCAAGCTTTGCGGGAAAAAGGGCGAAGCTATGAAAAAGATCCGCTTTATAAAACCTTGCGCTCTTTTAGCCTGCGTTATTTAAGTCGTTATCCATTGGAAATTGATGAGGATGAGAGTATGCTGCACTTTGTCTTTTTAATGAGTATGTCGGTATTGTCGGAGACGGATTTTAACAATTACAGCTTGATTCGCGGCCGTAGAACACCGACTTCTTTAGCGGATACCTTTGTGCTGGAGCATGTGATTTTGTATTATCGACCGCAGAAATTTTTCCCGACCTTGGAAAAAAAGATTTTTTATTATTTTTCGCAAATTCATAGTCGATTGTATTTTTTTAAAGGTGAACTGGAATTGTTCGATCGGGAAAATATTTGGCAAAAAGAGCAGCAGCTTTCAAGTCATCACTTGAGCGCTTTTTCAGCGATTCTGCTGGAGAAAAGCTTAGCTTGCTTTGATGCGCAGTATGAGGCTGGCAATAGTCTGCATGAATGGTCATTAGTGAAATATTTAAGTGCGCTGGCGATTATTGATTTTGAGATTGTCGGTGAAACACGCATCGGGATTGATTTAAAAATGGATGATCTGTATAAAGAAGTCCTCACTCAGGTGTTGATTTTAAGCTTGAAGAATGTCAACGGGTTACATGTAGAAGCTTATAATTCGCAGCACAAGTATGATTTAGTTATAACCAACGTGACAAATTCGGGAAGCTATCGTAATGAAAAAGCAGTGTATGTATTGTCCGAGGCAGGCTCTGCTTATGATATTCAGCAGATTAAAGCACGCATTCGTCAGCTGCATGGCCGTAGTTTGGAAGGATAAAAAATTAGACTGGTTTTTAGCAAATGCTAAAGGCTGGTCTTTTTTTGTTGAAAAACGTTCATTTATTTTTGAAATAAAAAAAAAGGTGACATTTTTGTCAAAATAATTGGTCTTATTATATACTTATTAAAGAAAACGATTACAAAAAGGTGGTGGCTGTATTTTTTTGACAATCATAGCGAAAGACTTGCTGAGAAACACAGTGAAAAAAAATTGAGCTGATGATGAACAGTGTAAGACTTGCTGAGAATCACAGTGAAAAGAATTGAACTGATGATGAACAGTACAAGACTTGCTGAGAATCACAGTGAATAAAAATGAACTGATGATGAACAGTACAAGACTTTCGCAGAAAGTGTTGATCATTATTGTTATCCAGCTGTACAGGCTAGCTCTTCGGAAAAAAGATAAATTGTGAATAAGGCAAAAAGCGCCTTAGTCTCAATTTTCTATTTTTCAGTCAGAGCTGAACGAGCCTGTTCCGCTTTTAAGTTATCCAGCTGCATGAGCTGACTCCTCGGGAAAAAGATAAAAGCTGTTTGTGACAAAAAGCGTCACAATCATCTTTTCCTATTTGCTGAGAAACACAGTGAATAAAATGAGCTGATGTAGAACAGTACAAGACTTTCGTAAGAAAGTGTTGATCATTTTTTCAGAAGAGTCGGGCAAGCTCATTCCGCTTTTAAAATTAGGAGGTTTTTTTATGTCAGAGCAAAAGTATATTATGGCGATCGATCAAGGAACTACATCTTCACGGGCAATTATTTTTGATAAGAAAGGAAACAATGTAGGAAGCTCACAAAAGGAATTTACGCAGTATTTTCCGAATGCTGGCTGGGTGGAGCATAATGCCAACGAGATTTGGAATTCGGTACAGTCAGTCATTGCTGGCGCACTGATTGAATCCGGTATTAGACCGACAGAGATTGTCGGGATCGGCATTACAAATCAGCGTGAAACAACGGTGGTGTGGGATAAGGAAACAGGGCTGCCGATTTACAATGCAGTCGTTTGGCAATCACGTCAATCTTCACCGATTGCAGAGCAGTTAAAAACGGATGGTCACAGTGAGATGATTCATAAGAAAACAGGATTGGTAGTAGATGCTTATTTTTCAGCAACTAAAATTCGCTGGATTTTAGATCATGTGGAAGGTGCTCAGGAACGCGCTGAAAAGGGTGAGCTATTATTTGGAACGATTGATACTTGGCTAGTCTGGAAATTAACAGGTGGAGAAACACATGTGACGGATTATTCCAATGCCAGCAGAACAATGCTATTTAATATTCATGAATTGGATTGGGATCAGGATATTTTGGATCTTTTAAATATTCCTCGTGTAATGTTGCCAAAAGCGACCTCTAATTCAGAAGTATACGGTTTAACGAAAAACTATCATTTTTATGGCAGTGAAATTCCGATTTCAGGAATGGCAGGTGATCAGCAGGCTGCCTTATTCGGTCAAATGGCCTTTGAGCCTGGCATGGTGAAAAATACGTATGGTACAGGTTCATTTATTGTAATGAATACTGGTGAAAAACCACAGCTTTCTGAAAATAACTTATTAACAACGATCGGATACGGGATTAACGGTAAAGTCTATTACGCGTTAGAAGGAAGTATTTTCGTTGCCGGCTCTGCGGTTCAGTGGCTGCGTGATGGCTTGAAAATGATTCAGACAGCTGCCGAATCAGAAGCGGTAGCAAATGAATCACGAAGCAAAAATGAGGTCTATGTTGTTCCCGCCTTTACTGGTTTGGGTGCACCATATTGGGATTCAGATGCTCGTGGAGCGGTCTTTGGCTTAACCAGAGGAACAACCAGAGAAGATTTCGTTAAAGCGACATTGCAGGCCGTTGCTTATCAAGTACGAGATATCATTGACACGATGAAAAGTGATACAGGGATCGATATTCCCATTTTAAAAGTAGATGGCGGAGCAGCTAACAATGACTTATTGATGCAATTTCAGGCCGATATTTTAAATACCTCTGTCCAACGAGCCCAAAATTTGGAAACAACTGCCTTAGGTGCAGCGTTTCTGGCAGGTTTAGCGGTTGGCTTTTGGAAGGACTTAGACGAGTTAAAGGCTTTTTATGAAGAAGGACAGATATTCGAAGCGAAAATGTCTGATGAAGAGCGCGAGGATTTATATGAAGGCTGGCAACAAGCCGTTGCGGCAACGAAAATGTTCAAGCATAAATCAAAATAGCGGAAGAAGGGAACGTAATGACCTTTTCAATTAAAACAAGACAAAACGCGATTGAAAAAATGAAACGAGAAACCTTAGACTTATTAATCATCGGCGGGGGAATTACTGGTGCTGGCGTGGCTCTTCAGGCGAGTGCTTCCGGGATGAAAACCGGGTTGATCGAAATGCAGGATTTTGCTGAAGGAACTTCTTCACGTTCGACTAAATTAGTCCATGGCGGTATTCGCTATTTAAAAAATTTCGATGTAGAGGTTGTTTCCGATACAGTTAAGGAGCGGGCGGTTGTTCAAGCAATCGCGCCGCATATTCCAAAGCCTGATCCGATGCTTTTACCGATTTACGATGAACCGAAAGCTACATTTAATATGTTTTCAGTAAAAGTGGCGATGGATTTATATGATCGTTTGGCTAATGTGATCGGTACAAAATATGAAAATTATACCTTAACAAAGGAAGAAGTACTAGAGCGTGAGCCACAGCTGCAAAGTGAAGGACTGCAGGGCGGCGGTGTTTACTTGGATTTTCGCAACAACGATGCACGTCTAGTGATTGAAAACATCAAACGTGCGGCTCAAGATGGTGGTTATCTGGTCAGTAAAGTAAAAGCTGTCGGCTTTTTATTTGATGATCAGGGGAAAATAATGGGTGTCAAAGCTCATGACGTATTGTCTGATGAAACCTTTGAGATAAAAGCCAAGGTGGTCATTAATACTACCGGTCCTTGGTCTGACAAGGTGCGTGGTCTGGATGAAAAGGAAGAGCTTATTCCGCAAATGCGCCCGACTAAAGGCGTACATTTAGTTGTAGATAGCACAAAGCTATTTGTTCCGCAGCCAACTTATTTTGATACAGGCAAGCATGATGGCCGGATGGTTTTCGTTGTTCCCAGAGAAAAGAAAACGTATTTCGGTACTACTGATACGGATTATACCGGCGATTATGAACATCCCACAGTGACACAGGAAGACGTGGATTACTTGTTGGAAATTGTCAATGATCGCTATCCTGAAGCCAATGTGACGATTGATGATATCGAAGCTAGCTGGGCTGGATTGCGCCCGTTAATTTCAGAAAATGGCGGTTCGGATTATAATGGCGGCAACAATGGCAAAATCTCTGATCAAAGCTTTGACAAAGTCGTAGACATTGTTGAAAAATATCAACAAAAGCAAGTCAGTCGTTTAGATGTGGAAAATGTGTTGAATCATTTAGAAGATTCACTAGCAGAAACGAAAGAAAATCCTTCTGCGGTTTCCAGAGGCAGTTTGCTGGAGCGTTCGGATGACGGACTTTTAACTTTGTCGGGCGGTAAAATTACTGATTATCGGAAAATGGCGGAAGGTGCGCTCAAAGAGATTCAACGTATTTTAAAAGAAGAATTTCAGCGTGAATTCCAGCTGATTGATTCAAAAACGTATCCAGTTTCCGGCGGCGAGCTGGATGCCGCTAATGCAGAAGCTGAATTAGAAGCTCTTGCTCAACCGGGAATTGAAGCAGGCTTAACAAAGGAAGAGGCGGAGTACTTAGCTCATTTATACGGCTCAAATGTAACGCAACTATTTGAAAAAATTCCTGAAACCACTCCTGTTGAAGGCTTGACCTTAGCAGAAACACTAGGTCTACATTATGCACTGGAAAATGAAATGACCTTAACACCAGCAGATTATCTGCTTCGTCGTACCAATCATATCTTATTTATGCGAGATACACTGGATCAGGTAAAAGCTGGAGTCATTGCTGAAATGACACGCTATTATGGTTGGTCAGATCAGCAAAAAGCCAGCTACACAGAAGAATTAAATCAAATAATTGCCGAGTCTGATTTAACCACATTAAAAGAAGGAGTGAAGTAAAATGGATACGTCCAATATGACACAGATTTTCAGCGAGTTTTTGGGTACTTTGATTTTGGTTTTGTTAGGGGATGGCGTGTGTGCGGCGGTAAATTTGAAAAAAAGTAAAGCCGAAGCTTCTGGCTGGATTGTGATTGCTTTTGGCTGGGCGATGGCGGTTACCATGGCTGTCTATATTTCCGGTTTTATGGGACCAGCTCATTTAAATCCGGCGGTTACAATTGGCATGGCCATAGCAGGTAACTTTGCCTGGAGTTTGGTTGTACCGTTTATTATTGCGCAAATTGTAGGTGCGGTTGTAGGTGCTGTCTTAGTTTGGCTGGCTTATTTGCCGCATTGGGAACAAACGGAGGATCAAGGTGCGATTTTAGGAACCTTTGCAACAGGTCCGGCAATTCGCAATTATCCAGCGAATATGGTTACAGAAATTATTGGTACCTTTGTTTTAGTTTTAGGTTTACTAGCTTTTTCTCAAAACAGCTTTACAGACGGTTTGACGCCAATTGCAGTTGGGGCTTTGATTTTAGCTATTGGTCTTTCTCTAGGCGGACCTACTGGCTATGCGATCAATCCGGCTCGTGACTTTGGTCCGCGCTTGGCCCATCAGCTATTACCGATTCCAACAAAGGGAGATTCTGACTGGAGTTATTCCTGGGTGCCGATTGTTGGACCGGTCATTGGTGCAGCGATTGCAGCCGGAGTTTATATGCTGATGGTTTAAAAAGAAGTAATTATTATTTTTAACTGTTATTTATGTTTTGAATGAATATAGCTGGGCATTTACTTTTTAAGTGAATGCTCAGTTATTTTTTAATACTTGAAACGGTGCGGTAGAATGGCTGGAAAAGACATTGGATGTATAGTAATTACGCAGTTCTTCCTATATAATAAGGAATATCAAACTAAAAGAGGGAATAACGATGGAGCATCGAACATTTTTATCGTCAAATCAACAAACAACGGGTCACTTTGTCTGTTGGAACGCTGTAAGCCAGCCTGTCGCGGTTATTCAAATCATTCACGGAATGGCCGAATATATTGAACGTTATCATGAATTTGCCGAATATTTAAATGAATTAGGCTACATTGTAGTGGGGCACGATCATTTAGGACATGGTACGGCTATCTCTAAAGAGCAAGTGAGCTATGGTTATTTTAGCGAAGAAGGACCTGTTCAAGCTATTTTAGCGGATATTCATCAGGTAAAGGGCTGGATTGATAAAGCTTATCCGGAGCTACCGCATGTTATGCTGGGACATAGTATGGGTTCTTTTGCGCTGCGCAATTATTTACAGCTATACCGTCCCAAAATTAGCGGAGCGATCTTAATGGGAACAGGGACAAAGCCAACGTTGCTGCCATTAGCGTTGTCGCTAACTAATTATTTAAATAAGCGTGCACCTAAAAAGCCTAATCCGTGGCTGGATCAACTGGCTTTTGGTTCTTACAGCAAGCATTTTCCTGAAGCGGGTCGTTTTAACTGGTTGAGTAAAAATCAGGATAATGTTCGTACATATGAAAAGGATGCTGCCACAGGCTTTACCTTTACGAATAATGGGTTTTATACCTTATTTCGCTTAGTAGACAGTGCAACTCGTCAGGGTTGGGCTAAAAAAGTAGCCGAGGATTTGCCGATTCTGATTATTAGCGGTGAACAGGATCCAGTGGGAGAGTTCGGGAAAGGACCTAAAAAAACAGCCAAAGAGCTGACCGAAGCTGGAGTAACGGATGTAACGCTGGTTTTATTTGAAACATTGCGACATGAGTTATTGTTTGAAAAAGAGGCAGCGGTTTATAAAGCACTCGCGAGCTGGCTAGGGAAAAATGTAAATAATCCGGTGAAAAGCCGGGCATGAGTTTGCTATTTGAGCTGATTTTCTATAAACTAAAAGGTACGGTTAAAACTTTTTAAGTGTCAGTTATAATAGATGGGAGTGGTTGGATGGAAAAAGGACGTTTAAGAAAACTAGGATTGAAAAATTTAAAATGGCTTCATAAGCATCCAGCTTTAAAAGAACGAAAAGAGCAAGTGATTATGCAGGAGCTGTTGAACGATGCCAGCTGGCAGCAGGCTCAAACGATTGCGATGACAAAATCGCTGGAGTTCGAATTTAATACGCAGAGCTTACTTCAACAAGCCTTTGCGGAAAATAAACGAGTACTAATGCCAACAGCAGATCAAGATCGGCGGCTGACTTTTCATTTAATTACACCGGAAACGGTTTTCGAAAGAAGCTTTTTTGGTGTAGAGGAACCAGTGGCGGCACCGATTGTTTCTGCGGAAGAAATCGATCTTTTAATTGTACCAGGGATTGTCTTCACACATGAAGGCTATCGCATTGGTTTTGGCGGCGGCTATTATGATCGTTTTTTACAAAGCTATCAGGGGCATACATGTAGTTTGGTATTCAGTGAACAGATTCAAGAAGGCTGGACCGTTGAATCCTTTGATTTACCTGTAAAACAACTATTTATCAGCTAGGAGGCAGAGATGAACTATCAAACACAAATGCAACTCAAACGATTCTTAAAACAACCGCTGATTACTTACAGCTTACTGGCGCTTACAGCCATTGTCTTTTTAGGTACGGAGCTAAGCGGCGGATCAACAAATGGACAGGTTTTAGTGAATTGGGGAGCTATGTCCAGAATGGAAATTTTGTACTACCATGAGTATTGGCGCTTCTTTACACCAATGTTTTTACATATCGGCTGGCTACATTTTGCGGTGAATATGGTGACTTTATACTATGTTGGCGCGCAGGTGGAAGGGATTTACGGACATTGGCGCTATCTGCTGATTTATTTATTAAGCGGCGTTTCCGGGAATATTGTCAGCTTTGCTTTCGGTTCGCCAACCAGTATTTCTGCAGGAGCTAGTACGGCTTTGTTCGGTTTATTTGGCGCATTTGTTCTTTTGGGACGGCATTTTAGAAATAATCCGGCGATCTCGTTTATGGTCCAGCGGTATGCTACCTTTATTGGAATTAATCTGATTTTTAATTTGTTCAGTAGCTCTGTGGATATTTTAGGACATATCGGCGGATTAATCGGCGGGCTGTTGATTGCTTCAGCATTGGCTGTACCGGAGCACTCAAAAGAATTCAATATTCATGAACGAATTGTTGCGGGAATCTTTTTTATCTTTTTACTCATTGTTTGCCTAGTCTTGGGTTTTAAAAAATACGGTTTCCTTGTATAATAGAACAGTGACTCAAGGTATGACGAAAACGCAGTCAAAAGCCAGACTGTTCTTTTTTGCACGAGCAAAGGAGTGTATTCTATGAAAACACTATATGATGTCCAGCAACTGTTTAAGCAATTCGGTATTTATATTTATGTAGGTGCCCGAATTTATGATATTGAGCTGATGATGATTGAATTGAAAAATATTTATGAGGGTCACTTAATTGATAGAGACACCTATCTTAATGCGAGAAGTGTCTTGCAAAGAGAACATCGAATCGAAGAAAGTAAAGCGACTCAGAAAGGAACCGAGTAAATGGACAAGAAACTGATAGGGATTGACTTAGGCGGAACAACGATTAAATTCGCAATTTTAACACTTGATGGAACTGTTCAGCAAAAATGGAGTATTGAAACGAATATTCTTGATGAGGGCAGTCACATCGTGCCTGATATTATTGAATCAATTAATCATCGCATTGATCTTTACGGGATGAAGCATGACGATTTTGTAGGAATTGGTATGGGCACGCCCGGCAGTGTAGATATTAAAGAAGGTACTGTAATTGGGGCCTATAATCTGAATTGGACCAAACGACAAAAAGTAAAAGCGCAAATCGAAGCAGCTACTGGCATTCCTTTTGTATTGGACAATGATGCGAATGTTGCTGCTCTAGGTGAACGCTGGAAAGGCGCCGGGGATAATCATCCGGATGTTGTCTTTATTACTTTAGGGACTGGTGTTGGCGGCGGCATTATCGCAGAAGGGAAATTACTTCACGGCGTTAATGGCTGTGCGGGCGAGATTGGTCACGTGACGGTTGATCCGGGCGGTTTTGAATGTACATGTGGTAAACGCGGCTGTTTAGAAACAGTTTCCAGTGCAACGGGCGTTGTCAGAGTTGCACGTCTTATGTCTGAAGAATATGCTGGAGACTCTAAGCTGAAGCAAGACATTGATGATGGTCAGGATGTGTCAAGTAAGGATATTTTTGACTATGCGCAGGCGAATGATCCTTTTGCCTTAATGGTGGTTGACAAGGTCTGCTATTATCTTGGATTGGCTGTGGGAAATATCGGCAATATGCTAAATCCGTCCAGTATCGTGATCGGCGGCGGTGTGTCGGCGGCCGGCGAGTTTTTGCGGAGTCGGGTTCAAAGCTATTTTGAAGAATTTACATTTCCAGAGGTTCGCAACAGTACCCAAGTGAAACTTGCCGAATTAGGGAATGAAGCAGGTGTTATCGGCGCTGCTTCACTCGCGTTACAATTTAAGGAAAAAGCGTAGGAGAGGGATTTTGGAATGAACGTTTTATGGATTATCAACATTATTTTATTGGCTATTTTATTAGGAATGGGCGCAAATGAGTTATATCTTCGCATTATGGCTAAGCGTTCTGCCAAAACGATTACAGAAGATGAATTTAAAGAAGGAATGCGTAAAGCACAGATTATTGATGTGCGTGAAAAGGATTCATTTGACGGCGGTCATATTCTTGGTGCCCGCAACATGCCTTACACGACGTTAAAAACGACAATGAATTCCATTCGTAAAGATCAGCCAGTGTATCTTTACGATCAGAAAAAATCTTTAAGCATTCGTGCGGCGAATCAACTGCGCAAGCAAGGCTACAAAAATGTCTACATTCTTAAAGGCGGCTACGAAGGCTGGACAGGAAAAACCAAAAAGAAAAATAGTTAATTGCCAAAACACAGTGAAAAACATCTGCGCCGCAACGCGATGTTCCTCGCTGTGTTTTTTCGGTTCTATTGAAAGGAGTTAGTCAATGATTATTGGGGTTGTGGCAGCAATGGATAATGAGCTGCGTCCGTTTTTAAACGCTTTTGCACTGATTCGGACTGTTGAACATGGTCATAATACATTTTATCTGTGTGAAGAAAAGGAGCATACGCTAGTATTTGTTTGTTCAGGCAGGGGGAAAGTCAATGCGGCTGTTTTTACCCAACTGATGATTACGCATTTTACGCCGAATTTATTGCTAAATGTCGGAGTCTCTGGCGGAATTGAAGAAACCAGCCGGATTGGTGATTTATATCTTGGTCGTCAGTATTGTCATCATGACGTGCGAAAAAGACAGTCAGAAAAGACTTTTCCAAAGCAATTGTACTATTCTGGAAATGAAAAAATGATCCGACTTTTCAGAACTATTGAGCCTACGGTGAAAATAGGGATTTTTGGCACTGGGGAAGGCTTTGTTGCTGATCCTAAATTAAAACAAAAGTTATACAATGAATTCCAGATTAGCGCTGTAGATATGGAATCGGCAGCGGCTGCACAGTGTTGTTTTCTAAATGATACTGAATATCTTTCTATTCGCGGGATTTGTGATAAAGCAGATGAACAGGCTACTTCGACTACGGAGGAATTACAGGAAACTATTTCTGAAAAAATTGTTGTACTTTTACAAAAAAGTTTGGACTTATTAAGCTCGATCAATAGTTAAAAAGTATAGAGCAAAAGATGTTTCAAGCGCTGCCGATTTTATATGAGAAGACAAACAAGTGATTCTGCTAGAAACAGTGAATTGATAAATAATAGAAAATACTAAATAGTCACACAGTATTCACCAAAAAAAAGATAATTTTAACTGTGAAATTGAAAATACAGGCTTTTTGATGTATGATTTATTCAAATTAACTGTTTTTTTATAGGTTGGGAAGTTAGCTGTCATTTGAACTAATTTAACGGAAAATGATAAAGGGGGGGATTATCATGGGAAAACGTTGGTTAGGAATTGACGTTTATGAAGCAGCGATGCAAAGAATTGATTATGTTTTTCAAAAATTTGATCACGTGGTCGTGTCCTTTTCCGGTGGCAAAGATTCAGGAGTTATGCTGGAATTGGTTTATGATTATTATAAAAAACATGAAAGCAAGGTGAAAGTATCTGTCTTTCACTTAGATTATGAAGGCAGTTACCAGCAGACATTGGATTATGTTGATCGCTGCATGGGAAAATATCCAGAATTTGATTATTATCATATTTGTCTTCCAGTTTCTGCTTCCTGCGGTATTTCAATGTACCATACGACCTGGATGCCTTGGAATCCTGAAGAAAAGGAGTTGTGGGTACGGGAAATTCCTGATAAGCCCTACGTTATTCATTTAGAGAATCATTCATTTGATTTCTTTCGCGTCGGAATGTCTGATTATCAATTTCAAGTTAAGTTTGGGAAGTGGCTGCATAAGGAAAAAGAAGCTAAATTAACGGCAATTTTAGTAGGTATTCGTGCTCAGGAAAGCTTACACCGCTATAACGCAATTAATCGTAAGGACAATTTTCGCTCTTTCGGAAATACACGTTTTACTCAAAGAATTGGCATGAATGTATTTAATGTATACCCTATCTATGATTGGACGACTTCGGATATTTGGACAGCCAATGCTTTGTTTAAGTGGGATTACAATGAGATTTACGACCTGTATTATAAGGCTGGAATTCCAGTAAATGAAATGCGAGTAGCGAATCCCTTCCATCATTCAGGTGTTCATTCTTTAAAGCTATACCGAGCAATTGAACCAAAAACTTGGGCGAAGCTTGTCGGTAGAGTAAATGGTGCCAACTTTGCTGCCATTTATGGCGGCAGTCGGGCAGTCGGGTACAAAACTGTGAAACTGCCGCAAGGACACAGTTGGAAAACGTATGTCAATTTTTTATTAAAAACCTTACCTGCTGCAACGCGCAACATTTATTTGAAAAAATTTACCGCTTCAATTAAATATTGGACTGAAACTGGAGGAGCGTTGCCGCTTAATGTCGTTGATGAATTGGACAATGTACCTGTTGCCTTTGAAAAATTGGGCAAACCCCAAAATAACCGCAACTATCGTCAGCCTTATGAAGTGATTCGCTTTAAGGAATATCCGGACAATTTGCCGATTAAAAATTTTCGTCTCGTTCCTTCTTATAAAAGAATGTGTATTACTATTTTGAAAAATGATACCGCTTGTCGTTATATGGGATTTAGCCAAACGGTGGAAGAATTAAGTAAGCAAAAGGAGGCGCTGGAAACATGGAAGAATCTTTTTTAAGCCCGGTATATAATGTACGCCGTGTGCCCATCAAAAAAATTCGGACGAATGCCTATAACCCCAATTCTGTGGCACCTCCAGAATTAAAATTATTAGAACAATCTATCTTAACAGACGGCTATACCATGCCAATTGTTTGTTATTATATTGCCGAGGAAGACGTGTACGAAATTGTCGATGGTTTTCACCGCTATAAGGTGATGAAGCAGTCGAAAGTAATTGCAGAACGGGAAAATTATTGTTTACCTGTTTCAGTGATTGATAAGCCGTTGTCGGAACGAATGGCAAGTACGATTCGGCATAATCGGGCAAGAGGAACGCATTCCATCGATTTAATGGTCAGTATTGTTAAACAGCTGGTGGAAGCAGGAGTGAGTGACGAATGGTTGAATGAAAACATCGGTATGGACAAGGATGAATTATTGCGGTTGAAACAATTGAGCGGTTTAATGTCGCTTTTTAAAGAAGAGAAATTTTCGGAGGCTTGGGAAACTGAAGAATTAATCTAAGGGCAGAAACAATGTTTAAATAGTTGAATGATTATCTGAACAAAAAAGCTAAATAATTTCTTTAGAGAATAAAGAATGATTGTAAAAGTAGGAGCAAAGAGCTATTCTTTAAAAGAAAACAATGAACTGTGAGGTTCTCTTATGAAACGAGGGTCAATTATTTTTCTAAAAATTGCTGTTATTCTTATTAGTTTGCCGGTTATTCTTTTCGGGAGTATTGGTCTAATATATCTAGGAACGCATCCTGCAAATCCTAGCTATGCTTTTTTACTCTATCCTAGTGCCGGCTTACTGTATTTGTCGGCCATTCCTTTTTTTATTACGCTGTATGAATCTTTTGAGCTTTTAACCTACATTGACAAGGGTCATACTTTTTCCGAGCAGGCAGTCCAGAAATTGAAAAAGATCCAATATTGTGCCGGAGCCATCAGCAGCTTTTATTTGTTGATGCTGCCATTTCTTTTTGGCATCGCTGAGATTGATGACGCGCCGGGACTGATTATTTTAGGCAGTGTTCCTATGTTTATTGCTATGCTCATTGCTGTATTTGCCGGTGTTCTTCAAAAGATTTTAAAAGAAGCAATCGCAATGAAGGCAATTGCAAAATTATCGAATTGAGTACTACAAAAAAGAACGTCAGTCTAAGCAAATCCATTAGGCTGAGTTTTTTTGTTTCTATTGATTCTTCTAATGTTTATTTTACGTCATTTGCGCTAAAATAAAGAAGAGGTGACGGAAATGATTCAGTTAAAGAGAGCTTATTTACCGGCGGCTCCTGAAGATGGCTATCGTGTTTTGGTTGATCGTTTATGGCCTAGAGGAGTATCTAAAGAAAAAGAACAGTTGGATTTATGGCTGAAAGAAATAGCACCTAGCAAAGAATTAAGACAATGGTTTCATCATGAATCAGCTAAATTTCCAGAATTTAAAGAAAAATATACAGCAGAATTACATCAAGCAAAAGCAAGTGCAGCTTTTGAACAGCTGATTGAGATTGTTCAAAAGCATCCAACTGTTACATTGGTTTATGGAGCCAAAAATCAAGCTGAAAATAATGCTGTTGTATTAAAAGAACTATTGGAAAGATGTGTCAGCAGCAGAAAAGATTAAGGCATAATGGAGGGCATGAATGAAAATAGCAATTATCGGCGGCGGTCCTCGCGGTCTTGGTGCATTAGAACGCATTATTGAATGGGCAAGAAATGAACAAAGTGTTCAAATCACGATGTTCGATCCTTATGGTCCAGGAGGAAAGGTTTGGCGGGATCAATCAGTTTTATTAATGATGAATTCGGTAGTTTCACAAGTGACTTTATTTACGGACGAGAGCCTAAGTACTTCGGGACCTGTAGTGAAAGGTCCTAATTTGTATGAATGGATTAAGCAGGAAGCGCTTGAGTTTATTCAAAAACAACCGACTGAAAATCAAGAGTTACTAATAAAAGAATGTGAAGACCTAGGACCTGACGATCATTGCTCACGTGCACTCTACGGCTTCTATCAACAATGGTTTTACGCCTATCTTCAAACCAGAATGACTGATCAAACATCTGTAAAGTTTTTTAAGAACACTGTGCGGGCTGTCAAAAAGCAAAATACTGCTTTTCAAGTTTATACAAAAGCGCTTGAAATTACAGTAGATAAGGTGATTTTAGCAGTAGGACATCAGGAAATTGAAATGAGCAGTCAAGAAAAGAAACTGGCGGCCTATGCTAGTGAACACCGGTTATACTACGCAACACCTAAAAATGCTGCTGATGCTCCTCTTCAGGCACTCAAAGATCAGGCGCCAGTTATTATCAAAGGATTAGGGCTGGTCTTTTTTGACTATTTGGCATTGCTGACTAGAGGTCGGGGAGGGCATTTTCAAGAAAGAGCTGGGAAGCTCGTGTATCAGCCATCCGGTAAGGAGCCTAAAATAATTGCAGGTTCCAGACGGGGCATTCCCTATCATGCAAGAGGGCGAAATCAAAAAGCCTATGGAGAAGAATATCGCCCACATTTTTTAAAAGAAAAAAACTTGAATAAATTTAAACGAAAAGAAAAGCTGACAGCGCAGCAATTTTTTCAGCTGCTACAAAAAGAAGTCGAATTAGCTTATTATACGGCACTTATCAAGGAACATTATCCTTCAATAGATGCTGGCCGTTTCACGGAAATGTTTGTTCGAACAAAGGGAGCACAAAGCACTCTACAAAAATTCGGTATCAAAAAGGACGAGTATTGGGATTGGGCGATTGTCCAACATCCGCAGCAGACCTTTAATCATCCGGAATCGCTGCTTGATTATCTTGCATGGGATTACACTTCTGCTAAAAAAGGCAACCTTGATGGTCCTTTTGCAGCTGCGCTGGACAGCTTGAAGGATTTGCGCGATGAGGTACGTTTTATGCTCGATCATGAGCTATTCACAGATGATGAAGCAAAAGAATGGCTGTGGGACTGGTTTACACCATTAAATGCGTTTCTTTCAATTGGTCCACCTCTGGAAAGAATTGCTGAATTGAAAGCGCTGATTGAAGCAGGAGTTGTGACGATTCTACAGGAGGACATGAACGTTTTAACAGAAAATGGCACATTTATCGCGTTTTCACAGAAAGAACCGACAAAAAAATATGCTGCGCATTTTCTGATTGAAGCGCGTTTACCTAAGGTTGCCAATCAGTTTAGTTTAAATCCTTTAATACAGCAGCTGTTGCAGTCAGGTTTAGCTGTAAGTCATCAATTAACGTTAAGCTCCGGGGAGAAGTTTTTTACAGGTGCGTTAATGATTGATCGAAAAAATAATCAAATGATTGATGCTTCTGGTGAGATTGTGGAAGGTTTGTTCTGCTATGGAATTCCCACTGAAGGTCTGAACTGGCTGACCGCGACAACAGCTAGACCAGGAACCGATCCAAGAAATATGCGGGAAGCAGATGTCATTGCCGCAACGATTTTCAATGATTAAAAATCCGCTTATAGGAGGAAAGAAGTATGAATAAAGGACAGAAACAATTTTTAGCTTTTTTTATAGAAAATACACGACCAGAAAAACAAGAGGAAGCAAAAGGAATTTTACTCCAGAGCTTTGCACAGCAGCAAACAAAAAAATTAAGTATGGCTGATTTTAATGAGCTGCAGCAAAAATTACTACCTTTAGTAAAGCCTGAAAAAGTAGCAGAAGTAACTGGAGCGATGGCTCATTTTTCTAAAAATTACTGCTCTTTGTCAACTAATGTTGGAGAAGAAAATCCAAAGAATTAAATCGATTCGTATGATTCCTAGAGAAACTTTCCTCTAGGTTTTTCTATTTTATATGAAAAAGAATGTTGTCAAAACATAAAGAAATCCTCAGTTTGAAATTGTAGAAGTTACTAAAACTATAGGCGTTCTTTTTAAGACTTTAATATGGTTGTTTAAACATTCTAGTGGTTCATTAGAATAAGGAAATTCCAAGGCATTTTCACTTTATTTTGGTACTTTTTAAATGTATCAATAGTAGTTTGATAATAAGTTGGAAGCTGAGCGTGATCCTCATTTGTTGAATAATTTCTTGTTTGTACAGCTTAAATATAGTCTTGATAACAGGCGTAGCCCTTGGTTAATTCATCATCATATGCCAATAATCGTTCAACGACTTCTGTAACAGTTAAATAGGAACGGCGTTTTTTAAAATCAAGCTTTGATTGATTCTTTTGTAAAAGCTTCCAGTATTTTTTTTAAGTGTCAATACTTTTTCGCTTTCATTTACTATATAGTTCAAGTTAAGCCAATATTTCTTAAAAATGAAGGTTTATGAGAAGCGTACATGAATAAAATACGAAGTAAGTATTATCCACTAACTCCGTATTTCACATAGATCAATTTTTTTGTTTACAAATTGATAATAATAATATCGCCAAATGGTTGGATCATGATGTTCACCTCCTGCAAAAAAATTCTTAAAAGATGGTTAGTAATAAATACGTTACTTTCGTTCGTTTTAAAATATTTATATATATATATAGATAATATTTCGATGATAGATTTTGAAAAATGAAAAATTTCGTTTGGTCGAATATGACACAAACCGATTATGTCACATTCGTTAAAGTGATGGAAATATAGATGGCTCTAAGACTCAGATAGAATTTTTGTCGAGCTTTTTCTTTATAAGTCGTTTGAATATGACTCAAATCACGTTATAATGATAATAAGTCGAATTGATAAAAAGAAGGATTTTTTGAAAATTAAGGAGAGAAAAATGCCGATAAAATATAATGCTGAGACTTTAGATAAAGCTCTTGTTTGGTCTAATAATAAAGTATTTGATGAACGGAAAAAGGGTGTGAAATTTTAAGACAAGCTAGTTGTTTGGAAGTTGGAACAAAGTATACTGTTCCTATTAGAACTTGTTTTATTACTCATACGGATGAATTAATGATGTTAGTTTCTTCTGAGAAAGATAGTGACTTGCTGTGGAACTATATTTATATGCTAGAATCATTTTGTCATAGGTATATTCACTTAGCCCTTTCAACGAAGAATGGTGAAGAATTTGTGAAAAATGCTGATACAATTTACTTTGAGAATCAAGCAGTCATTGTAGTAAAGCGTTTGATTTTTACGAATGATATGAAAGTTTTACAAGCAGTGGGTTCATTTCTGTGGCAGTATAAATCTATTCAAACGTGGGATATTTTTATCAAAGTATTATCGAAAAAGAAAGATAAGAATACTATATCTCATATCAGTAAAGCTATTGCGATACTTCATACAATAATTATCAAGAAACAAGAAAATTTTGAAAAACTGATATCTAAACAACAAGTGAAAAAATTAATAGCTCTCTTTTTTTTAATTAAGCAAAAAACGAGTACGACAATTCAATGTTCAATCTGCATAAATTTGTTAAACGAAATAATGGAAAATATTTAGAACAGAAAATTAATTCACAAAAAGGATCGTTCGTGAAATGGAATGCTCCGAAAGCAGCTGTGGATCTTCTAAGTTAATTTTTCCAAAAGCGAACGGTAAAAAGTTTTGAAGCTGAAAATAGTTCGGCTTCTCAAAAAGGAGCATAAAATGGAAAAATATATTAACTACCTTTCAAAGAAAAACAATTATACTTTTAATGTAAATAAGATATCGAAATGGCAAGAGAAAAAACTAAACATACCTAGTGAATTTAGAGATTTATTTCCTGAATTTACATTGATGCTAGAATCAGCAATACTATTAGAACTCTTTACGAAAGATAGAAAAAAAGAAATGCATTATTGGATATTATGCTGGGAAATAAAGGGACGTATCTTTGAAATAGTTTGTTTACCACCTAAAAAAGAAAGCTTTATTGAAACGGAGTCATATACAATATTTACTGGTATGTTAGGAGGTATTTTAGGGTTTTACTATGACTATCAATTAACCATAGCCGAAAGTGAGTTTTATTGGCAAAATAAAACTAAGATATTAGGTTTTGGTGAGTTAGATAATAAGGAGTATTTAAAAGATATACTGGATGAGTTAGAGCAGTATGAGAAGGAAGATTTTGGTAAGAACACTGAATTTATTGATTTGGGGGCATTATTTATTGTAGATTTGGATGCAAATGGTGATGTCACTCTGTGTGATAGAAATACAGAAAAAATCTATCTTTTTGCTCATGATAACTCAAGTGATTATACCCAACAATGTCAAGGTTATCCTGAATATACTTTTTATACACTTAAGAAGTGTAGAACTCTAGTCGAGTGGATTGAAACACTTGGTACTCAATGGTTAAACTTAATCAATTTTGAAAATCTGACCTTTTAAAATGTTAAGCGGCAGCATATATGATATTCAAAAACGATCAGTAGAAAGGATAGTAATAAGGATCAATAGGAGATGAGAGAAATGTATTTGAGTGCTGTAGGTGTTACAAGAGAAGAACTACGTGAAAACGTTGTTTATGAGTGTGCTTTTACAAAAAGTCATTGCACCAATACTTTATTAGGTGAACCACAAGAAGTCACTCGTGCATTTGGTATTTTACACGGCGTTTGTATGGCTTTAGGATTACAATATGAAATAGAAAATAATGAAATACATTTGGATCAAACAAAAAGATACTTAGCTTACCTTTTGATCCTACAGAAGTATTTTAACTATTTCAAAAAGGATCGTTCGTTAAATGGAAGAAAATTCTCCGGCAGTAGCGTAGCTGCGAATCTTTTTCTTAAAAGGAGAAATAATTAGGGAGGAATAATCTGATGTCTAACATGGAAGTAAAGAAAATATATTGTCTTTCAAGAAGATTAAGGTTTCAAGACTCAACTCTTGAAACCTTTTACGCTTTTCTGATTAATGAATTTTAGTACAAATCTAGGTTAACGTGTCACTCTTTTGCGCATCGCTTTTTTACGGTTTGCTTCAATCATGTCTTCTTTTTCTTCAATCGGATCGATAATTGTTTTCTTTACAGTAGCAGCTAAGCCCATCATAGCCACACAAGTAACCGCAGTTCCGACAAGCATGCCTGAAATAAATTTTTTCATATTAAAGCTCCTCTCAAATTTTTTTTCATATATCCATTATGAACTAAACGAACTAAAAAAGCCAATAGATTGAAACAAGTTGTTTGAGAAGATTAGCGTTTGGATACAAAAATAACGTTTGTCTTACAAATCGACTGCTGTGGTTGCTGATGGTGGAAGAAAGCTGTAAAATGGAGCATATATTCAAAAAAGGCTTTTGTACTTGACAAGGAGGTAATTATGTCAGTTTTAATTTTAGGCGGAGCAGGCTATATTGGTTCGCATGCAGTTGATCAATTAGTTGAAAAAGGGTATACAGTTGTAGTAGTTGATAATTTATTAACCGGACATCGACAAGCTGTTCATGAAAAGGCGGTGTTTTATCAAGGCGATATTCGTGATAAAGTCTTTTTGCAGGAAGTATTTAAAAAGGAAGCAATCGAAGCTGTTATTCATTTTGCCGCTAGTTCTTTAGTTGGTGAATCTGTTGAAAAACCATTGATGTATTTTAATAATAATGTCTATGGAACGCAGGTAGTATTGGAAGTAATGCAGGAATTTGGAGTGAAAACGATCGTATTTTCTTCAACGGCAGCTACTTATGGCGAACCAGAAATCATGCCAATTGTAGAAACAGTCCCAACCAATCCTAAAAATCCTTATGGCGAGAGTAAATTAATGATGGAAAAAATGCTGAAATGGTGTGATCAAGCTTACGGCATGCGCTATGTTGCCTTACGTTACTTTAACGTAGCAGGCGCAAAAGCCGATGCCTTGATTGGGGAAGATCATCAGCCAGAAACGCATGTAATTCCAATCGTTTTACAAACAGCACTGGGACAAAGAGAGTTCTTCGGTATTTTTGGCGATGATTACGATACACCGGACGGAACTTGTATTCGTGATTATGTCTATATTGAAGATTTAATAGCGGCCCATATTAAGGCGCTTGAATATTTACAAAAGGGGAATGACAGTGCTATTTTCAATCTAGGCAGTAGTACTGGTTACTCCGTTAAAGAGATCGTTGAAGCTGCACGTGAAGTTACCGGCAAAGAAATTCCGGTAAAAGTAATGCCGCGCAGAATGGGCGATCCAAGTAAACTAATTGCTTCAAGTGAAAAAGCTAAGGAAGAATTGGGCTGGCAGCCGGAAACGACGGACATTAAACAAATCATTCAAACCGCTTGGAACTGGCATGTTAGTCATCCAAACGGATATGAGGACTAGGAGGAATTTTTGTGTCCATTAGTAAAACGATTACTGATTTTGCAACATTAGCAATTCAGGCAGGCGGCTGGATGGAATTGGACCGCATCTATTTACAAAATCGCCTGCTGGCAATGATTGGTGAAGAGACAATGGCGCCGGCTGCACCAAGCAAGGTAAGGGCCACCTCTCAAGAGTTGCTTGCAGAATTAGTGCATCAAGCACAAAAAAATGGTGTAGTTGAAAAAAATCCGGAGCAGCTAGCTATATTTGAAGCTCAGTTGATGGATTTTCTTACACCGCCGCCATCCGTTGTCAATGCGTTTTTTGCGAAACATTATGATAAGTCTCCGGAAGAAGCAACAAATTATTTTTATGAATTAAACCAAAGAAATAACTATATTCATTCGCAGGCGGCAGAGGCAAGACAGTTTTATACAACGCTGACTGAGTATGGAGAATTAGAAATAGTGATACAGCCAGCAGTTAAAAAAACTTCTCAACAGGAATCTCAACAGGAGTATCCTAAATGTGAACTGTGCATGGAAAATGAAGGCTATGCAGGTCGAGAAAATTACCCTGCTCGTACGAATCAGCGAATTATACGTATGAATTTGGATGGGGAAAGCTGGGGTTTTCATTATGCACCGGCAGCTTGCTACGATGAACAAGCCATCATTTCCGCTGAAAAACATCAGCCGCTGACTTTTAATCAGGCTACCTTCCGCAGATTAATGAGAATTGTTGAGGTGTTGCCTCATTATTTTGTAGGAGCTGAGACAGACTTACTTTTATCTGGTGGAGAGAATACTACTCACGAACATTATCAGGCTGGTCGCAAAGAGTTTCCTTTGGCAAAAGCTGAGATAGTTGATTATTTTGAATTCGCTGACTATCCGCTGATGAATGCTGGGATTGTAAAATGGCCGTTACCAGTGATTCGTTTACAAAGCCCTAATCAGGAAGATTTAGTTTTAACAGGAACAGAGATTTTAAATAAATGGCGCGGCTACTCTGATGCTGAAATTCAAATGGAGGCTGTGGCTCCTGATGGAACGCTTCGCCACACGCTTATGGCGATTGCCAGACGCAAAGAATTATTGTTTGAATTGGATTTAGTCTTATGTGACAATTCTCCAAAGCATCGTTCTTTTGAGCAAGCATCTTTTACAGCAAAAAAACAACTTGGCTTAATGGAAGTCATGGGCGCAACGGTGGTTGCTGCAGCTTTGGAGGAGACGCCAAACTGGCAAGCTGCTGTTGGACAACAATTTCTTCAAGCTTTAACTCAGGCTGCACCCTTTGAGCCGTCAGCATCAGGTCAAGCGGCTTTTAAGCGTTTTATCGCATCTTTATAGAAATAGAGTAGGACAAAAGAAAATTCTTTTCTGTCCTACTCTTTTTTATTTATAGGCTATCACGATTAAGTTAATGTCGTCATTAATACAGCTTTGCAAAGTGATTCTTTCTTCATCACCTGTTCCGACAGTTAAATCCCAATAATCTTTGCCTGTATTTACTTCTTCTCCATAATCATTCAATTGTAGTAAAGTTCTGACTGTATAAGTTGTAGGCGTTGCGTTTGCATCAGTTACGATAATTTGACTGCCGGCGCTTAATGAAAAGATCGTAGCGAAAGCACCCGGATTATGACCAATAAAATGCGTGTTCTGACCATCAGTGCCGGATTGTACGGCTGCTCCACCCCAAGTAGCAGCTACACCGCTCGGATTAGCGTCAATAATACTTTGACCGGTTCCTTGACCGCCATTTTGATAAGGAATATTTTGACCATTCATGTAGATCGTCATCGGTTCATAAACAGGTGTTGAAGGTGCTGTGGCTGTTTTTGTTTCAGTCGGCATTTTTTCATCAGTTGTGCTCTCTGCTTGGGCTGTTTCATCGGCTGGTTGCGTATCTTCTTGTCCAGCTGCTTCAACTGTAGCGGGGATTACCTTTATCGTACGATCTGCTGTCCCTGTATTGTTATTCGCGTCGACAACTGAAAAATGAACAGTATAATCACCGGGAATAGAGGTATCAATCGTCGTCTTAGAAGCTTGAAGCTGGGCAGTTAAATCATCATCGTTGGCAGCTGTGGCTGTTACACCAGTATAAACATTGAATGGTTCTCCTTGTTGAACGGTTGCAGCAGGTGCCACGATGACAGGCGGTGTTTGCTTGGTAGCTGCAGCAACAGTGGTGACTTCAGAAGTACCAGTTGATTCATTTGTTTTTTCTTTCTTTTTCATTTTAGGTTCTACTGTTTTTTTAAAATATTTTTTTGTGATGGTTTCAGTTTCAGATCTTTGCTGATTTTCTCGATCGACACTGTCCGCCCAAACATAGCCGCCGATAAATATCATGATACTTAAAATGCTGATAAATCCTAGAATTATTGTCTTTTTAAACTGTTTGTTTTGCATGTAGAATCCCTCCAAAAATGTGGTGGGATTTTCCATTTATCGATAAATTTTAAATCCGCGTTTTTACACTTTTTATAATAAATGCATGACGTAGATAAACCAATTGAGGTGCGCTTAGAATTGATTTTGAAAAGTCTATTATGATACTATAAGTATTGACACATAAGGTTTTCTTCAAAATTTTCTCTTTAAGTGGAAGAATTTGAAGGGAAAATGAAAAAAGTGAAAAGAGGGATAAAATGGAGCGAATATTATCACCTGCTATGCACCGCAGAGTTTTGTTGCTTAACATACTAAATGGCACTAACGGCTGGTTTACATCAGATTATTTAGCAGAAACAATTAACTGTTCTAGAAAAACGGTTATGCTGGATTGTCAGTACATAGAAGATCGTTGGGAGGAGCATTTATCAATTGAAACTTCCAGAAAAAATGGTATTCGTTTGATCACCTCGCCACATCGCTCCATTCATGAAATTTATGTTGAAATTATTCAAGAATCGAATGCGTTTGCTCTTTTGGAATCTGTTTTTTTTCAACCAAAGGAACCAGCTGTTTATTGGGAAGAAAAATTATTTTTGAGCAATTCCAGCTTGTATCGCTTATCGAATTTAATTTCTTCAGCCTTGAAGGATCGTAATATTGAAATGAATCGTTCACCTTATTATATTTATGGAAATGATGAACGCCAAATCCGTTATTTTTTTGCTTTTTATTTTTTAGAGGTATATGGTATTCGGGAATGGCCGTTTCAGGTAGATAAAGAAAAAGTTTTTACTTTAACGAATAAAATTAATCAGGATTTCAATTTGCAGCTGAACGATAGTCAAATGATGCAGCTCGCTTATTTGATTATTATTACCATGAGGCGGGAGCGTCAGGGCTTTTTTATTCAGCCGACAAGCTATGCTGCTAATAAGCTGGTACAGACGGTCAGTGAGCAAAAAAGCTATTATGAGGATATTCTTGAAATTGTCGAGCCGCTCAATGTAGTAATGGCTGATCATTGGTATGAAGATTTCTGTTATTCCGTATTTTGGTGGAAATATGGTTGGGACAATGAGCAGGAACGCAGAAATGTTATTCATCAGGCCAATCAATTAATCAGAACAATCAGTGAAGCACTGTCATTAGAAATCGCGGAAACGAGTCGCAAAAGTATAGTTCGTTTAATGGAATATACTTATACACGACATAAAATGTTTCCCCACAAGCACTTTATGGTTTACGATCGTTATTTATATTCCAGCGGCGCTGTAAAAAACAACTTTGTGGTTTTTGCTGCCGTTGTGTCAAAAGCACTGGGCAAATTGGAAGAGAAAACGAAATTTCCTTGGAAGACGATGTATGCCGACGAATTGCTGCATGAAATAGCGATTCGCTGGAAAGATTTGAACCGACTGTCAGAAAAATTAAGGCATCAGGTGTCTATTTTAGTTTTGAGTGATTTGGGACAGGAACATGCGCAGCTGCTGGGCTCTGTATTGAAGGAGAATTTCCAAAATAAAATTAAAGTTTCTTTTCAAGAAAGTCACTACTTTGAAAAAAACGTGAGCCCGATCGATCAATCCTTTGATTTGTATGTTTCAAATTTTACCGTGGATGGAGTGGATAAAAATATAAGTATGATTGTTGAAGATATCCCCTCGTTCAAAAACTTGACTGACTTGAGAAAGTTTATTAATAAGCGTCGGCTAGTGTTGCCGGAAGATATTAACTACTTAAATTCATAACATTCATTCTTCAAGTATGCTCTTTATTGCAACTAATGGTTGTCTTTGAGAATAAGATAATGATATACTGAAAAAGCAGTATATAAATTTTAAGGAGATTGATATGAAAAAGAAAGCGTATAGAAACACGCCAGCTTTTGTGTTTCTAAGTTGGGGATCCTTTGCCTTTTTTGCGGCATTGATGTTAATTGGACTGTACACCTTAAAAGAACCGTTAATGGTTAAGGGCTATTACTTAATGGGTTCTGTGGGATTAATCTCGTCTTCATTTACCTTATCGAAAGTTATTCGGGATAATCAAGAAGATGAAGAACGTTATAACCAGATGTTCCGTGCGATGGACAAACCAAATCCAAACGAAGAAATAGACACAGCTTTATAATGAGCAGTAAACAATCTGATTTTTAATTGGATTGTTTTTTTATTTTTGGTAGACTAGCGGCTGTGCTTTTCGAATTACTTTTAACATTTTTTTAATGCCTTATCTGGAAAAATCACGTATAATAGGAGATAGTGAAATTTTGAGGGAGGGGTAAATAATGGCGTATCAAGCTTTGTATCGCGTCTGGCGTTCGCAGCGTTTTGCTGATGTTGTAGGACAAAAAGCAATTACACAGACGTTAAAAAACGCAATTGTCCAAAAGAAAACCTCACATGCTTATTTGTTTACCGGCCCAAGAGGAACAGGAAAAACCAGTGCAGCGAAGATTTTTGCCAAAGCGATCAACTGTAAACATAGTGTAGACGGTGAACCTTGCAATGAATGTGAAACCTGTCGGGCGATTACCGAAGGTCGTTTAAACGATGTCATTGAGATTGATGCGGCCAGCAATAACGGTGTTGAAGAAATTCGTGATATCCGTGATAAGGCAAAATATGCGCCCACTCAAGCGGATTATAAGGTTTATATCATCGATGAAGTACATATGCTGTCCACTGGAGCCTTTAATGCGCTGCTGAAAACGTTGGAGGAGCCGCCGCAAAATGTTATTTTTATCCTAGCGACAACAGAACCGCACAAGATTCCCTTAACCATTATTTCGAGAACGCAGCGCTTTGATTTCAAACGAATCAGCACGCAGGATATTGTTGAGCATATGGCTTATATTTTAAAGCAAATCAATATAAGCTACGATGAACAGGCGTTATATGTTATTGGTCGGGCAGCAGAAGGCGGAATGCGTGATGCGTTAAGCATTTTGGATCAGACAATTTCGTTCAGTGATGAAAAAGTAACGGTGACGGATGCTATGCAGGTGACCGGTAGCTTAACCTATGAAATGATGGATCAATATATCGCGAATTGTGTCCGAGGAGATGTTGAGCAAGCGCTTGAAACCTTAGAGAAAATTTTAGGCTCAGGCAAAGAAGCTCGAAGATTTCTGGAAGATTTGTTATTATATTGTCGTGATTTATTAATGTTTCAACAAGCACCAAATCTTTTAAAAGAAAAAGCGGGTCATTTAACGGATAATTTTAAAGAATTAGCAGACAAAACGGCTGCAGAAAAAATTTATCAAATGATTCATATTTTAAGCGACACACAAAATGATATCCGTTTTACCAACAATGCGAATATTTACCTTGAAGTAGCAACAGTCAAGCTGGCAAAATCAGTCGCACCGCTACTTAATGCCGCGGTTAATGAAACAAGTCCGGCTGCGCCTGCGGAAATTTCAGCATTACAGCAACAGATCGAACAGCTGCAAAAAGAATTAGCCGAATTGAAGAAAAATGGTGTTCAAGTGAAAGAACCCGAGCCGGTAAAAACACCAAGAGCGGTTAGCAGTAAAAACGCCTTAAGAATACCGACTGAGCTGGTGTATAAGGTCTTAAATGAAGCGACTAGAGATCACTTGTTAAACGTAAAAAATGTTTGGGATGATTTATTACAAATGCTGTCTGTTACCCAAAGAGCAATGCTTAAGGCAAGTGAACCGGTAGCAGCGGGGCCAAAAGGCTTAGTGGTGGCCTTTGATTATGAGATTGTGTGCGGACGTGCAATGGAGGATGAAGAATTGCAGCTGGCGCTGCATAATAATTTAAGTCGTTTAGTGTCAGATTATGCACCGGAAATGGTTTGTATCACAAAGGAAAGCTGGCCGAAACTACGCCAATCCTTTATTAGCCAAAATAAAGATTCTATCGGCAGTCATGCTGAGGGGGAGTCAAAAGCTGGCGAAACACATTTAATAGATGAAGAAGCGCCGCAGACACCACCAAATAATGAGTTAGTAGATGAGGCTGTGGCACTATTTGGCCAAGACCTCGTTGAAGTGATAAATGATTAAGAGGAGACGATAACTATGATGCGTGGCATGGGTAATATGCAAGGTATGATGAAACAAGTACAAAAAATGCAAAAAGATATGGAAAAAGCACAAGCACAGTTAAACGAAAAAGAATTTATTGGTGCATCTACGAATGAATTTGTAACGGCTACCTTTACAGGTGACCGTAAAATGAAAGATATTTCCATTAAAGAAGAAGTAGTGGATCCAGAAGATGTAGACATGCTGCAGGATTTAGTGATTATGGCAGTGAACGATGCACTAGCAAAAATCGAAAAAGAAACAGAAGCAACGATGGGCAAGTACGCAAAAGGCTTACCGGGATTTTAAGAAAAGTCAAAAAGAGGTCATGACGATTATTACAAGTCATGATCTTTTTATTTATTTAGTTTAATAAAAAATAAAATAACTAAAAAGCAACGGTCAAAATTAATGACTGTTGCTTTTTTTATATGAAGAGTTTTTTAATTTTGTAAACATATAATATTGAAATTTCATCATCAAATCTATTTTTTCATTATTCAAACAAGGTAAAATTACAAATAGACAGATGTCTATGCTGTAGGGAAATAAGACTAACATTAAAAAAATGATAGTTTTAAAAAACGGATAATCTATTTCGAAATTTCCATACAATTGAGAAATAGATATGGAATGAAAAAATTCAGCTTCTATTAAATATTAACAACAGTATTAGTAAAAGTCAATCTGTCTTTAATAAAAAAAACAGAAAAATATCTGGTTTTTTATTTTTTTGAATGATTTCACAAATGTTTTTAACATAGTTTAACGATTTTGTGAGTTCTTCTCTAAATGAGCCGTCAAAATAATCGTCAAGAAAGGATGGGAGTTATTATGGCTAGAAAAGGAGAAAATATTTATAAAAGAAAAGATGGGAGATGGGAGGCACGCTATATAAAAAGTAGAAAGGAAAATGGTCGGATTCTTTACGGATCGGTATATGGTAAAACATACACGGAGGTTAAGCAAAAGGTGATTGTATTAAAAGCAAAGTATTTGTATTCACCCCAGCATACCCAAGATTGTTATATTGGCACGTTGGAAAACTGGTTAAATTTTTGGATGAGAAATAATGTGAAGAAAAAAGTTAAGGAAACTACCTATTCTAACTATAAACGCGTCATCCAAAAGCATATTCTACCGGAACTTGGAAGTATACCGCTTAAGAAGCTCCAAAAAAAAGAACTGGAAAATTTCCTTTATACCCTTCAAAAAAAGGAGCTTGTAGCCGGATCGATCAATAACGTATTTATTTTACTTAGAAATTCTTTAGAGGCAGCCAAGCAACAAGGCTATTTGTCTGAAAATATAAGTGAACAAATCGTACTTCCAAAGAAAAAACAAAAGGAAGTCCAAATTCTTAGTCTTCATCAACAAAAGAAATTAGAGTTGCATGCTTTTCAGGAAAAAAGCTGTTCGCCGATTATTTTATCTTTATATTCTGGCATGAGGATTGGTGAAATCAGTGGTTTAAAATGGGAGGATGTTGATTTTCAAAATGAATTGATTCATGTAAGAAGGACGGTTTCCCGAATTGTAAACGAGGAACCGAACGGAGCTAAAACGAAACTCATTGAAGGAACGCCTAAATCCTCCAACTCATTACGCGACATACCACTGGCGCCCAATTTAAAAAAGTATCTGCAAAATAAATATCACCCAAGCTTGATTTATGTTATTTCCAATACGAATAAACTTGTTGAACCAAGGACAATCTCCAACCAATTTAAAAAGAAAGTGGCGGCAGCTGGTATTCCGGAAATCAATTTTCACGTCTTACGGCATACATTTGCTACCAGATGTATGGAAAACGGCATTGATGTAGCTAGTTTAAGTCGTATTTTAGGGCATCAGTCCACCAAAATGACTTTAGATATCTACACGGGGTCATTATTGGAAACCCGCAGAAAAGCGATGCACGAGTTGGATAAACTCTTTCAAATTTAAAAATTCGCCGTCATAGATTATGGTCAGTCTAGGGGAAACCCAGTACTGTAAAGGATTTTCCGCACTAATCACAATTGTATGGAAATTTCGAAAAAAAGACACTTATTTGCTCGAATTTTTTAATTTGTTATAGGAGGAACGACAGTGTGTAAAATTAGTGTAATAAATATAGTTGGAAAACTGGATAGTACATACATAGAAGCTTTACAAAAGGATCAACATGAAGTGGTTTTATTGGAATTTTCAAACCTGAATGATTCTTTATTGGCAAAATCTGATGTGGTCATTATATATGATGAATTCCAAGAAAGCATCGGTGAAATTTGCAAATTAATATTAGAGTTAAAAGCCAATCATGAACCGCACATTTGGATTATTTCTAATCAAGAAAATGAAACGAATCGCTTACTATTTTTAAAATTGGGAGCAGTTGGGAATATTCAATCGCAGTATAGTCCGGATGAGGTTCGGCTCATTATCAATAATACAGTCAGGTATCACGAAAAAGAGTTAAATCACACGAATCAGACGGATTGGATACAACTAAATGATCAAAATCGAAGCCTGTTAATTGAAGGGGAAGAAGAAATACAATTAACAAATCTTGAATATAAAATGATTGATCTTTTATTCAGCCAAAAAGGGACCGTGTTCAGCTACGAAGAAATGGAGAAAAAGATTTGGAATGAAAATGGAACCTGTTCGGCAAAGCCTAGAATCGCTAATTTAGTTTTTCATATTCGTAATAAGATTAGCAACGAAGCAGCAAAAGATTTCATTAAAAATGTTCGTTCAAGAGGCTACATGGCAGAAATTAGCAGAAAAGACACCAGACATAAGTCACACCTTCTTTGAGAAAAACTTGTTGGTGATCATGAATGACTGTCATGGCGGCTATTTTGGAGAGAAAGGTGACGGTGACAGTTTGTTGAAATAAAAAGAAAGGAGGTAAAAAATGGAAAAAAGGAAAAGGTTGCGGGTACTGTATACAGTTTTACTAAGTATGTTCATTCTGACGTTGTGTTTTTTCTTTAAACAACCTGTCAGCAGCATTCAGGCGCATGAAAAAGAAGCATCATCAGAAGAAACCTTGACTACCAAAGATGAAACAACTGTAAGTAAGATACCTAAAAAAATAGCTCCGCGAATCGGAAACCTTATGGTAGACGTTGATATTGCACCTGAGAAAAAAGAAATCGAGTCAGGCACAACAGCGTCTTATATTCTGAATTTAAAAGTAACGGGAGCTAAAACGAAATATACCAATGCAAAGGTGGTTGTTACACTGCCGCCTTTGGACAAAGCGGAATTTAAGCAAGACTTAAACGAATTAGTGATAGCTGGCGTGACGCCTGCTTATGATGGCTCCACTCATACACTGACCTATGAATTTCCTGAACTGATCGCAGGTCAGGCGTATAGAACAGTTATTAATGTCCTTCCACCAAACGGTACTACGGACAATAATACAAAGCTATCCATCAAAGCAACGCTGGAAGCAGATGGCTTAAATGTACTGACAGACACTGCTGAAATTAATGTCATTGCTTCACTGCCAATTTCCGTAACGAAATCTTATGTGGGTGTCAAAGATGCAGATGCAAGTGTGGCACCAGCCAAAGGCCAAGTTGTTATGTGGAAAGTGAAGGTAAGTGTTTCCTCTAAAAAAACTGGGCTGCTTTATTTAGGTGATAAAACAGCATTAGACATCAAAGAAATCTTTACCGAGGGCTTAACCTACCAAGGAACCAATTCAACGACTGCTCCGAAAAAAGAAACGATTGTCAGTGGCTTTTGGCCCTTCCAAACGTCAACCGATGTATATACCTGGACCTATAACACCCCCACAATTGCAGAACAAGAGCAGCGACTGGCCAATGAGGAAGACTTATTTTCGGAAGAATTTCTTGTTTATAGCACTGTTGGAAAAGACGATGCAGTATTAACTAATAAGGTTGACTTAACTACAAAAGATGTATTTGGACGAGAGATAAATACAGAATCGAATGAAGCCTCAGTTACGATTGTTCCAGGAGGGAATAATTCCTCAAGTGGAACGAATGTCTACTATCCGATATTCAAAGGTCCTGCTGACGGAAAAGGTGAAACGGTTACTACTCCAGATACAATTGGTTTAGTTCCAGTGGTCACAGATGCAGCAAAATTGAAATATAACTTATCATTTGCGATAGGTCTTACTAATAAAGTGAAAGATGCAAATGGTTTAGTTTATAAAGATGAAACTCTTACAACACCGTTTCCGTGGAATAATCGAGACTATAAAACAATTGTAGAGAAAGGGTATAAATACGCAGGTACGCAGTTGTTTATTGATCCGAACCTAAATTTTGAAAAAATTATTATTTATCATCCAATAAGAGCGTACAATAGTACGTCACCAAAATATGTATTAAAAAAAATTAATATATCGCTAAAGCTAGAAGTTAACTCCAAAGGTAATTGGATTACTCATCCAGTAGATGTAAAACCTGTCACTTCATTGAGTGATTTACCTAAATATGAGTTTTCCAGAGCGAGTTTAGGATTGGTTGAATCTGATCAGATTCTTAGTTTAAAAGTTCATTATGAAAATGATGATGGTTCTCTTTTAGAAGGAGATTTAAATGGGAACGATCAGGTATACTTTTCTGTCAAAAAAGGTTTTGAAGGTACAGCTACAAATAAATTCATGCAATATGGCTTTATTCAAGGCGAAGCGACTCCTTATTATAGAGTTTCACCGAATGACACAAGTGCCAATTGGACAGCCGATCGTTCTGTCAAAGTCGTACAGCCTGAAAATTATGATCCGGTTGGACGAACAGCCATTGAATTTAGCTCTGTAAAAGATGGCAACATTGTCCAGCTTGGGAAACAACGAGTCAATGCATCACTAACACTTGACAACAGCTCCCAAGTCCGAATGAATGGACCGTTAAATGGTGTGATTCTTTTACCCAAAGGAGTAACGCTGACAGCTGCCCCAAATGTTAAATATAGCAATGCAAAAAAAGTCGTTTCCGAAAACGGCGGAAGCTATTCCGTCATTACAGACGACTATCAGGGAACCGGGCAGCAATTAATTAAAGTCAACTGGACAGATAAAGAATTGCTTTTTGGTGAATCGGTCGGAGTGGCATTTGATGTAAATATTGCGAAAGAATGTCCCGCTAATTTTAACTTATATATGTATGGTTTTTCTGGTGATGAAACGCTGAATGCTCCTAAGGTTAGCGGGAATCCAGCAATTTCTGATTCTATCAGTGAAGTTGACAAGAAAGATCTGAATGGTGATAAAAATACCACTCAAAACCTCATCAAATCAGGAAAAAACTATAAGTTGACGAAAAGCGTAGATGTTCAAACCGAAAAATTAGTCAAAGGAAGCTTGGATGCCAATTATAGTAAGTTCGGTCATACTGTTCCGGAAGGAGATATCTTTTATCAATTGAAGCTGATGAACACAACCGGAGATGATTTTTCAAAATTAGTGTTGATGGATGTGCTGCCTTCAGTAGGCGATTCTGGTATTACAAGCAAGGTTAGCAGAGGAACGGCGTTTACACCAAGCTTAACTGGTCCTATTACGTTGCCGGTTGAGTGGCAGGACAAAGTGACTGTTCATTACAGTAGCGCAAAGACGCCGAAAATTGATGATCTGACTAAAAACGTCAACTATCCTGAAACGACTGAAAAATTAACAAATGCTAGTTCAGCTGTAAGTCCAAATTGGCAGACAGAGTCCTCCGTAACTGACTGGACAGCGATTCACAGTTTTAAAGTAGAGTTGAAGGCTGGCGTAGAATGGGTGTCAGGCAAAGAAATCTTATTGAATTTCCAAATGAAGGCACCTGCTGAAAATGAGTTGTCAGCTAATCTGTTGGATCCGAATCTTGCAGAACAAACGCGAGCTGCCTGGAATTCTTTTGCTTTTGCAGTAGATGATTTACAGGTAGTCGAGCCGGAGCAGGTCGGAGTCGTAATAGAGAAAAAAGCTCAAGAATTAATGGATTTTGAATTCATTAAAGAAAATCCCCAAAAAGAACCACTGGCTGATGTTGAATTCAAGTTATATAGCTGTAAGCACGCAGATGAGGCAAATCATACACATGATGACTTAGTAACGAATGATCCGAATAATTGTTGGGATCAGACAACCGCTCAAGCTGCAACAAGCGGGGCGTTGGACGGGAAAGTACGCTTTACCAATCTGGTTTCTGGGGAATATATGTTAGTCGAGACCAAAACACTGCCGGGCTATAATCTGCCGCTGGGTCAATGGCTGATTCAAGTGGATGCCGCGAATGCAGCTGTAACGATCACTGGAAAGGGAGCTACCTTGCCTCCTGCATTTTATGAAACAGTTTCGGGAGGGGATCAGACGTATCATCTGCCGAATTACCCAGAATTTGTTATGCCTGAGGCTGGTGGAAATGAAGTAATCCTACTGGTTGTGGTTGGTGTTGTATTTATCGGATTAGCAGCTGCTATTCTTGTAAATAAAAAAGAGTTTCCAATATAAATAATAAAAAAACACAATAGTCAAAAAAACAAATAGAGGAGAACAAACAATGAAAAAAACAGTACAGAAAGCTATTTCTGCATTATTTGTGCTAATGTCTTTTGTTAGCTTAGCTATTAACGGAGTCACAGCATTTGCAGACAGTTTAGCTCCGGAAAAAGGCTCATTAACGATTCATAAATACTTTTTAGATAATTTGAGTGAAGCAGGGAAACTAAACAACAATGGGAAAGAATTAGCTTCCGGTGATTTACCTGCAAACGCTAAAATTGCTCAAGGTGTTGCTTTTGATGTCTTCCGTATTACCGCTGCAGACACAACAGGTAATACACCAGCAGTACCGATGGGGGCTGGTGCTACTTATACTAAAGTTTCTGATACAGAAATGAAAGTGACTTATTTAGATGCGAACAACAAGTCACAAACGCAAACATTCGCGATTAGTAAAGTAGATTCTAGTACGGCTAGTAAATCATGGATCACGGATAATACGGGGAAAGTAAAATTAACTGATCTAGATCGTGGCTATTATTTTGTAGTGGAAAACTTGACCAACTCAACACCGGTTGATCCTGCTACTGGAAAAGAAGTAGAAATTGGTACTTCTGTAAATCCTTTTGTTGTAGCAGTACCAATGGTTGATCGTGATACACAAGATGGCTGGGTGTCAGATGTCCATGTTTATCCTAAAAATCAGCCAATCGGCTTAGAGAAGAAAGTAAACAAGCCCTCTGTTACTGTAGGTGATGAAGTGACGTATTCAATCATTGCTTCTATTCCAAGTGATATTGCTGCTTCAAGTAAATTTAACATCTATGATGATTTAGATGCAGCGTTAAATTATCAAGCGAATTCTGTAAAAATTTACCCAATCAAAGCTGATGGCACTCGTGATACAGCGTTAACTACAGGATTCAAATTAACTGAACCAAGTAGCCCAGCTAATCGTTTACAAGTAGAATTTGATGCAGCAGGTAGAACAGCTTTGGCTGCTTATCCAAAAGTAGAAGTAGAATTTAAAGCTGTTGCAAACAGCAAAATTTTGGAAAAGGCTGATTATACGGTACCTAACCAAGCGAATGTAGATTACATTAACTCAAACGGTGTAGAATCACATCCAGGTTCAAATGTAGTGAAGGTAATCACTGGTGAAATTCGTTTAGATAAAAAAGATGACAAAGGAAATGCTTTGGCTGGCGCACAATTTCAAATCGCTTTATCAGAAGCAGATGCAAAAGCAGGAAAGTTCTTGAAAAAAGATGCCAATGGCTTGATTGTTAAACCAACAGATGCTAACTATGCCACAGCAAATGCTTGGGTTGAAACTTCTGCGGGTAATCCTGCGTATGTTCACTTCAAAGGTTTGGAAGTACATGGCGGAACTTTAGAAGCTCCTGCTGATTGGAAATCATACTGGATCGTGGAAACAAAAGCTCCAGCCGGCTTCAACTTACTTGGAGATGCATTTGAAGTAACCTTCTCAGCTGCGGATAAAGGCTCAGTAACTGCCGATATTTATACAGCGGAAAAAACAGTAGTAAATACAAGTAAATTTGTTTTACCTGAAACAGGTGGCACTGGCAATGTGTTATTAACGGTTGCTGGTATTATCATGGTAGGTCTTGCAGGAATTATCTTAGTTTCTCGCAAAAAACAAGTGAAAACTCGTTAATCGATTGTAAAATAGGCTTTGTTGATTTTGGTCAGTTGACTGAATCTTAACAACTGCTGAGCGGCTGGAGTTTCATATTGTCCAGCCGCTTTTTTACATAAGGATTACATGCACTGAAAAGCAATCATCAAGCCACTTCAGGCATTAATGAAATCAATAGAACTTGAAAGAAAGGTATGCTATGAAACGAATAGTTTTAGTCATCGCATTATTGTTAATAGGTATTGGCGTACTTGCATATCCAAGCATTAGCAGCTATTTGGCGAGTAAAAACGGCTCGTATATAGCAGAACAATATAAAGAAAAAATTGCAAAGACAGATAAAAAAACAACAGCGGAAGAATGGAAAAAAGCGAAAGAATACAATGAAAATATGACAGGTGCACCTGCCCATGACCCCTTTATCGGTGGCTCCGGCTATGCCATGCCGGACAATTATTTCAAGGTTCTTAATGTTGACGGCGTAATGGCAACCATCGAAATTCCTAAAATCAACGTCAATCTACCAGTGAAACATGGAACCAGTGATGAGGTGCTGAAGGACTCAATCGGTCATTTGGAAGGCTCAGCCCTGCCTATCGGCGGTTCTGGCACCCATGCAGTTTTAACAGGGCATACTGGTTTAACCTCAGCGCGTTTATTCACAGATCTGGTTGACTTGAAAAAAGGAGATCAATTTTACATTAATGTGCTTGATACTACCTTAGCTTATCAAATTGACCAGATTAAAGTGGTGAAACCAGAGCAGACAGAACTACTTCAAGCAGTAAAAGAGCAGGATTATGTTACGTTATTGACCTGCACCCCTTATGGAGTAAATTCACATCGATTGTTAGTCCGAGGAACAAGAATCCCTTATAAACCGAAAGAAAAGCAAAAAAATAAAAATCTACCTGTGCAGTCTTCCGCTAATCATGCGGTCATGATTGCTGGGCTGATTACTTCAATAGTCATGCTTTTATTAATCCTTCTTACCAGAATTTATAACAAAAGAAAAAATGCTTTCAAGCGACAAAAAGAGGTGAGAAACAAGAAAGAACATAATAATCAAAAAAAGAAAATCAAGCAGAAACGACCAATAAAAAAACTAAAAAAGTAAAAAACATTCATTAAAGCATTGTTCGCTAAAATTGCGGGCATGCTTTTTTGTTTTTGCGGGTAATAATATGTTAAAATAGGAACGATCACAAAATTACACCCATGACTGAAATACCGTTCAATTAACAGTATTCGTCAAAAAAGAAGAATCAAGCTGAATCGGGCTAAATTATTTAAAGTTGATTCCTAGAGACACGATGAAAGGAAGTATATACATTTATGCAATACCCTGAACCAATTGCAAAATTAGTGGAAAGCTATATGAAATTACCAGGCATTGGTCAAAAGACGGCTGTCCGCTTGGCTTTTTATACATTAGATATGAAGGAAGAGGATGTCAATGCTTTTGCTAAAGCGTTAATCAGTGTAAAACGTGATTTGCATTTTTGCAGTATTTGCGGCAATATCACTGAAGAAGATCCTTGTGATATTTGTCAGGATAAATCTCGTGACCGCAGTATTATTCTTGTTGTAGAAGAGCCTAAAGATGTTATGGCGATGGAAAAGATGCGTGAATATCATGGTCTTTATCATGTGCTGCATGGTGTTTTATCTCCTATGGAAGGTACGGGACCTGAGGATATTAATATCGCTTCATTGATTCAACGCTTGCATGATGATGAAGTAAAAGAGGTTATTATTGCGACCAATGCTACCACAGAAGGAGAAGCCACTGCGATGTATCTTTCTCGTTTGATTAAACCAGCTGGCATTAAGGTGACAAGATTAGCTCATGGATTATCGGTGGGCAGCGATATCGAGTATGCTGATGAAGTGACCTTACTCAAAGCAGTGGAAGGTCGCCGTGAGCTTTAAACAAGAAATCAGTTATCTCATGAGATAGCTGATTTTTTAATACAGAAGAAAATTAGCCTAAATTTCTTGTCAGAGTGAAGGAATTCAATTAGACTGATCGTGATAGATACAGTATAATAGGTAAAAGGAATCAAAGTAAGTAAGGGGATTAGTAGAGTGCAAGGGATTTTTATAACAATTGAAGGACCAGATGGCGCTGGAAAAACAAGTGTATTACATGAGTTGTATCCTAAGCTGGATTTGGTTGCAAAGCGTAGTATTATCAAAACTAGAGAACCTGGCGGTATTCCCATTGCTGAGAAGATTCGTCACATCATTTTAGATCCAAAGAATTTAGAAATGGATGAACGGACAGAAGCGTTGCTTTATGCAGCAGCTAGACGACAGCATTTAATGGAAAAGATTTTACCTGCTTTAGAAGCCGGCGAAATTGTTTTATGTGATCGTTTTGTAGATAGCTCCTTAGCTTACCAAGGAGCAGGCCGACGTATTGGTGTTGAAGCGATTGCTTCAATTAATGAGTTCGCCATTGAAGGAACCGTTCCTGATTTTACGATTTATTTGGATGTTGATTCAGACACTGGGCTAAACCGAATCAGAAACAATCGGCAGCAGCAGATTGATCGCCTGGATTCAGAAGGTCTGGAGTTTCACCAGCGTGTTCGTCATGAATATCTAAAACTAGTCGAAGAGAACCCGGAAAGAATCATGAAGATTGATGCCCGAATGAGTTTGGAAGATGTTGTTCAGGCAACATTTGAAGCAATCACAGAGCGTTACCCAGCATACTTTAGAATTTAGGAAGGTGATCCGTATGAAAATTATTTTAGCGATCGTTCAAGATAAAGACAGCAACCGTTTAGCCAATGAATTTATTGATGCAAATATTCGGGCAACTAAATTGTCATCTACCGGAGGCTTCTTAAAAGCCGGCAACAGTACCTTTATTGTCGGGATTGATGATGATCGAGTGGAAGAAGCACTGGAATTAATTAAACAAACCTGTCAATCACGGAAACAATATGTATCAACACCTGTTACACTTGATATTACTATGGATGGACAAGTACCTTATCCTGTAGAGGTCGAGGTTGGCGGAGCGACTGTCTTTGTCCTTCCAGTCGAAGGCTTCCATCAATATTAAGATGAAACAGACAGCCTTAAGTGAACAACAGCCGCTGCTTTACCAGCAGCTTCAAAAAAGCTTTGAGCATGGTCGTCTTGCCCATGCTTATCTTTTTAAAGGCGATACAGGAACTGGTAAAAAAGAATTCGGCTTATGGATGGCCAAACGGGTTTTTTGTACCCAAGTCACGGACAACCAGCCTTGCAATCAATGCAATAATTGCCTGCGGATAGCGGAAAATGAACATCCGGATGTACTGAGAGTAGTACCTGAAGGTCAAACGATTAAAGTCGACCAAATTCGGGCGCTAAAGGCTGAGTTCAGTAAAAGCGGCGTGGAAACTGCCCAAAAGGTTTTTCTAATTGAACAGGCCGATAAAATGAGTATTGGAGCTGCCAACAGTCTCTTGAAATTTTTAGAAGAGCCGGAAGGCAAGATTTTAGCGATCCTTGAAACCACCTCATTAGCCAAAATTCTACCGACGATCCAATCCAGATGCCAGATTCTGCACTTTCAGCCGCTTGTCAAGGAAAAACTAGTACGGGCTTTGACTGAAAACGGCATTAATTCGAACACGGCCGAGCTTTTGGCGGAACTCACAAATAGTTTTGACAAAGCAGTTGAAATCTCACAGGATGAATGGTTTAATGAAGCTAGGGAAATTACGCAGCAATGGTTTGATTATTTAACAAAAGATGACTTACAGGCTTTTGTTTATGTTCAAAAAAAACTAGTGAAGGTGTTCAAAGAAAAAGAACAGCAAGCGCTGAGTTTTGATTTGTTGCTCGCTTATTATCGCAAACGCCTGACCCAAAGTGTGGCAAAACAGCAGCAAAAGCGTGTGCTGGAACAGCAGGCGCAACGAATTGAGCTGATTTTAAAGGCACGACAAAAATGGGAAGCCAACGTCAGCTGGCAAAGTGTTTGTGAACAATTAGTGATTCGTATGATTCACCCTAAACTATAAATAGGAGGATGGAAATGGTAGAAGTAGTAGGAGTACGTTTCCGTGAAGCAGGTCACATCTATTATTTTGCTCCTGGAAAATCAGAGTATTTTTACAATGATAAAGTTCTCGTGGAATCCCAGCAGTCCAAACAGCTGGCCACCGTTGCAATACCAAAGAAATCCGTTGATCCAGATGATCTCCCAGAGGAATTAAAACCCATTTTAAATAAAGCATCAGAAAACGATTTGGAAAAGGAACAAAAGAATATAGCCGATGCAGCCGCCGCGCTTAGTGTGGCAAAAGAAAAAATTCAAGCGCACGAACTAGAGATGAAATTAATTCGCGTAGAATATACGTTTGATCGTAGTAAAATGATTTTTTATTTTACAGCAGATGGTCGAATTGACTTTCGTGAATTGGTGAAAGATCTGGCTGCGATTTTCCGTACCAGAATCGAATTGCGCCAAATTGGCGTACGTGATGAAGCGAAAATTTTAGGCGGAATTGGTCCTTGTGGCAGACAGCTATGCTGTTCGACTTTTCTAGGCGATTTTATGCCTGTTTCAATTAAGATGGCAAAAGATCAGGGATTATCTTTAAACCCAGTCAAAATTTCCGGATTATGCGGACGTTTAATGTGCTGCTTAAAATACGAAAATGACGAGTATGAAGCAGCCAAAAAAGAATTGCCTGATTACGGCAAAGAAGTGATTACCCCAGACGGCAAAGGAAAAGTTGTCGGTCTGAATTTATTAAGCCGGATTGTGAAGGTTCGTTTATTCGGACGTGAAACAGCGGTTGAGTATGATTACGACGAAATTAAAGAAGCAACGCAAAAAGCGCAAGCCGAAAAAGGTGATCAGAATGGATAAACGCTCTTTATACGATGGATTAAGCTCACTGGAAACTGATTTACAGGGAACGCTGAGCCAATTATCTGAAATTAAAGAAGCGCTGCATGAATTAGTCGAAAAAAATACAACACTTGAAATCGAAAACCAACGATTGCGGGAACATCTGCAGGAGCTGACCAAATTATCCAATGATTCGAATGATCCTGCTAAGCAGGAGCTATCTAAATCACGGATGAATCTGGAAAAGTTATATGAAGAAGGCTTCCACGTATGTAACATTTTATATGGTTCCCGTCGTGAAAATGATGAAGAATGTGCTTTTTGTCTGGACGTAATTTATGGAGAACGCAATAAATAATACGACTTTTATACGATTTGAAAAACGGTAGAATGTCTTTTCGCTGTTCATTGATTCATCTCGTTTAAGGAAGTTTAAAGTGTGGGACAAAAGTAAACAACACCTTTACTTTTGTTTCACGCTGTTTTTTTATTTTTATTATGTAAAGGAGCTATCATGTTTAAACAAAAAAGCTATGAATCCGCTGAAACGGGAAATCTTTATCTAGTACCGACGCCGATTGGGAATCTAGAAGATATGAGTATTCGCTGCTTAACTATTTTAAAAACAGCAACCGTGATTGCCAGCGAAGATACCCGTAATACGCAAAAATTGTTAAATCATTTTGAAATCACAACACCGCAAATCAGCTTTCACGAGCATAATTATAAGGAGCGGATTCCGCAGCTGCTTGAGCGTTTACGAAGCGGAGAAACGATTGCTCAGGTCAGCGATGCGGGGATGCCGTCCATTAGTGATCCTGGTCATGAATTGGTTGTGGCCTGCATTGAAGAAAATATCAAAGTTATTGCCTTGCCTGGACCGACGGCGGGAATAACTGCCTTGATTGCGTCAGGATTACTGCCGCAGCCTTTTACCTTTTATGGCTTTTTGCCGCGTAAGAAAAAGGAACAGCTTGAGGTTTTAGAAACCTTAAAAACAGCACTGCCAACGCAAATTTTTTATGAATCGCCTTATCGAATTGCTGCGACAGTCAAGCATTTTCAACAGGTTTTTGGGGATGAGCGGCCTGCTGTGATTTGTCGTGAATTGACTAAGCTCCACGAAGAATACTTGCGGGGAACCTTGGCTGAATTAACGGAATATTTACAGGAGCATTCCTTAAAAGGAGAATGCTGCCTGCTAGTGTCTGGATTTACTGGCGAATTGATTGAGGATCAGCAGGAGCTGAAGCTGTCGACTAAAGAACATGTCGAAGAACTGATCGCTGCAGGCTTTACGTCTAAAGAGGCGATTAAGGAAGTAGCAAAAATACGCCAGCTGAAAAAGCAGGAGGTTTATAGAGAATACCACATAGAATAAAGAAAGCTTTTTACGTATCTCATTTTTGAGATGCGTTTTTTTATATAACAAATAACCTTCTTTATATTATTGATAAAAAATAAGGAAAATTATAGTTTTGTTATGAATTTAAATAACTAATAAATAGTATGCTTAATGGATGTTAAGATATTTATATTAAAAATTATTGTTATTTTGTATATTATAATGATATAATTCTAATAAAAAGGAGGGAATCTATGTTTAGAAGAATAATAAATGCTTCACTTATTTTTTTAGTAAGTACTTCATTTCTTGCGGTTCCTGTAGTTGCTGAAGAAATGACGACAGCTGGTACTGATTATTCTGTATCGGCACCGCTTGCTGCTACACAGATTGTAGCGGGGAGTGTTCACTATGTTGCTGAGGATGGACGTGTATTATTGCCTTCTGCTGATGTCTCTATCAATTCGGGAAGTAAATTTAATTGGCCGGTTCCAGCTGTGATTAAAGGCTATGAAGTTGATTATTCAAAATCAACTATGTTTATAAAAGCAAGTAATAGAACACAAGAAACTTCTTTACAAGATTTTATGACAAGTGTGGGGTTAACTTCTATTGAAGAAACAATCCTTTTTTTAAATAACCAAATAGCAAATCATTTAGCTGCTGAATCAGTGACATTGACTTATGTTTACATAAAAACTTATGAACAAGCTGAAAACGTCATTATACGTTATATAGATACTGAAGGGAATCAGCTTCATGATGCACAAATAATCAATGGCTACATCGGGGATTCCTATGCAGCGGATACAACACCTTATAAATTGACTCTTGACGGCTATACTTTAGATGAAACGCAGCTGCCTCAAAATGCTGTGGGTACTCTCAGTGACACAGTACAAACAGTGACATATATTTACAAAAAAGATGCGGCAACAACGGGTACCGTCCATGTCTTTTATTTAGACGAAGCTGGAGCAAATTTAGCCGAACCGACTGAACTTACCGGTGCTTTAAATACGAACTACACTATTGTGCCTAAAGAAATCAACGGCTACAAAGTGAAAGCAATTCAAGGAAACGAAGCAGGGACTTTTACACCAGAAGTTCAGCAAGTGATCTACACCTATGAAAAGGAGAAAATCGACCAACAGCCTCTACGAACAAGCGACAGCAGTATCGAAATTCCACCAGCGAGCACTTCTGCCAGCCAAACAGCTGCAAAAGAAGTACCGCAGACAAGCGATTCAAGTCAAGCAACGGTAACTAGTACAGAGTCATCACAAGCATCTCCTACAATGAAAAAACAGACGCAGCTTCCCCGCACGAATACCCGTGAACGTCAGTGGTATCTGATTGCCGGAGGCAGTTTATTACTTTTGGTTGGTTATGCAATTTTAAAAAGAAGAATCAATTATAACTAAATAAGGAAAAAAAGCAGAGGGGGATCATCTGCTTTTTTTTGTATAAAATAAAGTAAGTGGCCACAAATAGCATTAGTTGTAAATGAACAAATGTTCGTATATAATAGAGAGGAAGAAGAGGGAAATTAGGAGAAATGTGATGGAAATCTATGATGAGCTGTATGGTCGTTTCACAGTAGAGCCGCTTTTGGAGAGCTTGATTCTTTCCACTGAGGTGCAACGTTTAAAGCAGGTGCATATGGCAGGAGCCGCTGTTTTGGTAAATCCACTTTGGAATGAAACAAGATATGAGCATTCACTCGGTGTTATGTTGTTAATCAGAAGATTGGGCGGTTCACTGGAAGAACAAATTGCCGGTCTACTTCATGATATTTCTCATACAGCTTTTTCTCATGTGGTCGATTTGGCTTTAAGCAACGAACGTGAGGACTATCATGAACAAATAAAGGCTAATTATATTCAGGACTCAGAAATTGCGGCTATTTTAGAACAAGCCGGCTATTCTATTGAAGCGTTGCTGTTTAATGATGAGCAGTGGCCGCTTTTGGAGCAGGAAGCTCCGTTACTGTGTTGTGATCGAATCGATTATACGTTGAGAGAGGTTCAACGTTATTTTGCGGTGCCTTTGTCAGAAATTCAGGTGTTTTTAGACAATCTGCTTGTTAGCGATCAACGCATCCTACTCCAGTCTGTAGAGTGGGCTAATTGGTTCATTGACCAATATCGTAAGATTGTCATTGATTTTTTTTATGATCCGCGTAATATTTATAGCTATGAATGGCTGGCTCAAGCAATTCGTCAAGGTCTAGAATCTGAAAAAATTGGCTCAGAGGATTTATTATTGACTGATTCCGCTTTTTTAGCAAAGCTAAAGCAAATTGATTCGCCGGAAATCCGACAGCTCTTAGCAAAATTGGATCAAGCTTTTACTTGGCAGTATTGTTCAAGTGAAGATAATTATGATATTTTTCAAAAGAAAAAGCTGCGCTTGGTTGATCCTTTAGTAAAAACAGCTAGCGGGGCTGTCCCTGTCTCACAGCTTTCCACGACAGCTTATGAAAAAATAAAACAGCTGCGCAGAGACAGTGAGCAAGGGATTTATCTTATTATTAATGAAAACTAAGTGCAGTGTTTTCAGAGAGGATGACGATGCTATGATTAGCGAATTGCGCTTTCCCTTAAAAAAGGATATTTCGCGTAAGATTATTCATATCGATATGGATGCTTTTTTTGCCTCTGTAGAAGAACGGGATCATCCTGAGCTTGTAGGTCATCCTCTGGTAATTGCTCGGCATCCTAGTGATACCGGTGGCAGAGGTGTAGTAACTACCGCAAATTACGAGGCTCGAAAGTTCGGTATTCATTCGGCAATGAGTGCACAAAAAGCGTTTGAATTATGTCCGGAGGCTATTTTTAAACCGGGAAATCATCAAAAATATACAGAAATTTCGCAGCAAATTAGAGAAATTTTTAAACGTTATACAGATATTATTGAGCCGGTTTCGATCGATGAGGCTTATTTAGATGTGACAGTGAACAAAATTAACAGTAAATCAGCGATTAAGATTGCAAAATTGATTCAATATGATATCTGGAATGAGCTGCATTTAACCTGTTCTGCCGGAGTCAGCTACAATAAGTTTTTAGCGAAATTAGCTTCTGATTTTCAAAAGCCTAAAGGGCTGACAGTGGTCATGCCGGATGAGGCAGAAGACTTTCTAAAAGCACTGCCGATTGAAAAATTTCATGGAGTGGGTAAAAAGACTGTACCTAAAATGCATGATTTAGGTATTTATACAGGAGAAGACCTATACAACAAAGACGAGATGGAGCTAATCCGCCACTTCGGCAAAATGGGCTATTCCCTTTATCGAAAGGTTCGCGGGATTCATGATTCGCCTGTCAGTGTTACCAGAGATCGAAAGTCTGTCGGCAAGGAACATACCTACGCTGCGCCTTTAACAACGCAAACACAAGTGACTGCGCAGTTGCGTCAGTTGGCAGAAAAAGTAGAAGCATCCCTTAATCGGGTGCAAAAGCACGGCAAAACAGTGGTCTTAAAAGTTCGCTACGCCGATTATACAACAATCACCAAACGCCAAACCTTGCCGGAATACATTTCCAAAAAAGAAGAGCTGTATTATCAGGCGAACTTGATTTGGGAAGACATTTTGGGGTTGGAGCAGGGGATTCGGTTGTTGGGCATCACATTGACGAATCTTGATCCAATGTCTTATGAAAATATGGTTTTACCGCTATGGGAGAAGCACAAAGAAGATACGCAGTCCTAACTTTCGTTGAAAAGTAAGCATTGTGCTACTATTAAACTCAGAAAGGCACAACTAGATAGAAAGGTGGAAATAGATGAGTTTAAAGATAATGTGGTTTCGTAAGGATTTGCGTTTTGAGGATAATACCGCTTTTAATAAGTTGCTGGAGCAAAGTGCAGCGCATGATCAGCTCGCATGTGTATTTCAGTTAAATCCGGAGCAATTTTTGGCAAATAGCTTTAATCATGATAGCTTTTTTACAAGTCTGCAGGAATTTAGAAACCGAGCGCAGGCGCGAAAGATTCCACTTCATTTTTTATATGGAGAACCGGTTGCCAGCTTTAAAGCATTGAAGGCGGCGTATCCAGAATGGCAGGCGCTTTATTTTAACAAAGATGAGCGCGGTTTTGGACTGGAAAGAGATCGAGCTGTAGCCACTTTTTTGGAAGAGCAACAAATTGAGATTCATGCCTATCAGGATAGTCATTTGCATGGCGCAAGAGAAATAGAGAAGCCGACTGGCGGAAGCTATCATGTTTTTACACCTTATTTTAAAAAATGGCTGCTGCGTTCAAAACGTCCTTATCGTCAAACAGCAGACATTCAGCGAGTCTTTCGGCAGCTGTCTGCTCCACTTTTTATGGAGGGAGCTGCTGCGTTTCAAAATATAATGAACAAAGTGCAGCTACCATTTTCCTATATTTGTGGTGAAGCGGCGGCAAACGCTTGTCTAGAACGGTTCATTTTAGAAGGTTTAGCGGATTATGAAAAAAATCGTGATTATCCTTTTGTTGATGGTACAAGTAAGCTTTCCCAATTTTTAAGGACTGGAGAGCTTTCTATCCGACAGGTTTGGCAGGCAATAATGGCGCAGCCGGATTCTGAGGGCAAACAAACTTTTATTAAAGAACTGTGCTGGCGTGATTTTTATAATATGATTTACAATGAGTACCCTCAGCAAAAAACGCAGGAAATTAAAGAGAATTTTCAACAATTAAATTGGCGGTATGATCAAGAACAGTTTCAACGCTGGCAGGAAGGGCGGACGGGGTATCCGATTGTAGATGCAGCGATGCGTCAGCTGAATCAGACTGGCTGGATGCACAATCGTTTAAGAATGATTACGGCCTCCTTTTTAACAAAAGATTTACTGATTAATTGGCGCTTAGGGGAAGCTTATTTTCAAAAGCAGCTTATTGATTATGATGCGGCTAGTAACATTGGCGGCTGGCAATGGGCTGCTTCTACCGGAACAGATGCAGTTCCGTATTTTCGAGTTTTTAATCCGACACTTCAGGGAAAACGATTTGATCCAAAAGGGGAATTTATTAAAAAGTATGTTCCAGAGTTACGACAGGTACCATTGCCATACCTTCATGAGCCAAGTACTTTACCGAAGGAACTGCAGGAAGCGTTACAATTAGCTTATCCAAAGCCGATCGTTGAGCATAGTCAGCAGCGAGCGAAAGTTTTGGCTTTTTATAAAGAATTTTCATAAAAAAGCACACCAGACAACAAAAGAACAAAGTTGCCTAGTGTGTATTTTTATTTAGATTAACGCTGATTTTTTTATTTGTTCAAAGGATTGTTCAGCATCGTGGCATTTATCCCAAATGACCACTTCGCCTTGTTGAAGCGATTTTTTTACATCAATAATTCGCTGATTGCTGCTACCTCTAAACTGCAAATTTAAATTTCTTTTAGAAAGCTCAAATCGGCCATCAACTAAAATATCGATTTTATTCAACAATTCCAATTTATCCGGCGAATCCAATAATAATTCTTCAAATGTATAACCAGTCCACGACCAGATATCTTTTTTAGCACCGAATTCTTGATGGACGCGGTCAACGACGGTTAAGCAAACATGTGTATTTAAAAAAGGCTCTCCACCTAAAAGTGTCAATCCTTGAACATAATCATGGGAAAGATCTTCAATAATTTTATCTTCCAATTCTTTGGTAAATGGTTTTCCATAGTGAAAATTTTGTACAGCTTGATTAAAACAGCCTTCGCAGGCAAATAAACAGCCGCTAACGTAAAGACTATTTCTGACTCCTTCACCGTCAACAAAGTTAAAGGCTTTGTAATCAGCAATATAATCTTTGCTGAAGTCTTCCGCCAACCATTCTTTTGGTTTTGGATTTCTCATAATATCATCCTTTCAAATAAAACAACGCCGATAGAAGTTCATTTGCTGTGAAACACAGCGAAAGAATTGAGCTGATGATGAACAGTACAAGACTTGCTGAGAATCACAGTGAATAAAAATGAACTGATGATGAACAGTACAAGACTTTCATAGAAAGTGTTGAACATTTTTTCTCAAGACTAAACGGCTCATTCCGCTTTTTACTAATCCAGCTACATGAGCCAGCCTTTCGGGAAAAAGATAAAAATAGTTTGTGGCAAAAAGCGCCACAATCGATTTTTCCTATTTTCCTGTCAAGGCTAAACGGCTCATTCCGCTTTTTACTAATCCAGCTGCACAGGCTAGCTCTTCGGAAAAAAGATAAATTGTGAACGAGGCGAAGAGCGCCTCATCCTCAATTTCCTATTTTGCTGAGAATCACAGCGAAAGAAATTGAGCTGATGATGAACAGTACAAGACTTTCGTAGAAAGTGTTGAACATTTCCTAAGAGCTGAACGAGCCTGTTCTGCTTTCTATCAATCCAGCTGCATGAGCCAGCCTTTCGGGAAAAAGATAAAAATGGTTTGTGGTAAAAAGCGCCACAATCGATTTTTCCTATTTTCCTGTCAAGGCTAAACGGCTCATTCCGCTTTCTATTTCATATGTTTTACTCTCGAAGAGATTTCTTTATGGCGGCCGTGTACCATTGGTCTTGCTTGGGGGTTGCCTAGGTAGCCGCAGGTGCGTTTGACAACGTCGCATGATTTTGGATCGTGATTGCCGCATTGTGGGCATTCGAAGCCGCGTTCTGTCGGATTGAAGTCACCTTCAAAGCCGCATTCGTAGCAGTGATCGATTGGCGTATTTGTACCTAGATAGCCTACTTTGTCATAGGCATAATCCCAAACAGTTTCTAAAGCCTTTGGATTTTGTTGTAGGACTGGGTATTCACAATAGTGAATAAAGCCACCGGAACAATAAGCCGGATAATCTTTTTCAAAATCTAATTTTTCAAACGGCGTTGGATTTTTACGCACATCATAGTGGAAGCTGTTTGTGTAATATTCTTTATCCGTAATATTTTCTACGATACCGAATTTTTCCGTATCTAAACGACAGAAGCGGTCTGTTAAGCTTTCACTTGGTGTTGAGTACACACTGAAATGATAGCCATAGTCGTTGCCCCATTTGTCTGCATGTGCTTTTAGATCTTTCAAAATAGCCAAAGTAAATTCTTTCGCTTCAGGATTTGTTTCCCATTCACCGCCGTAAAAGGCAGAAGCAACTTCATATAAACCGATATAGCCTAGAGAAACTGTTGCACGCTTGTTTTTGAATAGTTCATTTACAGATTCTTTTCTGGATAAACGTTTGCCGAAAGCGCCGTACATATAAAGAATAGGGGCATTTGCCGGAGTAGCTTCTTTACAGCGTTCTACACGATAAACCAAGGCATCTTTCATAATATCCAAACGAGCCGCTAATAATGACCAGAATTTTTCAATATCACCTTGGGCTTCCATTGCGATTCTTGGTAGGTTTAGTGTAACAACACCTAAGTTCATACGACCAACATTGACTTCCGTGCCATTTTCGTCTTTCCAGCCTTGTAAAAATGAACGGCAGCCCATTGGGACTTTGAAGCTTCCTGTTAATTCTACAATTTTGTCGTAGTTTAAAATATCTGGATACATGCGTTTTGTTGCACATTCTAAAGCTAATTGTTTTACATCATAGTTAGGATCGGTGGCGTTTAAATTGACACCGTCTTTTAATGTGAAAATTAACTTTGGAAAAATGGCGGTTCTTTTTTCGCTACCAAGACCGTTGATTCTGATTTGTAAAATCGCTTTTTGGATTTCGCGTTCAAACCAGTTTAAGCCTAAACCAAAGCCTAGTGATGTAAAGGGTGTTTGACCATTCGAGGTGAATAATGTATTGATTTCGTATTCTAGACTTTGCATCGCATCGAAAATATCTTTTTGTGTTTTCGCTTTTGCGTATTCTTCTTGACGCTTTTCGTCTTCAATCCATTCCTTGGCATCAATTAAATGCTTGTCGTAATTCAATTTTGCAAAAGGTGCGAGTAATTCATCCACGCGATCAGCAGAACAGCCGCCATATTGGCTAGATGCAACATTGGCGATAATTTGCGAAATTTGTGCGGTTGCTGTTTGAATGGATTTTGGTGATTCGACTTCGGCATTACCGATTTTAAAGCCATTATTTAACATACCTTTAAAGTCAATCAGACAGCAGTTCGTCATTGGCGTGTAAGGATGATAATCAAGGTCATGATAATGAATATCTCCTTTTTGGTGCGCGTTGGCTACATGAGGAGGTAGCATTTTCAAACCAATTGATTTACCAACGATACCGGCCGTTAAATCACGTTGCGTGTTGAAAACATCGCTGTCCTTGTTGGCATTTTCATTGACCACTGTTTGATCCTTATTGATTAACTTACTGATGGTAAAGTTAATATCGGTTGCTTTGCTGCGTTCAAAGTCCCGACGTGTGCGGTAATTAATATACTCTTCAGCCAGTTCATATTCGTTTTTCGTCAGTAAAATATGCTCGACAATATTTTGAATTTCATAGATTTTAACATTTTCCGTAAACCGGTCGGAAATTTCCTGATCGATTCTTTCGACAATCTCTTGAATGCGTTCGTGAGCCAGCGGATCCAAAGAACCATGAATTTTTTGTTCAGCTTTGATCAAGGCGTCATAGATTTTCTGGTCATCAAAATCAACTAAGCGTCCATCCCTTTTAACGATTTTCATAGTGTGCAGGCTTGAATTTTGTGAATTCATTTTAACGCCTGCTTGTTTTATTTCCATCATACTATCCAGCTCCTCATATGTTTTTTCCTTCACTATCATAAAACAATTCCAGAAATCTTTCAACTATATGTAGTGTCAAATTTAATTTTTTTAGCTTATTAATAACTACATATAGTGTTTCGTGAGAATGAAAATTTATTGAAAGCAACTCGTAACAAGCTTTGTAGAATTCATCACAAAAATTTAATGACAAAAAGAGTGAAAGAATTTTTTTTATTATTACCGAATTGTAAGAAGAAACGATGTTCAGTTTTTAAAAATCTTGGTAGAATGAGAGCAATGAATAAGATGGAGAGAAGACAATGAAAAAAATTTTAGAAGTGGATCACTTAAGCAAGTCTTATGGTTATAGAAATAATAAAGTCCAAGTGTTGAATAATCTCTCTTTTTCTGTCGATCAAGGGGAGTTTGTAGGGATTATGGGCCCCAGTGGAGCAGGAAAATCTACGTTGTTGAATACTATTTCCACTATTTCTTTACCGACAACAGGAACTGTTCGTATTGATGGACAGGATATTTTAAAGATGAGAGATAATCAGATCAGTGATTTTCGCCGGAAAAATTTAGGCTTCATTTTTCAGGATTTTAATTTAATGGATACGTTAAATGTGAAGGACAATATTTTGTTGCCTTTGGCTATTGATCGAATGCCTGTAGCAGAGATGGAGGCGCGTTTACTTCATGTGTCACGTATTTTGGGCATCGAGCAGCTCTTAGATGCTTATCCTAATGCGATATCTGTTGGCCAAAAGCAGCGAGTTGCAGCAGCACGAGCGTTGGTTACTAAGCCTAAAATTATTTTTGCAGATGAACCGACAGGCGCGCTGGATTCTAAATCCGCTGCAGAGCTACTTCATTATATGACGAATATGAATATTCAAGATGATGCGACGATTATGATGGTTACGCATGATCCCTATACCGCTAGTTATTGTAATCGGATTTTATTTATTAAGGATGGCGTGATTTTTTCTGAAGTTGTGCGTCAAGGCTCTAGAAAAGAATTTTTCAATCGCGTAATTGATATGCAGGCAACGATTGGCGGAGGTGGTCGTGCAAATGATTTTTAATTTGTCTTGGAAAAATTTCAAAGGACAATTTCTTAATTACTTTGTCTATTTTGTCAGCATGACATTTGCAGTAATCGTCTACTATTGTTTCAGTGCTATTACGTACAATCGGGCATTAGTAAAGCGCGTAGGGCAGGAAATCCATATTAGCGGAGCCATGAATTTCGGCGGTATTTTGCTTATTATTATGGTGTTAGGGTTTATGCTTGCGGCGAATCATTTCTTTCTATTGAAAAGAAGACGGGAGATTGATTTGTACCATTTGTTCGGCATGCGGAAAAGTCAGATTTCTTTGTTGTTTTTTATGGAAACCTTGATTATTGGCGCAGCTTCCCTTGTCGTTGGTATTATCTTTGGGGTGATTTTCTCAAAACTGTTTTCGATGATTTTGGCTAAAGCGATGTTTTTAAAGGTGGAAAGCCTATTTTCCATTTCGTTTCCATCCATGATGCAAACGGCGCTGATCTTTGTCTTTATGCTGTTAATTGTTTCTTTTCGCAGCACCTGGACGATTTATCGCTATCGTGTCACTAGTTTAACCAAAAATGTTGAGGAACGAATGATTGAATCAAAAAAGTTATCAAAGCTATCCTTTTTTTGGGCAGTTTTAGGGATTGTGTTGATTTTAACCGGCTATCTTTTGTCTTATTATGTGATGCCGTTTGCTGTGTCTTTGAATAAGGCTCTAGGAAGTTTCACTGGCATATTACTGGCTCCGTTATTGATTATGCTGATATGTATGGTAGGAACCTATTTATTTTTTAAATATACGATTTATTTAATTGTCTATCTTATTGAAAAAAATCGTTCCAGCTACTATCGTAATTTGCATATGCTGGCTTTAGGGAATACAAAATTTCATATAAAGAAAAGTGGACGGACCTTGTCTACAATTACTATTTTTATTGCCGTTGCGCTTGGGATGATTGGTGGTTCTGCTTCTTTATATACTCTTGGTATGAATTCTGTGAAAGTTACTGCGCCCACCGATTTTATTGTTTCCGAGGACACTGTGAACAAGCTGAAGAAAAAAATTGAAGCGGAACCTAATACCGTCATTGATTCATCCGTCACATTGAAATTTAAGTTGACGGGTAGCAGGTTTCATTTTAAAATTGGTCAGGAACAAAAGGAAAGCTCCTTGAGTCCTATTAATCTGATTGCTTTGTCCAATTATAGGGAATATCAACGGATAAATCCTTATTTAAAAGATATTCAGATTACTCATGAGCAGGAGGCTGTTACTCTAGATAGTCTCCAAAATATTTTAAGCGGCTTTGTCCGCTATGATTCTGTCTTTGATCTGCAAGGTGGTCAAAAGCTGATTGTGAAAGAAACGAAGCCGGATTATTTAGGTCAGGATTTGATGCGGTATATGATGCCGACGTTGGTGGTTTCCGATGCACTGTATCAACGAATCGATACTGGGCTTACGTATAATTTAACGGCCTTTAACGTACAAACCTCGGATGAAGAAGCTTTAACTAACTTTTTGGCTGAATCGATTAAGCCTAACTGGACATCGCCGATTTATTATCGTTACCAGTGGATAGATAATCAGGTGAGCGGCTATATTAAAAAAGCGAGTCAAGTGAAAGAAGAAGACCTTAGTACGATTGGCACAGATGAAGAAGAATTTTGGCAGTTGAACTATACAAATCATTTTTCCGATTTGAGGTATGAACGCAGAGTAATGGGCTTGTTTATCTATGTAGCGATGTTTTTGGGGATTTTGGCGTTGATTATTACCGGCAGCATTTTGATGCTGCAGCAGTTTGCTGAAGCGGAAAAAGAAAAAGCAAAATATGATTTATTAAGAAAAATCGGTGTTTCTCAAAAGCAAATGACATGGCTGGTTTATCAGCAAAACAGTATTATCTTTTTCCCACCAATGGTCATTGGTGTTTTGCATGCGACCTTTGCAATCTATGTTTTTAGTAAGTTTGTGTCAAGTTCCGGCTATTGGCTGGCATATTTATCCTGCGGACTGCTGATTTTAATTTATCTTGCGTACTATTTTCTAACTTCAGCGATTTATACTCGGATTATTCGCGGCCGAGACCAGCGTTAAAATTAAATTTTTTTAAAGATAACAAGTACAGTCATTTTGTTATTTATATAAGTATAAAGGAAAGAAAAAAAGAGTTATATGTTTTTTAAGAATGCTAAAAACACCCTTTAGATTGATTTAAATGACATTTTATATAAAAATCAAGGTGGATCAAAGAAGCTTATTTTTGTTCCACCTTCGTTTTGTGTAAAAAGTGACAAAAGTGTTAGTAGAAAAAGCGGCTTTGTTCGGAAATTAAATATCTTTTTTGTTGCTTTTTGATTACAATGACATATAGAGAAAGTGCAGAAGCAATTGGGAGGAATCAAAAGTGAAAGATTTTTTTAAGCAGCCCAATGTTTTATATTGGACCAAATTCATCGGCAAGACAGTTTTTTATTTTGCTGTTTTGTTAATGTTGATTTATTTATATCATTATAAAAATATTGAAGGTGGAACTTTTATTTATAATGAATTTTAGAAAGGAAGATCTTGATGACGATGTTTACTATTACAGAAGCAATTGATCGTTGGGGCATACAAGACCCGGATCGTCCCGTTTATATTGAAAAGGAACAGACCGCAACCTATGGACAGCTGAAAAAAGAGTCGGATTTGATTGCAGCCTATTTACAAGAGAACAGTCAGCCGCAACGCCCGGTGGTTGTTTATGGTGAATTGGAATTTGCAATGCTACCTTGCTTTTTAGGGGCTACTAAAGCGGGGCATGCTTATATTCCAATAGATGCTCATACACCAAAGGAACGAATTGAAATGATTTTATCGGTTGCTGATCCGGAAATAATATTGGCTGTCGGGGATTGGCCGGCGATTGAAAGCTCTGCACAGGTTGTTTCAATAAAAGCGTTGCTTCAAGGCGGCTCTACAGCTTTCAAAGCAGCAGTTGATTTAAAGCCAGTCACAGGTGATCAGACCTATTATATTATTTTCACTTCGGGTACGACTGGCATACCTAAAGGCGTTCAGATCAGTCACGACAATCTTTTGAGCTTTGTCAATTGGGAGCTGCGTGATTTAGGCATTACAGAGGGGATGCGTTTCTTATCTCAGGCGCCATATTCTTTTGATTTATCTGTTATGGATCTGTATCCGGCGTTAGTATCCGGTGGCTCTTTAACCCCAATGACGAAAGAGGTCATCAATAATTTTAAAGAATTATTTTGTGTATTGCCTTCTTTAGAAATTGAAGTTTGGGTGTCAACGCCGTCCTTTATGGAAATTTGTCTAATGGAGCCGACCTTCGATGGAGAACATGTCCACAGTCTTAAAACATTTTTATTTTGCGGCGAGGAGCTGCCGCATGCTACAGCAGCAAAATTATTGGAACGTTTTCCTAAGGCGCGTATTTTTAATACGTATGGTCCGACAGAAGCAACAGTGGCTGTCTCAGCCGTGGAAATTACTCATGAGCTTTTAAAACAGTACAGCCGAGTGCCTATTGGCTATGTGAAAGAAGATACGACTGTTTATATTCTGTCAGAAGACAGGGAAGTACCCACAGGCGAAGTTGGCGAAATTGTGATTGCCGGTCCAAGTGTATCGAAGGGCTATTTAAATAATCCGGAAAAAACTGCTCAAGCTTTCTTTGTCTATCAGGGAGAACCTGCTTATCGGACAGGAGATGCTGGTAGATTTCATGATGAGTTGTTAATCTACGATGGCCGTATTGATTTTCAAGTTAAACTGCATGGCTATCGAATTGAGCTGGAGGATATCGATCATCATTTAGCCAAAGTTTCCTATGTGAAGCAAGCCGCGGTGGTTCCAAAATATCATCAGCATAAAGTGCAGCAGCTGGTCGCTTTTGTCGTGGCCGCTGAAAATGATTTTGAAAAAGAATTCAAATTAACAAAAGCGATAAAAGAAGAATTAAGTCAGCTGGTCATGGATTACATGATCCCGCAGAAATTTATTTATGTGGAACAGCTTCCGTTAACAGCGAACGGTAAAATTGACCGCAAAGGCTTGATGAATGAGGTAAATGCAACATGACTAATTTTCCCTATATGATTCCTTATGCGAATCCGATTTATTTTCTTTATCTGTTGATCGGGCTGGCGCCAATGATTGCAACATTACTGCTGAAAGGGAAGCGCTGGGGCTGGTATCAGGTTTTAATCACGCTCTTTTTCCTTTACATGAGCTTTGGTGGTGCGGATTGGAAACAAGGAGTAGCGCTGATTGTTTATGTGATTTGGCAAACGGTTTTGGTCTGGCTTTATTTTCACTATCGTCAAAAGCAAAATACCAGCTGGGTCTTTTATCTTTCCGTTTTTTTAGCAATTATGCCATTATTTTTAGTAAAGGTTACCCCGTTTTTTGCCGGACATTCCTCGTTTTTCGGGTTTCTGGGCATTTCCTATTTAACCTTTAAGTCTGTTCAAATGATTATGGAAACACGCGATGGTTTAATCAAAGAATATAATATTTTTCGCTATGTGCAGTTTCTGCTCTTTTTCCCGACGATTTCATCAGGTCCTATTGACCGTTATCGTCGTTTTGAAAAAGATTTAGAACAGCCACCGGCGCCAGAGCAGTATATTGATTTGCTGGCAAAAGGAATTCATCATTTCTTTCTGGGCTTTTTGTATAAGTTCATTATCGGCTATTATTTTGGTCAGGTGCTGCTGCCGCCTGCCGGAAAGTTTGCATTAAAAACGGGCGGTCTTTCCTGGGAACTGGTTGCTTATATGTATATTTACAGTATGTATCTGTTCTTTGATTTTGCCGGCTATAGTTTGTTTGCTGTAGGAACCAGTTATTTGATGGGCTACGACACACCGGTTAACTTTAATAAACCATTTTTAAGCTGGAACATTAAAGAATTCTGGAATCGTTGGCATATGACGCTTTCGTTTTGGTTTAGAGATTATGTGTATATGCGTTTAATGTTTACCTTGATTAAAAAGAAAGTCTTTAAAAGCCGGATTGTCGCTTCAAATGTAGGTTATTTCGCTCTGTTTTTATTGATGGGTGTTTGGCACGGCCTAACATGGTATTACTTAGTTTATGGCTTGTATCATGCGGCCTTGATTTGTTTAACGGATGCTTGGCTTAGATTTAAGAAAAAACATAAGGCGCAAATACCTTCCAACAAATTTACGCATGCATTTGCCGTCTTTTTGACGTTTAATGCCGTGTGTATCAGCTTTCTAATTTTTTCAGGATTTTTAGATCAATTATTTTTTAAATAGAACATAACAGTTCAATCTGTTCAAAGGAGAAAACAATCATGAATGTAGAAGAAACCGTATTAGCTATTTTAGAAGAAATTACTGGAACTGACGAAGTAAAGGAAAATAGAGAGATTGATTTATTTGAAGAGGGGCTGATGGATTCATTAGCAACGGTCCAATTACTAGTGGAATTAGAAGGCCAGCTGGGCGCGCAAGTCCCCGTTTCCGAGTTCGATCGTGAATTATGGAATACACCAAATAAAATTATTGAACAAGTGAAAGCTTTTCAATAATGAGCGTGAAGAAAAAACTGTTTGGGATTTTTGGACCAATCCTATTTTCAGTAATATTGCTGGTGTTGTTTTTCTTCGCGCCGTTTAAAATTGATTTAGATAGTCCAAAAGTGTTGGAAGATGCATCTACTTCAATGGCCAGTAATGTTTTACGTGGCAATGCGATCAAAAACAAAGCGATGGCATCAAAGAAATACGTACCATTTTTTGGCTCCTCTGAATTGAGTCGAATCAGTGCCTTTCATCCATCTGCTTTAGCTGAAAAATATGACCGGAATTACCGTCCATTTTTATTAGGCGCTCCGGGAACGCAATCTTTAACACAGGCAATGATGATGCAATCAATGGGAGATAATCTTTCTAAGAAAAAAGTCGTATTTATTCTTTCACCGCAATGGTTTGTTAAAAATGGTGTGACAGAGGATTACTTTAATGCGTATTTTTCTGATTTGCAAACTTATCAGTGGATTGATAGGCTGGAAACTGTGTCGCGCAGTGATCAATATTTAGCGCAGCGTTTGTTGGATTTTTCAAAAGTGAAGAAGGATCAACGCTTAACAAATGCATTGAAAAGGATTCAAGAGGGCCAGTTGCCAAGTTCATCTGATCGCGGTTATCTTCATTTGATGTTGAATATGTATTCAAGAGAAGATGAGCTTTTTGGTAAAATTGGCATGATCAGCAAAGAAAAAGCGGTGAAAAAAGCGGTAAAACGTTTGCCGGCTGTTTATAATGATCAAAAGCTGGATCAGCTGGCGATAGAAATTGGCGAAAGGGCAACGAATAATAATCCTTTTGAACTAGCTAATAAATTTTATACGAAGCGCGTTAAAAATCATATAAACGAATTGGAAAATTCTCAAGTTCAGTGGGACTATCGTTCATCTCCGGAATTTTCCGATTTACAGCTGGTTTTAAATCAGCTAGCGCAGGATCAGGCGGAAGTTCTGTTTATCATTCCGCCAGTGAATAAACGTTGGACGGACTTTACAGGACTTTCACAAGAGATGCTGCAGGGCTTTGCTAAAAAAGTACGCTATCAACTGGAAAGTCAAGGCTTCACAAATATCGCTGATTTTTCAAAAGAATGCGATACCCGTTATTTTATGGCCGATACGATTCACTTGGGCTGGCGTGGCTGGCTGGCTGCCGACCAAAAGATTCAACCGTTTCTGGAAGGAAAGTACCAAAAGCCTGCGTATCAGCTAAATAGTGATTTTTATTCAAAAGATTGGCAATCTAAAGATCCAGCACAAATAATGGAATAATGGAAAAAGGAGTAGCGAAGGGAACCGATCCCTTTGTTCTTCTTTTTTTATTATCTTTAAATAAAGCGAACTATACATTTTCTTATTTTAATTTTCTTAAGAATGGTATAATAAAATAGAATTGATTTTGAAGGGAGCAACAGAATTTGGAACAACAAGAAGAGAAAATGTTGATCGAGCTGACCAATGCCAAAGGCGTGCCCGGCAACGAAGAGGAAGTACGGAATGTTTTTAAAAAGTATGCCGCGCCTTTTGCAGACAAAATAATGTATGACGGCTTAGGCAGTATTATTGCCAAACGAGTCGGCGACAAAGAAGGACCAAAAATCTTTTTCTCCGGTCACTTGGATGAAGTGGGCTTTATGGTCACTCAAATCACTGAAAAGGGCTTTATTAAATTTCAAACACTCGGCGGCTGGTGGGGACAAGTTATGCTGGCTCAGCAAGTTCAAATTAAAACAAGCCAAGGCAAACTTATTCATGGTGTCATTGGTTCAAAACCGCCCCATGTACTGACGCAGGAAGCCCGAAAGCAGCCCTATGATGTAGCAGAGATGTTTATTGATATCGGTGCTGCCAGCGATCAGGAAGCAGCTGATTGGGGCATTAAGCCGGGAGATATGATTACACCTTATATTGAATATCGCCGCATGAATGATACGAAGTTTTTACTAGCTAAAGCTTGGGATAATCGAATTGGTACGGCTGTATCATTAAAAGTATTGGAAAATTTAGCCAAAGCGGGACATCCGAATATTTTATTTGCCGGCAGTGATGTACAGGAAGAAGTTGGTCTGCGTGGAGCGCAAACAAGTACGCATTTGGTTGATCCAGAAATTGCCTTTGCCTTAGACACCGGCACGGCAGGGGATACACCGGGAATGACCCCTAAAGAAGCGGATTCTGAGCTAGGTAAAGGGCCGCAGATTTTAATTTTTGATGCCTCTATGATTCCGCATAAAAAATTGCGTGATTTTGTTATACAAGTAGCTGAAGAAAATAATATTCCGTTCCAATATACGGTAATTACAGGCGGCGGTACGGATGCCGGCAGAATGCATTTAGCCAAAGATGGTATTCCTTCATTAGCAATCACTGTGCCTGTGCGTTATCTGCACTCGCATACTTCTATTATTCACGAGGATGATTACTTGAATACAGTGAAGCTGGTCACGGAAGTCGTGAAGCGTTTAGACAAAGAAACCGTAGCTAAAATTAAAAGCTATTAAGCAAGGAGGGAGCTCATATGAAAAGTCAAATTACAAATGCAATGCATCGTGAACAAGCACGAATTGCTTTGAAGGATCAATGGGGAACGATGGCTTGGATTACCTTTCTAGCCGTATTTTTACAAATTGTTATTAACGGAATCGTGGGCGGTTTTGCCAATCTTCCGGCTAATAGTAGCGGTAATAATTTTATTGCATTTTTATTAAATAATTTTATTTTTTTCGCAATCACTTATGGGACCTATTACTGTGCTTTACAGGTTTTAAGAGGTCATAGAGTAAAAGTCGGCATGTTGACGAGTATGTTTCAAGGAAAATTTTATTTGCCAATGCTGATCATTAATTTTATTCAGTATTTAATTAATTTTGTTTTCAATTTGATTTTGCTGTTGCCGGTTTTACTGTCATATGGATCAGTTTTATATTTTGGTCTGATGTTTAATACGGTGTCTGTTTCACAGCTCCAAAGAGAATTGGTGGGCGATTTAAGTTTTGCGTTATTAATACTTCTTTTTGCTCTATTAATGCTTTTACTCAGTATTTTTATTAGCGGCATTTTCCAATTTGCTGTTTGGACAAAAATTGATGATCCGGAACTAACAGTGACGAACGCATTAAAATATGCCCTATTTTTAATGAAGGGTCGCTTCGGACAATATGTTTTACTGCAGCTTTCTTTTATCGGCTGGTATATTATCGGCGGCTTGGCTTTTGCTATTGGGTTACTATGGGTGTTTCCTTATCGTGACGTAGCCATTGCCAGCTTCTATGATACAGCGCGTGAGGAAAAAGGGGCTCCAGCGGTTTAATCTAACAGGAATCAAAAAGACAAGTGTTGGGCGATTAGGCGATCGTTTAACACTTGTTTTTTTGCAGTAAAAAGAACCTGGAAATAATAGAAATTTCAGCATCATTTAGCATTAATTTTCTGTTTTATGTTACCATTAAGAAGACGAAAATCAAGGAGGTCGATACAATTGAAACTAACAGTTTTAGGTTGCTTGGGCGCATATCCCTATAAGGGACAGGGAACAAGCTCATATTTACTGGAATCAGACGGCTTCAAGCTATTGTTGGATGCAGGCAGTACCACGTTAGTGAATTTGGAAGAGCAGCTTGATCCGCTGACACTAGATGCTGTAATTTTATCTCATTATCATCATGACCATATTGCTGATCTGGGCGTTTTGCAATATTACCGGCAATTATATCCTACCTTAGAACCGACGCCTGTTTTGCCAATTTACGGACATACGGATGATCCCATTCATTTTGAAGAATTAAATCTAGCGGGCGTATCTGAGGCGCGACCTTATTTTGAAGCGGAAGAATTAAAAATCGGTCCTTTTCTAATTACCTTTATGAAAACGATTCATCCTGTGCCTTGCTATGCTATGCGTTTCGTAGAAGCGGCAACGGGAAAAGTTTTTGTCTTCACGGGCGATTCCGGCTATTTAGAAAGCTTCGTAGATTTTGCGAAAGATGCAGATGTTTTTTTAGCAGATACGTATTTATTTGAAGGAAATGAACGCCATCATGCTCATTTTACTGCAAAGGAATCTGGTGAAATTGCTAAAGCAGCCAACGTTAAAAAGCTAGTATTGACTCATTTGCCGCAGCACGGATCATTAGCTGAATTAAAACAGCAGGCGGAAAATGCTGCAGACAATCAACTGCCGGTGCTATTAGCTGAAAAAAATCTGGTTATAACTATTTGAGGAGTGTGGAAAAAGTGATTTTTGTACCGAATGAAATAAACGATCCAAGAATAAATTTAGCAATTGAAACATTTTTATTAAAAGAGAAGCCATTGGATGAACCGATTTTACTTTTTTACATTAATGATCCGTCCATTATTATTGGCCGCAATCAAAATACAATTGAAGAAATTAATAAAGACTATGTAGAAGAACACGGCATTCATGTTGTTCGACGCTTAAGTGGAGGCGGAGCTGTTTACCATGATCATGGGAACTTGAACTTTAGTTTTATTATGCCGGATGACGGCAACTCATTCCGTGATTTTGCCAAAGTGACTCAGCCAATTATTCAGGCATTGCATGATTTAGGCGTTGCCGGTGCAGAATTAAAGGGACGTAATGATTTAGTGATTAATGATATGAAATTTTCGGGAAATGCGATGTATGCTACAGAAGGCAGAATGTTTGCTCATGGGACATTAATGTTTGACAGCGACATTGATGAAGTTGTGAATGCTTTAAAAGTTCGGAAAGACAAAATTGCTTCGAAGGGAATCAAGTCTGTTCGTTCAAGAGTAACCAACATCAAACCGTTTTTACCAGCCGACAAGCAGTCGATGACGACAGAAGAATTCAGACAGGATATTCTATTGAAAATTTTTGGCGTGGATACGGTTGACCAAATCAAAACCTATGAGCTGACGGACGAAGATTGGCAAAAGATTAATCAAATTGCAGATGAATACTATCGTAACTGGGATTGGAATTACGGTAAATCTCCAGCATTCAATCTAGAGCGTCGTCATCGCTTCCCAATCGGCAGCATTGATGCCCAAATGAATGTCGAAAACGGAGAAATTAAAGAAATAAAAATCTTCGGCGATTTCTTTGGCTTAGGTGAAATAAAAGATGTTGAAGACCTTTTGACTGGTGTCAAATATGAAAAAGCGGCGATTGAAGCAGCGGTTGATCAAATTGATGTGAAAAAGTATTTTGGAAATATTGAAAAAGCTGAGCTTGTTGACTTGCTTTATTAAAAATAAAACCTAGAAGTGCAGAACAATAGCGGTATAGTTATTGTTTTGCACTCCTCTTTGACATCATATCCGTTCATTCGTATAATAAAGAAGCGAAAAGGAGCGAAGACTATGCGAAACGAAATGATGCATCGACCAGTCGTAAAAAAAGAGCTAGTCGATTTTATGCGTAATAAACAAAAGAAAATTGCCGGAGAACTTGGTGTGATTGAAGAAGAAGCACACCAAGAAGGAGTACCGATTATCCCTCATGAAACAGTTGTCTTTCTGCAGTTTTTCTTAGGCCAGCTGAAGCCTAAAAATATTTTAGAAATCGGAGCGGCGATTGGTTTTTCTTCCAGTTTAATGGCGCAATGTATGGCAGAGGACGGTCACGTTACGACCATTGATCGCTTCGACGTCATGATTAGAAGAGCCAAAGCGACTTATGAGCGTTTAGGCTTAACGGATAAAGTAACGCTGCTTGAAGGACAGGCGGCTGAACTACTACCGACCTTGACTGGACCCTATGATTTTATTTTTATGGACAGTGCCAAATCAAAGTATATTGAGTTCTTACCGGAATGCTTACGTCTTTTGAAAGTAGGCGGCGTCTTGATGGTAGATGATGTTTTTCAAGCAGGAACTATTTTAGACCCAATCGAAGAAATTCCCCGTAACCAGCGAACGATTCATCGAAAATTGAATCAATTTCTAGATACAGTGATGACGCATCCGGATTTAACTTCCACCTTATTGCCTTTAGGCGATGGAGTGATTATGATTACAAAAGATAGATAAAAAAAACAATTCAAGTTAAAATGATCCTATTTTAATTTGATTTGTTTTTTTTTCAAAAAAATAAAATAAATTTTTTATCTTATGATACAATTATATTTATAGCTTTTTTTGTTATGGTGTTCAAAAATGAAGGGAGAAATTTAGATTGATGAAAAAGTGGAAATTAGTAGTAGCAGGATGTATGTTAGTAATAGGATTTAATACACAACAGGCATTTGCTGATGAAAATTTGAACAGTGTGCATTGGGATGGGCAGACTGAACGTTTTGAAGATTCGGTTGAAGAAGGTGTACTTACTGAATTGGACGGTTTTGATGGTGATGGCATTTTGGCAGAGGAAGTTGTTCCAGAATTTCCGGAAACAATTTTAGAAAGCCAAAAGATTCAACCGCGTAAGATTATTGGAGCGGATCAACGTTTACAGGTAACAGATACAACGAAGGATCCTTATAGAAAAGTTGTTTTGCTAATGATTAAATTTCCGGGGGGATATGGTCGAGGAACTGGAGTCATGATCTCAGCAGATACCGTTTTAACCGCCGGACATAACATTTACCACCCGCAGTATGGCGGTTTTGCACAGGAAATAACGGCTTATCCAGCTTACAATAAAAATATCGCGCCATATGGTTATAGCGTAGCTAAAGATGCTATAACTACTAGCGGCTGGACGACTACAAATCAGACCCAATATGATTTAGGGGCCATTAAGTTAAGTAATCCACTGGGAAATAAAACGGGATGGTTTGGTTTAACTAGCAATTTTACAAATCCGATTACTTTAACAGGCTTTCATGGGGATCATGATTATACAATGGCGACTCAAACAGGTAATGCAACGAACGTATCAACAGACCTTCTTTATTATCAATTAGACACTACTGGCGGAGCAAGCGGGTCTGGCGTTTATAATAATTCGAATCAGATTGTCGGTATTCATACAAGTGCAGCAACTTATGAAAACACTAACTGGGCTACACGAATTAATTCATCAAAACTGGCATTAGTTAAATCATGGATTAGCGCAAAATCATTTAAAACTCCTGTAGTCAACTATCGTAGTCATTCACAGGATTATGGCTGGATGGGATGGAAGAAAAATGGCACTGTTGCCGGAGTAACGGGACGAAAGAAACGGATGGAAGCCATTCAAATTAATCTAAAAGATTATCCAGGTGGCATTAAATATCAAACGCATGTTCAAAATAAGGGCTGGATGCCATGGAAAACAAACGGTGCTACAGCGGGTACGACAGGGAAAAAACTCCGAGTCGAAGCAATCAAGATTTCTTTAACAGGAGATGTCAGTAAAGATTATCATATTGAATATCGTGCACATGTCCAAAATAAGGGCTGGCTGCCATGGGTTAGAGATGGAAAAGTTGCCGGCACCTCTGGAAAAAAACTGCGAATGGAAGCTATTCAAATTCGTCTAGTTAAAAAATAATTTAAAAATAACGAGGCTTGAACAAGACTGTTTTTTAGTTTTGTCCAAGCTTTTTATTTAATGTTCATTTAAGTTTCACAACGTAAGCTCTTTTTAAAGGAGCGAGTTTGATGAAACGAATGAAAGTAGAGATTTTACAGATACTGTTGACAGTTGCTATAAGTATTATAGGCCTTTTTCTTTTTCAAAAGAGTTTGACTGTTTTTGCTGTAAAAACAAATGAAACAGAGCCTATAAGTATTCAGCAGCCGACTATTTTTGTTCCGGGAACAAATGGGACAGCGGAACGTTTCAACGGTTTGTTTAAACAATTGACTGACGAGCAAACAGATATTCTCAAGTTAACTGTGCAGACAGACGGCACGATTTCAGTGAAGGGCCAACTGACTAGTATCAGCGAGCATCCCTTAATCGTAGTTGCCTTTGCAGACAGCAGTGATGAGACCTTACCGCTTCAGGGAAGCTGGTTTCAACTGGCGTTAAATTATTTACAGAAATATTACCTTTTTGATTCCTATAATTACGTCGGTCATTCCAATGGTGGGCTAGTGATTACTTCCTATCTTGAAAATTTCCGGCAAAGTCAAGATCCAGCATTGAACAAATTGGTTACCATAGCTACTCCATTTAATGATACCTCGCAAAAATACAATACGCTGAAAACAACGTTTACCAAAGTGAAAAAAGAGAGCCTTTTACTTAAAGAAAACCTTCAAAACAAAGCAAATATTCCGTCGACGATTCAGGTGCTAGCTATAGCTGGTGAAAACGATAGCACAGTTCCGATTATGAGTGCCTTTTCCAGTCGATTTATCTATCAAAAACAAACAGCAGCGTATCAAGAACTATTAATACAAGGAAAAGAAACAAGCCATAGTGAATTAGTTGAAAACGAACAAGTCATTCAAGCAATTCGGGAAAATTTGTGGTAAATATCTTCAAAAACCGATTGATAAATATAGAAAATAGTAAGAAACCAAGCTCTTTTGAGATAACAAGTTTATCAAAAAGGAGCTTGGTTTATTTATTTTCACTTCCTGTCTTATTTATCAAAAGCTGTTTTAAGCATAATTGTTAACGTTATTGAGAATGAAGGGATGATTTTCTCAATAAGAATGGGAAAAAAAGAAAATTAATTTAACTAAATTATAATTATTCTATTGACAGATCTATTTTAAATTGGTACGCTAAAAAGGTAGAAAAACCATTCGCTTTTTGAGCTGTTTTAGTATAAAAAAACAATTCAAGCAATAAATTTAGTTGCACTTATTCTCAAAATAAGATAGCTCAATGAAGCAAAAATCAGGAGGGACTAGGAATGAACTTAATTAACACAAAACTTTTAGACTTTGAATGCGATGCGTATCAAGATGGAGATTTTATCAAGGTATCTACAGCAGATGTTTTAGGCAAATGGAGTATTTTCTTCTTCTACCCAGCTGACTTTTCATTTGTTTGTCCGACAGAGCTCGGCGACATGCAGGATCATTACGATCACTTAAAAGAGTTAAATTGCGAAGTATATTCAGTTTCTGAAGACAGCCACTTTGTTCATAAAGCTTGGGCAGATGCAACAGATACTATCGGCAAAATTAAATACCCAATGTTGGCAGATCCAAATGGACAGTTAGCTCGTTTCTTCGGTGTTTTAAATGAAGAGCTAGGTCAAGCATACCGTGGTACGTTTATTGTCAGCCCTGAAGGCGAAATCAAGTCTTATGAAATCAATGATATGGGTATCGGTCGTAACGCTGAAGAGCTTGTTCGTAAACTAGAAGCTTCTCAATTTGTAGCAGAGCACGGCGATAAGGTTTGTCCGGCAAACTGGAAACCAGGCGAAGAAACAATTGCACCAAGCTTGGATTTAGTTGGTAAAATTTAAACTTAAAACAAACTATTAACGAAGATGTCGGGACAGACAAAATTATTTCTGTTCTGTCATTCATTCCAGAGTCAGAGTGAGAGAGGTTGAGCCTAACTTTTGACCACCATTCATTCATAAGTGGAGGGCTGTACAAAACTTGTTTTTGAGTTTTGTATAGCCCTCCCAGACTCTTTCTTAAAATTCAAATAGAGAAGAAATGGAGAACAAATATGAGCCAAGAAATTTATGATTTAATCATTATTGGCGGCGGTTCTGCTGCTTTGTCAGCAGGGATTTATGCCGGCCGTGCTATGTTGGATACCTTAATTATTGAAAAAGACAAAATTGGTGGACAAGTAACGACAACTTCAGAAATCGTAAATTATCCGGCCATTAGAGCGACGACAGGTCCTGAATTAATGGAGGAGATGCGTTTGCAAGCGTTGGATTTTGGCGTTGCGTTTGCGACGGACGAAATCATTGATGTTGATTTTAGTCAAACGGTTAAAACAGTTAAATCAGCTACTAAAACCTACCAAGCTTATGCTGTCATTATTGCCACGGGTGCTTCTGCGCGTAAGATTGGTTTTCCAGGCGAAGTTGAATTTACGGGTCGTGGTATTGCGTATTGTTCTACGTGTGACGGCGAATTTTTCCAAGGCTTGGATATTTTCGTGATTGGTGGCGGTTATGCGGCTGCTGAAGAAGCGGTCTATCTAACGCGTTATGGAAAATCAGTCACGATGATCATTAGAGAACCTGATTTCACCTGTGCCAAATTAACGGCTGAAGCGGCCAAGCAGCATCCCGATATTAAAATTGTCTATAATACAGAAGTCAAAGAAATTACTGGAGATGATTTTGTCCGCAAAGCAGTATTTGTGAACAATGAAACGGGGGAAGAAACGGTTTATGAAGCACCTGAAGATAGTACCTTTGGGATGTTTGTTTTTGCCGGTAATAAGCCAAGTACAGAGATTTTTGAAGGGAAAATTGCATTAGATCGCGGCTATGTACCTACCAATGAAAATATGGAAACGAATGTCTCCGGTGTTTATGCCGCCGGTGATTTACGGATTAAAGAATTACGCCAAATTGTAACGGCAGTTGCTGATGGAGCGATTGCAGCAACAAGCGCTCAAAAATATGTTACAGAAGTAAAAACCAAAGCAGGCTTGCCGATTGTTAATCCGCAATTAGAGGCACGCTTAAAAGCTCAGCGTGAAGCGCAAGCGACTCCTAGTGAAAAGAAGGCAAAGCCAGCGAAAGCATCCGGTAGCAGTACTTGGTTCCCAGAAGCAATGCGGGAACAATTGAGCGGTATCTTTGGAAAATTAACTAAAACAGTGACATTAATGCAAGTCATGGACAGCAGTGAGGCAAAATCCTTGGAGCTGAATTCATTTTTAACGGAGTTTGCTTCATTAAGCGATAAAATTTCACTGGAAACGATTCAAAAAGGGGAAAAGCCTGAGCTGGAAGCCAGCTATGGTATTGATAAATTGCCTAGCGTTGTTGTATTAGACGAAAATGGCGAATATACCGGTATTAAGTTTAGCGGTATTCCAAGCGGACACGAAGTGAATTCAATCGTCTTAGCAGTCTACAATGTAGGGAGTGAAGGTCAGCCAATTGAAGGACCGACTGTAGCTAAAATTAATGAGTTGCCTAAGAGAAAAGTACAGATTTTTGTCTCTTTAACTTGCCATTATTGTCCCGATGTTGTTGCTTCCTGCCAACGAATCGCTTCTATTAATCATAACGTTGAAGCTGAAATGATCGATATCGGCGTCTTTCCGGATTTAAAAGCGGAAAAGAAAATTATGAGTGTACCAGCCATGATTATTGACGATGAACAAACTGTTTTTGGTTCAAAAACAATGGATGAGATTATTGAAATCTTGGAAAAATAGAAAAAAGTGAAGCCTTGGCTTCACTTTTTTTAATGATCGTTACTCTTATTTAATCGTTACTAGTTTTTTCAAGGGCTCTACACCAAAATGTTTTTCCTGGTAAAGTAAAATTTCAGCACAAGCCCGGCTATCTTCAAGGGCATCGTGGTGGTTGTTTAGCTGAATGTCTAAACTTTCGCAAATAGTATTCAATTTATGATTTGGCATTTCAGGAAAAAGCTTACGACTGGTTTTGACAGTGCATAAGGAAAGATAATTCGGCTGAGCCAACCCATAATAATCCAGACAACCTGCTAAAACGCCGCAGTCAAACGGAGCATTGTGAGCAACTACTAAGCTATTTGGTCTAAAACAAGCTTGGATTTGTGCCCAAACCTCAGGAAACTTAGGCGCACTGGCTACATCTTCCGGACGAATCCCGTGAATTTGAATGTTTTTCCAAAAAAAGTCAGTTTCCGGCTTAATTAAGGTATAATATTCATCAACGATCCGACTATTTTCTACTTTTATCATGGCCACCGAGCAAGCACTGTGCTTGGCGTAACTGGCAGTTTCAAAGTCAATGGAATAAAAATTCATGGTCATTATCCCTTTCTGTACAATTCATTCGGTCATTAAGTATAACAAAAATGACCTGGAATTACTAGCGTCTGAGCTGAACTATACTTATTCTTAAACAATTATATTTCTTTCTAAAAGTATAAATGAATAAATTTTATTAAAAGTGACTCTGTTTTTTATGTTGACGATCAAATGAATAAATTTATTTGTTTTTTTTTTGGTACAATAGAGCTTATCGAGTCTTTGAAAAAGAGCGGTCTTTTTTACTAAAAAAACTTGCAATGTAATATTGACTGAGTTTAATTTAAAATTGTATTAAACGATAAGTAAGCGACAAGGAGCGAAAAATGAAAAATAAAAAGGGCGTAGTGGTATTTTTTTTAATAATCATGTATTTAATTAGTCTGAAGGAAGTAAAAGTGTTTGCACAGGAAAGTTTTTATCCGGTATCTAATGTAGTCACTGTTCAAGGCGAGCCTGTACAGCTGCCTAAAAAAGTAACTTACTTAGGAGCAAACAATCAAGTGTTGCAGGATACGGTTAAGTGGCCTAAGGTCGACGAGAAATTAACGGAGCGGATAGGTACCCATCAGCTGGAAGGCAGAGCTGAGAAAACAGGACAAAAGGTGAAGGGGTTAGTGACTGTTTATCCTAAAACAAAAGCAATTACTATTGCAGCAGTTGGCGATAGTATTACATATGGCGCAAGAATTGACAATAAGTCGCAAACTGCCTATCCAAAGCAGTTGAATAATCGTTTAGGGAAGCAATATAACGTAATAAATTTTGGCGTTAGTGCGAAAACATTACTAGAAACAGGAGATGATCCATACTTTCGTACAGCCCAATATCGTGATAGTTTAAGATCTAAGCCTGACATTGTAGTGATTCAATTAGGAACAAATGATACACGTTCGGCTAATTTCAGAAAGAAAGATAAATTTATTACGGATTATATCAGCCTAATCAATGTATATAAAAATTTGCCGACTAAACCGATTATTTATATCTGCTTACCACCCAAGCTGTTCGCTGCTGATGGAGTCGTTCAATCGCGGTTAGAGACCTACTTACCAATGATGATGCAGGCGGCCGAGCAGGCAGGGGCAGACGTTTCAGTAATTGATAATCAAAGCATCACAGAAAATGCAGAGGCTTTATTTCCGGATACTATTCATCCAAATGCCAAAGGAGCAGCCTTGTTGGCAAATAATGTCTATCATTCGCTAAAAGGAGAAACAGCCTCTGTTTCAAAGCTTGTCCCAGCAATTGAGTATGATCGAACCTATGGCGCAATTAATGCAGTCGAGGATGATCAATTTTATTTAACTAATATAGGAACCAATAATTGGGTCTCTTATGGAAAGGTTGATTTGAGTCAAACCCAGGGGGTAATTCAATTGACGGCTTCTGTTTACTACGATGATACGAAAGTAACAGTTCGCGAAGGAAGTCCGACTGGTGAAATACTAGGAAAAGCGACTTTGTTTACTACTAAAAACTGGGATGAATGGTACTCAAACAGTATCTTGATTGAGAAAACACAAGGAATTAAAGACATTTATCTGACTTTTGAGCGTTCGAACACTTCTGCTGATTTAGAACTAGTTCGTTTAGGTAATGTCGATTTCAATTATGACAGAGCAAAGCCTTTTAAAGTATTTTCAGAAATTGATTTACGTACAGCGATAGAGAACAAACGAGCCAATATTGAATTAATGGCGGATGTTCATTTAACTAAAAACATTCAATTAAGTGAAGATACCTTAATCTGTTTAAATCAGCATACTTTAAATACAGACAATTACTCTTTAGTTAAAAATAAAGCAATCAGCCAAAAAATCAAGGTGACAATTGAGCATGGCAAAGTGTTGGGGAACAATCTGAGAGGAAGTATTTATTCAGCGACTTCTGAAAATGCAGATAAAGGCCTGATATTAACGATTAAGGATGTTCAGTTTAGTGGTACTTCATTTGTCCAAAATAGTGGAAAAGGAGCTGCTGTTATTTTCACTGGGAAAAATGTTATTTCGGGAAGGAATATTAAGGCGAAAAATATAATTGTGAAAGAAAATGCCGCTGTAACATTGTATTTGAGAAATGAATATTCTTTGCACAGTATAGCCGGTTTTTCTAAATGGACGATTGAGGAGTTTGCGGAGAGGAATAATTCTAGTAAACAATTAACAGTAAAAAATAGTGCAGATGAAATGCAAATTTTTATTGAGAAAAACGCTGTATTCAGTGTAAATGCGTCAAAAGCAAGCGCAGGCTTCTCCTATAATTATGGAGCAGGAAACCTTTTCGATCTATCCGTTCCTTTGAATACATTAAACAGCAAAAAAGAGTTCTATATCCCCAGCTTTACTTAGTAGAAAAAGAGCGATTGAGTCGAAGAACCTGACTTTTTACCACCGTTTATTCGTACTTAGAGCGTGAAGCAAAAGTGTTATTTACTTTTGTTTCACGCTCGCTACTACTATTTTAAAGAGATAAATCCACTTCTACAGGACAGTGGTCACTGCCGATGATATCTGTATGAATTTTGGCATCCACTAAAGCATCCTTCAAGCCAGCAGAAACAAGAAAATAATCAATCCGCCAGCCAGCGTTATTCTTGCGGGCATTAAAACGATAGCTCCACCATGAATAAACGCCTTCCTGCTCTGGATAAAAATAACGGTACGTATCAATAAAGCCAGCATCTAAAAGCTCACTGAATTTTTGACGCTCCTCTGGTGTAAAGCCGGCATTTTTTTGATTGGTTTTCCAATTTTTTAAATCAATATTTTTATGAGCAACATTTAAATCGCCGCAAACAATAACAGGTTTGCTTTGCTGTAATTCATTCAAATAATCTTTGAACGCCTCTTCCCAAGTCATACGGTAATCCAAACGCTTTAATTCATTTTGAGAATTCGGCGTATAGCAAGTAATTAAATAAAATTCCGGGTATTCCAAAGTAATCAAGCGTCCTTCCTGATCATGATCTTCAATACCCATTCCATAGCGTACGCTCATAGCTGCTTCTTTTGCAAAAATAGCAGTACCGGAATAGCCTTTCTTTTCAGCGTAATTCCAATACTGATGATAGCCGGGCAATTCTAATTCAATTTGTCCTTCCTGCAGTTTAGTTTCCTGTAAACAGAAAAAATCAGCATCCAACTCATTAAAAACGTCCATAAAATTTTTTTTAACAACTGCTCGCAAGCCGTTGACATTCCAAGAAATACATTTCATTCTTCTTCACCTCAAACTCATTGTAACAATAAAACGAGTGATTTCAACTAAGAAAGAGTAGGAAAGTTTGACTTTTTTTACAAGCCATTGATTTCTTGCTATTCTATAGGAGAATAAAAGAGTAAAAATCCAAGAGAATAACGGCTGTCAGTGTTTCGGAAAATGGCTAAGCTGTTTTGTGCTTGATTAGTAAAGGCAAAAAGTTGTGTGATCTTCAAAGGAACAAAGTATTGGACAAACGAAGTGTTTTGCAAAAATAGTTGATGATTTATACTGGAGGGAAACAGATGAAATTCGGAGTGATCGGTTTAGGCAATATCGCGCAGAAGGCTTATTTGCCTGTTTATGCGCAGTCAAGAGATCAGGCAGTTTTTGTACTTTCAACGAGAAATTCAGCGGTACTCAAAGATGTGAGTGAAAAATATGGCTTTCAGGAAACCGTGAGCTCGGTGGAGGAACTGCTGGAGACAGGCATTTCAGCCTGCTTTGTTCATGCAGCAACCAAGGCTCACGGCAAGCTGGTCAAGCAATTGCTGGAGGCAGGTATTCATGTTTTCATTGACAAACCGCTGAGTGAGAGCTTGGCAGAGGTTCAAGCTTTGCAAGAACTGGCTAAAGAGAAAAAACTAATTTTGATGATTGGTTTTAATCGGCGTTTTGCTCCTTTGGTAGATGAACTAAAGTCTGTCAAAGGTAAAAATATGCTGCTGATTCAAAAAAATCGTGTAGCCGCTGAGGAAATGACTGATTATGTGATTTACGATTTATTTTTACATTTGGCTGATACCGTTGTTTATTTATTAGATGACGCCATCAAACAAATTCATACGAAAATTATTGAAGAAAAAGGGTTTCTAAAACGAGCGATTCTACAGGTAGAAACGGAAACTACGACTGCGATCGCCACGATGAATCTTCTGGCAGGAGCGAATACAGAAATCTATCAAGTGATGAGCGCAGATGGAACCTATCTTTTAGAGAATTTAACTGAATTAACCATAAAAAAACAAACGACTCAGCTAAAAAGCTTTGGCGATTGGACCACCACTCTGGAAAAAAGAGGCTTTCAGCAAATGGTATCAGCATTTATTGAAGCAGTGAAAACTGGAACGGCTGCGCATTTAAAACAAGAAAACACCTTCATCAGCCATGAATTGTGCGCCAAGATGATTCAACAGCATCAGCAGCATATTTTATAGAGTCGGACTAGAAAGTTTTGCTGGAGCATGCTAGAATAAATAGGATGCTTGAAAGAAAGGGACGACTAATGAATAAAGTTGAGATGACGAATCAATTAGCTAATATTACCTTGTTGTTTGATGAACCTTTAAAAAATTTTACATTTACTAAAACCGGTGGTCCGGCAGATGTGCTTGCCTTTCCTAAATCAAAGTCAGAGGTAGAGGCGCTGGTCGCTTATTGTACACAGCAGAACCTGCCTTGGCTAGTATTGGGAAATGCCAGTAATTTGATTGTAAGAGATGGCGGTATCCGCGGAATGGTGATTATGCTGGAAAAAATGAACACAATTTCTGTAAAAGACCAGCAGCTTATTGTTGAAGCAGGAGCCAAATTAATTGATACAACCTATCAAGCCTTAGCTCAGGATTTGACTGGCTTTGAATTTGCCTGTGGCATTCCCGGCAGTGTCGGCGGTGCTGTTTATATGAATGCGGGCGCTTATGGCGGCGAAATCAAAGATGTGTTCACCTCCGTTGAGGTGTTGCTGGCTGACGGCACGATTCGGACGCTTACCAATGAAGAGATGCATTTTTCTTATCGGCACAGCATTATTCAAGAAATGCAGGGAATTATTCTGGAGGCGACCTTTACCTTGGCAAAGGGCGATCCTCAGACGATCAAAGCGAGAATGGTTGAGCTTACAGAATTAAGAGAATTAAAGCAGCCTTTAGAGTACCCTTCCTGCGGTAGTGTCTTTAAGCGTCCGGAAGGTCATTTTACCGGTAAATTAATTCAAGATGCAGGTCTGCAAGGCTTAAAATGGGGCGGCGCACAAATTTCTGAAAAGCATGCTGGCTTTATTGTAAACATTGATCATGCGACAGCGACGGATTATGTTGAATTAATTGCTCATATTCAACAAGTGATTAAAGAAAAATTCGCTGTGGAGCTTGAAACAGAAGTCCGCATTATTGGTGAAGAAAAATAGGCGAAAGCGGGATTTAGTAAACGATAGACTGAGATATAACTCAATGAGTTGTGTTTCAGTCATTTTTTATAAAGAAAAAATGAGGTGAAACGATGCAGATTCAACGACTTTTTGAGATTGTTTATCTTCTTTTAAACAAGAAAAAAATGACTGCCAGCGAATTAGCTGCACATTTTGAAGTATCCAGACGAACGATTTTACGAGATATTGAAACTCTTTCAATGGCAGGAATACCTGTATATACTACGCGAGGAAAAGGTGGGGGGATTTTTCTATTAGAAGAGTTTGTCTTAAATAAAGCCACACTAACCAGTGACGAACAAAAGCAACTATTGCTCGGTCTACAAAGCTTGGCAGCTGCGCAAACAGTAGATACTGAACCAATTCTTAGCAAATTAAACAACCTATTTGCAAATCAAGAAGCGGAATGGATTGAGGTGGATTTTTCAAGCTGGAGCAATCCGGAGATCGATCAGGCGCGTTTTTCTATAATTAAAAGAGCTATTTTAAAAAGGCAGATCCTGACGTTTCGCTATATAGGTCGTTATCAGCAGACAACAGAGCGTCGGGTCTGTCCAGTGAGGTTAGTTTTTAAAGCTAAGGCCTGGTACCTTAAAGCCTACTGCTTAGAGAAAAAGGCTTATCGTTTGTTTAAGCTTACTCGAATGCAGGAGGCGGCTTTGTCAGCCAAACAATTTCAGCTGCAAAAACTACCTTCTGAAAGCGCAGAACCTGTGACTTCACCGAAGCTTATTTCCTTAACCTTAGCATTTAGTTCCGCAAGTGCTTATCGACTGTATGATGAATTTGACAGCCGCAAAATCCAAGAGTGTGCGGACGGTTCTTTTATTCTGAAAACGCAGCTTCCCCATGATCAATGGCTGTATAGCTATTGATTATCATTCGGCAAAGACGTCAAAGTACTGGAGCCATTGGCGGTTAAACAAAATCTTTTACAGGAAGTTATTGCGATTCAAAAAAGTTATTTATAAGATGACAGACTGTTGTCACCTTATGTGTTGTATGATGAAAAGGAAAAAAATGAAACTGGAGGAGATTAATATGGCTAGACCAACAACGAAAGCAGATTTGCAGGAAGTTGCGGCAGTAACCTTCACTAAATTATGGGATTTACTGCAGACGATGACACCAGCTGAGCAGACCGGCGATTTACAGTTCGGTGAGGATTTTCAAGGAAAGGAAGCGCATTGGACTCGAGATCAAAATACACGGGATGTTTTAATTCACTTGTACGAGTGGCATCAATTGTTACTAAAATGGGTGCAAAAAAATCAACACGGTGAGGCTGTTCCTTTTTTGCCTGCTCCTTACAATTGGCGGAGTTATGCTCAAATGAATGTTGAATTTGTCAAAAATCATCAGCAAACCTCTTATAAAGAAGCTGAAGCTCTACTAAAAAAAAGCCATGAAGCTGTTATGGCAATGATCGACAGCTTTTCCAACGAGGAATTATTCAGTAAGAACAGTTTGCCATGGACAGGCAATTCTACCTTGGGCAGCTATTGTGTATCTTCGACTTCCAGCCACTACGATTGGGCGCTCAAAAAACTAAAAAAATATCTTAAAACTGTTCGAGCCGCCAAATAAAAAAACAGGACGGGATCAAAAGCGAAGCTGCTTTTGTCTCGTCCTATTTAGGCATTCACTTATTCAGCAGGTGCCTGTAAATCTTCAATTTCTACAACTTTTAAGTTCTTTCTTTCAAGATTTTCAACAATTACAGAGCAGGTTTCTTCGGTAGTTTCTGCCGGCAGCGTGATTAACGTACGGCGAATGAATTCATCTTCACCGATATCAAGAGTTATGCAGCTAGCAATACTGCTGTGCTTGGCAATAATTTTAGTAATAGCCGCTAAATCGCCTTGCTTACCAGTTGTAGCAATGGTCAAGACATAACTACCGCGTTCAATATTCCACGACTGTGCTAGGATATTTAATAACGTACTGTGGGTTAAAATACCGTAAAAATAATTATTTTCATCTAAAACGGCGATATAAGGTAATTCTTTAATTGTGAAGAAAACCTTGAAAAATGAGGTATTCACAAAAATGAATTTTGTCGCGTTTTTCAATAAATAAGTGACTGGTAAACTCATATCTCCACCATTTGCTTTGTGGCGGTAAATATGCATTTTATAGATATTGCCTCGAAAGATTTTCTCTGATTCATCAAGGATCGGTACGCAACGATAGCCAGAATCTTCAAGAATTGCCAACGCTTCATCCAAAGTACAGGACTCATTGACCGTGGTCAGGTCTTTCTTTTTGATAACAACGGATTTTAATAACATGATAAAGCCCCCCGTAGGTTAGTTTCTTAAGTCAAGCTAATAATAACATAATTCCAGCAAAAACCATAGTTTATTGACGTAATAGAGGATTTTTAAAATTACACCTAAAAAATAGCAACAAAGAGAAAAGAAATCGTTTAAAGGTAATGGTTAAATAACACGGATTTGAATAAAGTCATAAGCGGTAGTTTTATGTCTTTTTTTGTTGTACGAGGATAGTTACTAACGCCACGTCAGCAAATGCCTTTTATCCAGCCTCATCCGCCTTTCTAAGCTCTTTTTACACCTGAACTAAGAAATCTGTTTCTAGATTTACAAATATTCTAAAGTAACGGCTAGTGAGATTGGGATAAATTGTTCACGATAAATGAGCGCTTAAATACCTACCTTGAAATAACTAATTGGTGACTTATTCTGTAAATTGGAATGAGCGTAGTAATGGCGGGGATTTTTTCTGAATGATGAAAAAAATTGTAATATAAATGGAAAAGGATTTCCATTTAGTCTATTTATTTTGCGAACGCTTACGTGTAACTTATGAACCAAGGAGGAGATAGCTTTGAAAATGACAACAACTGATATCGCTATCCTAAAGTATTTGATCACTACTGACGGACCAGTACCATATAAAGAAATATCAACTAAATTTGCTATTTCTGATAGAACAGCCCGATATCATATTGGTAAAATAAATCAGTTTCTATTGCGCAATCACCTATCTTCTTTAGAAATTATCAAAAGAAAGGGTGTTGCTCTCACAGAAAAAAAGAAAACACAAGCAGCTTTATCCATTTTTGAGCAATTTGTAGATTTAGATACGTACCAATATTCAGTAAATGAATGTATTAATTTTATCACGTTGAAGCTTCTAGTAACCGAAGAACCATTATCCAGTGCATTTTTTGAAAAAGAGCTTAATTTATCAAGACCAACTTTTCGAAAATACCTAAAAGATGTCATTAAATTTTTTGACCATCAAAAACTTGAAGTTAGACAACCCAAATGCGGTCAATACGTAGCTAAAGGACGCTTGTCAAAAATAGAGCAGGTAATTTATAACTTATTGCTTGAAAATTTGACGATCAATGAAATTACTGGCTATTTAAGGGAAGGAAACACGCTTAGTCGAAAAGGAGAACTATTACTTTTTAATACGTTTGATTATTGTCTTGTGGAGGAAGTAATCGCTAAACTAGATGAATTAGAAGCTACAGACCCGATCAGCTATACAGATTATGAATATCTAAGCCTTTTCGTTCATCATTATTGTCGACTGGATGAATTACAGCTCCATGTCGCGTCCATAGCAAAAAGCAAAAAAATTGTTATTCCTCCACAATTTACGTCAAAATTGATCGCGAATGTCGAGGCTTATTTTAATGTGAAATTAGGAAAAGATAATCCGGCCTTCGAACGTATGCTTGAGGAGCATATGAAAAATTTGAACATTCGAATTACCAATAGTCATGAAATTCATAACCCGATCTATGAATCATTTATGAATGATCACAGAAAATTTGTTAATGAATTGCGAAAAATTGTAGTCAAGACCAGTTCAAGCGCCGGGCTTAAAATATCAGATCAGGAACTGTCTCTGATCGCAATTTACTTTGTTTCAGAGATTAAAAGAATCGAGGCTGAAAGGATAAGAGGACCGCAAATTTTGGTGGTTTGTCCAGAGGGACGAATTGTTTCTAATGTTATTTCAAATCGAATGCGGGAACTATTTTATACTGAGAAAATTGTTGTTTCACCGGTTAGAAATATTAGTGAAGCGCTTTTTAGTAAATATGACTTGGTTATTACTACAGTACCGCTTGCAGACAATTATCAGCATCATGTAATTACTGTCACGCCGGAACTCAACACGTCTGATTTAAAGAAAATCGCAGAATATCTACCTTGGAAATTAAACAAGGATCAAGAGGACATCAAGTATTTTGGCGCAATTATGAATGCAATTTCTAAAAATTGTCTTGTAAAAGATTGGTCGCAACTAGAATTTGAAATAATTGATATTTTAACAAAAAAGACTTGTCATAGGCATGCGGAGGTAGTAGAAGTCAATTTTACAAAAGAGTCAATTCAGGTGGTTCCATCAGCCAAAAACTGGGAGGATGCTGTTGATAAGGCAACGGAGCACTTAATAAGGATAAATGCAATTACTCAGAATTATCGTGAAAAAATTAAAAGCAACACAAGAGAATTTGGACCGTATATGATGATTGCCCCAAGGATATTCTTTGCTCATGCAGGACCAGAAGATGGTTGTAATTTTAATGCCATCTCACTAACAAAATTTGAAAAAGGGATCAAATTTTTACCAGATCAGGAGGAACCCGTCGATATCATCTTAACTTTAGCGTTTAAGAATATCGAGACAAATCAAGTATTAGAAAATACATTGAGTTTTTCTAAGGATCAACAAAAAATTGCCGAATTAAGGCTAATGAATTCAACAGAAGAGCTATACCGATTTTTGAAAATAAACTTTCTTGCATAGAGGTGAAGAAAATGAAACCAGAAGAAATCTCATTCAATTTAATTTCTTTGGCAGGTGATGCCATGGGTAAATTATTTGAAGCAAATGACGCTTCCTTGAAAGGAGATAATGAAAGATACGCTGCTTTGATGGCAGAAGCCACACAGTTAATGAATGAAGCACATAATGAACAGACGAAGTTACTAGTGTCTGAAGCACAAGGAACGCCTGTAGCTGTGAATGTTTTACTCATTCATGCCCAAGATACGTTGATGAATACTATCCTGGCTGAAACATTTACCAAACAACTTGCCAAAACAAATGCTAGAATCGCAGGTTTAGAAGAGAAGCTTCAACAACTTGAAAAGAATAATTAATTTATGAAAGGGAGGAATAAATAATGAAATTGGAACGACTACATGTACTTTTAGTTTGTAATTTGGGCTATTCGACAGGAATCATGGTGACTAAGATGCGGGAAGTCGCAGAAGGCTCAAAGGCATTGCAAGGGACAGATGTAAAAATTGAAGCTCATCCGGCCGGCGAACTGAGAGAGCACATTGAAAATTTTGATGTCGTTATGCTTGGACCGCAAATCAAGCATCAATTGGCAGAATTAACGAAGCTTGCTGATCAGTACGGAAAGCCTATTGCCGTGATCGATTCAAAGGATTATGGCCGCGTTGATGGGGGTAATATTTTAAAAGCAGCAATTCTTTTAAAACTGAATGCTGAAAATACAGCTGTTTAAGAGGAGGACAAAAATAAATGAATAAGTTTATGGAATTTATGGAAACAAGATTTTCTCCGATCGCTTCAAAAATTGAGAAGCAAAAATTTATTGCCTCAATCAAAAATGGCATGGTTTCATTAATCGCTATCCTAATCATTGGCTCTTTTACTTTAATCATTACTTCATTGGGGAATCTTTTTCCAGATGGAACAGTTATTAAAGAGTTCTTTGTCACAAATCAAGAGTTACTGTCGCTGCCGTTTAAGTATACTTTTGGACTATTATCCGTTTATGCGGCAGTAACTATTTCATATAATCATGCAAAACAGATCGATGCGCCGATTTTACACAGTATCGTTGGGGCCGTCATTACGACGTTGGTTTTAAATACTCGTTTTGTTGATGGTGTTTTGGACAGTCAATTTTTGGATTCCAAAGGACTCTTTGTTGCGATTCTAGCTTCATTGGCTACAGTTGAAGTCTTAAAACTGTTTATCGTAAAAAATTTAAGTATTCGAATCAAAGGACTACCCGAAATGGTTGCAGCTACTTTTGAATCAGTAGTGCCGTTGTTAACTATTCTCTGCGGTTCGGTCTTATTATCCGCAGCAGTCCAATCGCTTACAGGAGGTAAGATTATTCCGGAAGCTTTGACAACCTTTTTAGCACCAGCAATGAATTCAATTGATACGCCATATGCTGTCTTCATTATTTCTTTTTTAGAAATGTTATTTTGGTTTATCGGATTGAATGGATATGCCATTCTAATTGGTTTTGTCTTACCTTTTATGACTCAATATTTAGGAGCAAATGTGGCGGCCTTTGCAGCTGGTGAACCCATTCCGCATGTGTTTGCACCGAATTTTTGGGATTATTTCATGGGCTTTTCCGGCTCAGGAATTACTGGAGCTTTAGTAATATTGGCTTTGTTTAGTAAGGCAAAAGAACTGCGAGCGATTGGTAAAGCTTCTGTAGTACCTATGATTTTTACAATTTCTGAACCTATCGTTTTTGGCTTGCCTATTTGTTTTAATCCATATCTATTTATTCCATTCGTTTTAGGAACACCGATTCTTGCGACTGTTCAATGGTTTGTTTTCCATTTCGGTATTGTAAGACCACCAATTGCCAATGTAGGCGGGACTCCGTTATTTCTAGCTAATTATCTAGCTACTTTGGATTGGAAGGCACCGATTATGGCATTGATCGTCTTAATTATTGCGATCTTTATGTATTACCCGTTCTTTAAGATGTATGAGAAATCAGTTATGAAAGAAGAAGCAGAGAAAAAAGTAGCACAAAATTCAATTTTAGCAGAGCTAGAGTTAGATTTTTAGAAAGAGGGATAAAATGAAAACCATTACATTCAAAGACAGTCAAAAAGTAGCTAAAGCAGTTGCAGCTGAAATTATTAAGATTGTCAATCAAAAGCCAAATGCTGTCATCTGCATTGCAGGTGGAGATACGCCTTTACCAGTTATGCAGGAGTTGATTCATGAAGCGGATTTAAAGAAAGTTGATTTTTCTAAAGCTTATTTTGTCGGACTTGATGAGTGGGTTGGTCTTGGAAAGGAAACAAAGGGAAGCTGTATTCAAACGCTTCAAGATAATCTTTATGAACCATTAGGACTAAGAGAGGAACAAATCATTTTTTTTGATGGGAAGGCAAATGATTTAGAAAAAGAATTAGACAGAATCAATGCATTTATCGCTAAAAAAGGATTGGACTTTATTCTGTTAGGAATTGGTATGAACGGTCATATCGGCTTTAATGAGCCTGGCGTGACTATTGATTCCGAAGCTCAAGTGGTAGCTTTAGACGAAGTTACAACTAGGGTTATGTCTAAGTACTTTGATGAACAATTACCACTTACTGAAGGAATCACACTTGGCTTCAAGCAGATATTAGCTGCAAAAAATATTGTTTTAATGGCGACTGGTTTAAAAAAGGCAGAAATTGTCAAGCAAACGGTTAAAACAAAACCAACAAATCAATTACCGGCAACAGTGCTAAAATTAGCAGAAAAAGAAGCGGACTTTTATTTAGATGAAGCTGCTGCTAGCTTACTGGAGGAGGAATCATTATGAAGATAAATCAATCAACTACAATTAAAGGGTATAAAAACGGAAAAGAAATTGAAATCGTCTGTTCTGATATTATCATGGGTTCAGGAGATTTTTTGCGCGTAGACAATTTAGAATTTGCGGCTCCTGTTATCGACGAATTTATTGAAATGGGCGGAAATACATTTGACACTGCCAGACACTACCGTCATAGTGAAACAGCGCTTGGTGTTTGGATGAAAGAACGTGACAATCGGAATAATATCAATATTTTAACTAAATGTTGTCACCCCGTTCGAGGCGCTTTAGACATACCTCGAGTAAACCCAGAAGCGATTGAAGAAGATCTTCAAGAGTCGTTACGTTTACTGCAAACAGACCATGTTGAATTTTTAGCGCTACACCGTGATGATGAAACGAAACCAGTAGGACCGATTATGGAAAAGCTTCATGAAGTTGTCGAATCTGGTCGTGTTTATGCGGCAGGTCTATCAAATTGGACATTACCAAGAATCAAAGAAGCGATGGCATATTGTGAAAGCCATGGGTTACATCAAATTGCCTTTAATTCTCCCAACTTATCTCTGGCAAGAGTTAAAATTCCGCGCTGGCCGGATTGTGTTTCTGCTGATGAAGAAATGGTTGCTTGGCATGAGGAAACGAAGCTTCCTCTTATCTCTTGGTCTTCACAGGCAGGTGGACTATTTTCGGGACGTTTTGCACCGGAAGTACGCGATGATGAAGAAATGGTTGCAGTATACTATAGTGATGATAATTGGGAACGGTATGCTAGAGCGAAAAAACTAGCGGAAGAAAAAGGTGTGAGCCCTATTCAAGTTTCATTAGCTTTTGTATTAAATCAAAAATTCCCAACTTCAGCTGTGATTGGTTCTGAAAATCGTGAAGAAATGGAATCGTCCGTAGCAGCTGATAATATTAAATTAACACAAGACGAGCTCGATTATTTAGATTTAAAAAGCACTAGTGTAACGAGATCATTTAGCTAAGGAAATGAGGGAGTAAAATGGCAGAAATCCGTAAGAAAATTGCAGCACAACTTTATTCAGTTCGAAAAGAATTTGAAAAGGATCCGCAAGCCACTTTGAAAGCATTAAAAGAAATCGGGTACCAGGCAGTTCAGGTCGATGGAATGCGCGGACATAAGGCAGAAGACATCGCTCAGCTAGTTAAGGAGTTAGGCTTTTCAATTGCTGGGATGCATATTAAGCATGAGCGCTTTTTTAATGATATTGCAGGAATTGTTTCTGAGTGTGAACTATTTGGATCGAAAACAATTTTTGATAAGTATATTGATGATGAGGATCAAAACACTGAGGGCTATATCAAGACAAAACGTCAATTACTACAGGTAGCCTATGAGTTGTCTCCGAAAGGCTATCGAATCGGATTACACAATCCGGAATATGACTATATTAATAAAATCAATAATCGCAATGTTTTACAGTTCATAACTGATCCGGATTTTAATGTAGGCATTTATGCGGAACCAGACACTTACTGGCTGGCTTGTGCCGGTGAAAATCCGGTTGAGGCAATAAAAATGTATTCTGGACGCTGTCCAATTATTCATTTAAAAGATTTCAAATCTGGCTTTGACCGGTTTGATCTGGCAAACAGTGTTGCGGAAGTTGGTTCTGGTGAAATTGCGATGGATCAAGTGATCAATTGGGGCGAAGCAAACGGCGTAGAATTTTACTGTGTGGAGCAAGATTCTTCCAAGATCGGCATGCTAAATAGTATGGCCCAAAGTTTTGATTACTTGATGTCGTTAGAAAATAAGTTGAGATAAGGAGTCTCTTTTTATGGATAAATTAAAGCTGGGAGTGATCGGCGCAGGTCGCGTTGGTCAAATTCATATCGAAAATATTTTTACTATCCCAACAATTGAGCTAGTTGGAATAGCTGATGCAAATATAGCCATGATTCAAGAAAAATATCCCACGGTTAAATGCTATAAGACGGCTGATGAATTATTGGCAGTTGAGGATATTGCTGCTGTTTGTATCTTTACTTCCACCGATACGCATGAAGAGCTTTGCTTAAAGGCCGCTAGAGCTGGAAAACATATCTTTTGTGAAAAGCCATTAAGCATGAGCTTGGATGAAGTAAAAAATATTCAAATTTTAAAAGAAATCAAAGCACAGAGAGTTCAAATTCAAATTGGCTTTAACCGACGCTTTGATACTCAATTTTCTGAAATTAAAGCGAAAGCTATTGAACAATTACCGGAAAATTTACAAGTAGTGAAAATCACATCCAGAGATCCGGATTTACTTCCGCATGCGTTAATTAAAAGAATTGGCGGATTGATCTTTGATTTTACCATGCATGATTTTGATATGGCGCGTTTTATTATGGGAAAAAATATTCAAGAGGTCTTTGTGAAAGGAGATACTCTGATTGATCCTACTTTGAGAGAAATTGATGATATAGATACTTTAATTGCTGTATTAACCTTTGAAGATGGCAGCTTTGGGATTATTGATAATAGTCGTAAAGCGGTTTATGGTTATGATCAACGCTTAGAACTATTCGGCAGCTTTGGAATGTTCAAAGCTGAAAATATTTCTGATAGCATGGTGGAAGCTTATTCGGAACTTGATATGACTAGAAAAAATCCGTACCCGAATTTTGCCCAGCGTTACCGACAAGCCTATCATGCTGAGCTTGTAGAATTTGCTGACAGTCTCATTGAAGGGCGCGAAGTACCGGTTAGCGGTATTGATGCCATTATGGCGCAAAGGGTTGCAATTGCGGCAGAAGAATCTTTAAAAACGGGCAAACCGATCAAAATTAATACTGAGGTACCATTGATTTGATTACTCGCGTTCGAGCAAAAGGAAAAGCTGCTCAGCTGGCTGTTTTATTTTTCTTTATAACGAGTACAGCTTGCTTTTCTGCTCTGGCCTTGAGATGTGGTCTAGGCGTTGGTCCTTGGGATGCAATGGCAAAAACCATTGCTGAAATGACTAGAATTCAAGTGGGCTCTGTGGGGTTAATAATGAATTTAGGCTGTGTTGCCATTCAGTTGATTTTACAGAAAGGAAAAATCCATTCGAAAGTAATATTACAAATACCACTATGTATTCTTTTGGGAATTTATATTAATTTCTTTTTTTATAGAATTTTTCCCAATGTCTCCCATTTAGCCTATATTAATCGCCTTATGTTATTACTTTTCAGCTATATTTGTCTAGCATTTTCGATTGCGATAATTATGGAATTAAACATAGTTACCTTTTCACTCGAAGGAACATGCCGAGTACTACAGGCGATTGTGAAGCTTGATTATGGTGTGATTCGACTGTTGGTAGATCTATTATGCATTGTTTTGTGTTTGGTGATCTATTTTACTCGTTCCGAGATTTTGAATATTCGAGAGGGATCAGTAATCGTTATGCTCTTATTTGGCCCTTTACTATCCCTTTTTTCTAAACGACTAAGAAACTGAGGTTGGCCAAAAATCGTTAAGGCACGAGCAATTGGAGTAAAAGAGGCGAATGCGCTTTATGCATTAGCAGGTTTTATGAAATTGCCGAAGAGCCTGATGTTTGGGCACCGTTTATTCAAGGTTGGCCAAAAATCGTTAAGGCACGAGCAATTGGAGTAAAAGAGGCGAATGCGCTTTATGCATTAGCGGATTTTATGAAATTGCCGAAGAGCCTGATATTTGGACACCGTCTATTCATAAGCAGAGGGCGGGAAATCTTCTTTTTTGATTGTCCTGCCTTCTCTCTTATATTTATTTGTATCAAAAGCGCACTACATCTCGTTTATTGAGCAGTCATTGACAATTTACAAAAAGAATGATAATGTTATTGAGTAAATTTATGAATAGAGGAGGTCGAACAATGGCAACGAAAAAATCAGCACTTGCTTGTTCCGTTTGTGGCTCCCGCAACTATTCTAAAGCCGTTAGTGAAGGTAAACGTGGCGAACGACTGGAAATTAAAAAATTTTGTAAATACTGTCAAAAATACACGTTACATAAAGAAACAAAGTAAGTATTGGAGGAATCGGGATGAAGTTTTTGCGTAGTGTAAAAGACGAAATGAAACAAGTAAGCTGGCCGTCAAAAAAACAATTACGTAAAGATACATTGATTGTTATCGAAACATCAATTATTTTTGCAGCGTTATTCTTCGTAATGGACACAGCCGTTCAGACTGTTTTTGGTTGGATTCTTAAATAAACTAGCTAGTAATTTACGGTGAATAGTGCTATAATAGCCATGAGAAAAAAACTTCGGGAAAACTGAGGTTTTTTTATTTGCACATAAATTATGGACTCAAGCGCTATTATGGCCTTTTGAAAGTAACGGATTTTTAATCACAATTAAAGGAGATGCAACAGTCATGGAATCATTTGAAAAAAATTGGTATGTATTGCACACATACTCTGGTTATGAAAATAAAGTAAAAGCGAATATCGAATCACGTGCACAAAGCATGGGCATGGGTGATTTTATTTTTCGTGTCGTTGTACCGGAAGAAACTGAAACAGAAGTAAAAAATGGCAAAGCAAAAGAAATCGTTCATAAAACCTTTCCTGGTTATGTTTTAGTTGAAATGACCATGACGGATGATTCTTGGTATGTTGTTCGTAATACACCGGGCGTTACTGGGTTTGTCGGCTCTCATGGCGCAGGCAGCAAGCCCGCTCCTTTATTACAAGAAGAGATCAATCATATCTTACGTTCAATCGGAATGAGTACACGTCAATCTGATTTAGAGGTTGCTGTAGGAGATACAGTGAGAATCATCGAAGGCGCCTTCTCTGGTCTTGAAGGAGAAGTGACTGAAGTAGATGAAGAAAAACAAAAATTAAAAGTAAATATCGATATGTTCGGCCGCGAAACAAGTACAGAGCTGGACTTCGAGCAAGTAGATTCTATCTAATTAGAAATAGAAGGAAAAATAAAAGTCTGGTAAATTTCCGGTTATTTTTCTTTCTGATTCGCTGCTATTTAAGAGTGGTACAAAGCTGAATTATAGTTTTGTTCCGCTTTTTTCTTAACTATCAAAAAGGCGGAGGGGGAGCTATTTTGAGGAAAAAACAATTATACTTGCTTCTGCTAGCGGGCGCTCTCATTGTTATGGCTGGCTGTGCGGGTAAAAAGACCGTAAATAAAACGCAGCAGTCCACCGCTGACACAAGTCAGATAGCAACTAAAACAGCGGTGCCGACTCTTTTTATTCATGGCTATGGCGGAGGAAATCGTTCATTTGGCGGAATGCTTAAGCGTTTGAATCAGAAAACTCAAAAAGAGTTAGTTTTAACCGTTAGTCCGACCGGAACCGTCCAATCAGCTGGACAATTGTCGGGAAAAGCGGATAATCCAAGCGTTCAAGTCCTTTTTGAAGATAATAAGAACAACGAATGGAATCAAGCAGAGTGGTTAAAAAATTGTTTACGTTATCTCGGTGAGACATACAGCATTAAGGAAGTTAATCTTGTCGGACATTCAATGGGCGGGGTCAGCGCTCTGCGTTATTTGACTACCTATGGCGCGGATACAAGCCTGCCAGCAGTAAATCAATTCATTGGAATTGCAGCGCCCTTTAATAATTTTGTGGAACTGTCTCAAGGAGAAACGATGGAGGAGCTACTTGCTAACGGTCCTTCTGTTCAAAGTGAGCGCTATGCTGATTTGGCGAGTGGTATTGCCAATGTTTCACCGGAAATGCAGGTCCTCCTCATTGCCGGAGATCTGCAGGATGGTAGTCTAAGTGACGGCACGGTGCCGGAGTCAGATGCCTTAAGTACAGTAGCCTTATTAAAAAATCATGGCAACCCAGTCACTGAAAAAGTCTTTTACGGGAAGCAGGCACAACACAGCCAGCTGCATGAAAATCCGGAAGTGGACCAGGCAGTTGCTGACTTTTTATGGCCGACTGATAGAAACAAATAGAAAACAGCTGGAGGAAAAAGGAGAGCATCATGAAAATCAGAATGAAAGATATCGCTAAAATGGCGAACGTATCGGAAGCTGCGGTTTCTTTAGTTTTAAATGATAAACCTTCTCGAATTTCTGAAAAGAAGAAAAATGAAATCAAAGCCATTGCCAAGGAATTAAATTATATGCCCAATATTGCGGCTCAAAGTCTGGCTAAAAATGCTTCCCAAACAATCGGTGTTGTGATTCCTGATATTGAAAATCCGTTCTTTTCAAAGCTTTGTAAGCAGCTGGAGGAACAGTTTCGGGCAAGGGGCTATTTAACGATTATTGTTAATTCAAATGACGATTTTGCTGTGGAAAAAAATTTAATTCAAATGCTTTTGAATCGCGGTGTAGATGGTTTAATTATTGCACTATCAAATGAATCCTTTGCCTATAAAAAAGAGCAGGAACAATTTCTAAAAATGATTGATCGGCCTTTCGTGCTGGTGGATCGCCAGGTTGCTTTTGCCGGAGTAAACCAAGTTTATTTTGATAGTTTGGCCGGTGGACGCCTCTCTACAGAATACTTATTAGAAAACGGACATCGGGACATCGCATTTTTAACTGGTGATTTGGAGCTTCCAGGAACGCTGGAACGAATTAAAGGCTATAAGCAAGCGCTGGACAGCTATGGAATTGCCATCAAAGAGGATTATATTATTGAAACCGGCTATCGTTTTGCTAACGGTATAGAAAAAGCTAAGGAACTCTTTCGCTTAAAACCGATCACAGCGGTCATTACCTCAAACGATATGGTCGCTTTTGGGGTGTTAAAACAAGCTGTTACCAACGGCTATACGATTCCGAATGATTTATCCATCATTGGTTATGACCGGCTGGAGATTGCAGATTTATTAGGGATTTCATTAGCTACAGTTGAGCAAAACAGCTCGGAGCTAACAGAAGAAGCTGTTAGTTTATTGACTAAAATGTTAACCAAGGAAGCGGAACAAACCACTAAGCAAATTTTGACGCCGACATTGTTTAAGGGTGAAAGTGTAAAAAAAATAAAATAAATATTGACTAACTGAAAATAAAACGCTATCATAAGACACAGATAGGTAAAGCGTTTAACCTGAAAATACTTTTTTACTTTTGAAAAGGTATTTTTTTATACACATTTGGTAATGCGCTTAACCTAAGAGAGGAGAAGGATTTATGGTAAAAGAAAAAAGACCTGTTATTATTGACACAGACCCAGGGATAGATGATGCGGTGGCCTTGTCCATTGCGTTAAATCACCCAGCGCTAGATGTGCGCTTAGTAACCACAGTTGCTGGAAATGTAAACGTACACAAAACGACGCAAAACACCTTGAAGCTTGTGTCATTTTTCGGCAAAAAGGTTCCTGTGGCAAAGGGCTGCGATAAGCCACTGTTGATCCAATTGGAGGATTCAGCTGATATTCATGGTGAAAGCGGGATGGACGGCTATGATTTTCCTGTATCAGAGTTGAAAGCGCTTGATATACATGCGGTTGAAGCAATGAAAGAAGTGATTTTATCTAGTCCTGAACCGATTACGTTAGTACCGATTGCGGCGTTGACCAATATTGCCCTGCTGTTCAGCATGTACCCTGAAACGAAGCAGAACATCAAGGAAATCGTTATGATGGGTGGTTCCTTATCACGCGGCAATACAAATACAAGTGCCGAATTCAACACATATGTTGATCCTCATGCAGCTCAAATTGTTTTTCAAGCAGGCTTGCCGATCGTTATGGTGGGATTGGATGTAACCAGCACCGCAGTGCTTACAAAAAATGAAACAGAAAAAATCAAGGAATTCGGTAAAGTAGGCGCAATGTTCTACGCCTTGTTCCAACATTATCGCGGCGGCAGCTTACAGACTGGCTTAAAAATGCATGATGTTTGCGCGATTGCTTATTTAACTGACCCGCAATTATTTAAAACACAACCAACCTTTGTGGAAATTGCTTTGGAAGGACCAGCAGCTGGAGCAACAGTAGCAGATTTAAAAATGAAGTATCATGATACAACGAATGCAGAGGTTTGTTTGGAAATCGATATTCCTGCCTTTCAAAAGTGGGTTGTGACCAACTTAGAAAAAATTAATTAAAAAAGGAGACTTATTATGCTTGAGTCATTATTAGTGTTAGTGGTGTTGGGTGTTGTCGCTTATTTGATTATTAAGAATTACCATCCGGCATTAAGCTTGATTACAGGAGCACTGGTATTATTAGTATTCGCTGTACTTTTAGGACATCCGCTTTATCCGGAGGGTGAAGGAACTGGCCTAGCTTTTTTCGATGTTTTTCTGAAATTTAAAGACACAATTATTAGCCAAGTCAGCTCAGCTGGTATTGTCATTATGATTTTATTCGGTTATTCAGGCTATATGAATGTGATTGGTGCTAATCAGGTGGCTGTAAATATTTTAGTAAAACCGTTGCAAAAGATTAAATCAAAAGCCTTGTTTGTACCGCTGGTTTTCTTGATTGGAAATCTAATGTCGCTAGTTGTTCCAAGTGCTTCTAGTTTAGCAATTATTTTAATGGCGATTTTATACCCAATGTTGGCGAATATGGGAATTTCATCTTTAACTGCTGCCGGTGTTATTGCGATGACAGCAACCATTATGCCGACACCGCTTGGGGCTGACAATGTCATTGCAGCGCAAACGTTAAATTATGATGTATTAACCTATGTTGCCTGGCACGCGAAGATTTCCATTCCAACCTTATTAATCATGGCAGCCGTTCATTATTTCTGGCAAAAATACTGTGATAAAAAAGAAGGTGCAGCGGCTTTTGTTGCGATTCAAAATGATGATTTAGAGAAGCAGGAAGAAGCAAATGTACCGAAATTTTACGCTATTTTACCTTTACTGCCATTGATTCTCATTTTAATTGTAGGAATTACCGGCATGTTTGTTAAAGGCATTCAAATGGATATCTTTGTGCTAACCTTTATTTCCTTCTTTGTTGCAGTGGCAATTGAAACGATTCGGCACAAATCATATAAAAAGATTCAAAATTCAGCAACGGAAATGTTTAAAGGAATGGGACAAGGCTTTAGTCAAGTGGTTATGCTGGTAGTCGGCGGCTCATTATTCACCACAGCGATTCAGTCTTTAGGCATCATCGATAAGATTATGGCTTCTGTAGAATCCTCTGCCTCTGCCGGTTTAGTGACGACCTTAATTTTCAGTGGCGCTACGACACTCTTTGGAATTTTAAGCGGCGGCGGTCTGGCGATGTTCTATGCGGTTATCGAATTGATTCCTGATATTGCATCAAAAGCCGGCATCGATGGAATTCTCATTGCCTTGCCAATGCAGATGATTGCTAATCTAGCGCGGACAATTTCACCAGTAGCGGCTGTCGTGATGATTGTTGCTTCAACAGTAGGCGTTAGCCCGGTTCGAATCTTGAAGCGGACTAGTGTACCAACCATTGTAGGAATTATTTGTGTCGTTGTTTTATCCATTCTTTTATTACCCTATTAAAAATGGAAAGTTTTCGGAGATGACCCTACATGGAAATTAGATTAGCTGATCCATCCGATTTCAATGAAATCGATCACTTATTAGAAGCAGCGAAAAAGCAAATGGCGCAGGCACATATTTATCAATGGACCACGGACTACCCTAATCAAAAGATCATTCAAGAAGATCTTGCCGGTCAGCAGCTTTATACGCTTATAGATCAGGGCAGCATTGTAGCTGTGGCAACATTGACTACAGAAGCACCAGCTGATTATACCTTGAGAAGAATTGCCACAGATCCGGCTTATTTAGCGAATGGTTACGCATCAATCTTGCTAAATGATATAATTAATAGAGTGAAAGCAAAAAATGGAAAGCATCTTTATTCAAGTACCAATCATTCTAATCTCAAAATGCAAAATTTCTTTAGGAAGCATGGTTTTGAAAAAGTTTCAGAGTATAAGGAAAGTGAAAGAGAACATCTGGGGTCTTTCTATAAGTATTTGAAGAGAATATAAGTAAGGAGGGTCCACGATGAAAAAAGTAGTGGTATTAGGAAGCATTAATATGGACATGGTCATGGAAACGGATCGGCTGCCGAAAGTCGGTGAGACGTTGCTTGGAGATACGATTGATTATTACGTTGGCGGCAAGGGCGCAAATCAGGCAGTAGCGGCAGCGCGCATAGGAGCGCCGGTTTCTCTGATCGCAAAAATTGGTGACGATACCTTCGGCAGTAAGGTTTACCAACATTTAAAACAAGAAAAGATTGACGTAGAGGCAGTCAGCACAGAAAAAAATATTTTCACCGGAGTCGCTTCGATCTTTAAGCTCAAAGAAGATAATGCAATCGTCGTATTGCCTGGCGCAAATATGCTCTTAAATGAAGTCGATGCGGTAATTAATGAAAAAACAACCGCGCAGGATGTATTTTTAACCCAGCTGGAAATTCCGCTGGAAACAGTTAAAAAAGGCTTGGCGCTTGCAAAGGAAGCAGGTGCAATCACTATTTTAAATCCGGCGCCCTATAATGAAAGTGTGCTGGAGATGCTGCCTTTTGTAGATATAATTACTCCGAATGAAACCGAATTTGAAGGCTTGTTGGGACGAACCTTGACGGATCCTGAAGAGCTTGAAGAGGAAATGCTAACGTGGGCTAAAACGCATCAAACGCAACTGATTGTAACACGCGGCAGTCAAGGGATTTCTTACACAACCGCAAACGATGTTGTGACAATCCCAGCCGAAAAAGTAGCTGTAGTGGATACGACAGGAGCTGGAGATACCTTTAATGGCATTTTAGCGGCTTGTCTGGCACAAGGCAAAACAGTTGCGGAAGCTGTCCGGCTCGCAGGCTTTGGTGCGACCCTATCCGTCACTAAATTAGGCGCTCAAACTGGAATGCCGACAGCAGCAGAAATTGAACATTTTGCTCAATAGTAACTATTGGTATAGGACGAAATAAAAGCTCATGTCTTTTGAAGAAAAGGTACGTGTTCCGCTTTTTAGGGAACAGGTGCCTTTTCTGGTTTTTTCTCTCGACGGCTGATTTTTTTCGGATATAATAAGAAAAATTATTTATTTTCTTTGGAATTTATATATGCGCATATTAACGTTTCAAAGGTAACCAAGGTTCGTCCAAAGAATAATTGCGGTTGAGCAACATTTGTCGAAAACGGACTATAAGAATTCGTGGAAAAAACTAAATCAGAAGCAGCAGCCAGCGGAGCTCTCTTTGTTCCTAAAAAAGAAATAATGGTATTTTTCCGTTCAACTGCTAGATCGACAGTCTTTTGCAAATGCTCTTCCTCGCCGGAATGCGAAACAACGATCAGTAAAATATTCTGACTATTCCGACTATTTATCATTTGAGTATGAGCAGTGGTCACACTTGGTATACAGTGAAAATTTAATACTTCACTGATATATGCCGAAATGTGAGCAGAAAAATTATTGCCTACGACAGTAATTAAATTGCCCTGATTTTGCTGCATCAGCCGACAGAATTGCTCAATTTCCTCTTTTAAAAGGGTAACTTCCGAAACAACAGGTGCCGGCAAATGAGATTCCTTAATTTTGTATAACAGCTCGTTGTAGCCGGATAAATTGAGTTTTTTTGCCAATCGCATCACAGAGGTTGGCGAAGTAAAGCAATCCTTAGCGGTCTGTCGAATACTGATTTCGCTGAGCAGACAGCTTTGTTGGTCTAAATAACTGAGGATTTGAAGATCTGTTTTAGTTAAACGATAGGTTTCTTGCAGATAACGTAAATTCATAGTGAACTCCTTGGATGCATTTATAAATAATTCTACCAAAAAATAAACATTTGTGGGAACAAAAAAATGAGGTGCTAAAAAATGAAGAAACGTTATAAAAAATTATTGGCAGTAACAACGGTAATGTTGCTGACACTAGCAGGCTGTTCAAACGGGGGAAAGACAGCTGCTGAAAAAGAAAAACAGGTATTAAAGGTAGGCATCGAATCAGAGCTGTCCACCGCTGATGTATCATTGGCTATGGATAACACCGCCTGCAGCGTAATGAGTCAGGTTGGCGAAGGTTTGTTTTCTTTTGATGAAACAGGAGCTGCTGTACCGGCGCTGGCTACGGATAAGGTGGAACCTTCAGCAGATGGCTTAACCTATACCTTTACCATTCGGGATGGTGCAAAATGGAGCGATGGTACACCGATTACTGCTAAGGATTTTGAATATTCTTGGAAACGTACGGTTGATCCTAAAACAGCTTCGCCGCAAGCGTATTATTTTGAAGGTATTAAAAACTATAAAGAGATAGCAGACGGAACAAAGGACAAAGAAGAATTAGGGATTAAAGCGCTTGATGAGCAAACGGTAGAAGTGACGCTGGCTTATCCAATGAGCTATTTCCAGCAGCTTTTAGCAGTACCAGCGTTTTATCCGCTAAATCAAGAATTTGTTGAAAAAGCCGGGAAAGAATACGGGACAAACGCAGAACACACTCTTTACAATGGCCCATTTGTTTTAAAAGACTGGGATGGCACGAACACTTCTTGGTCTTATGTGAAAAACAAAGAATATTGGGATAAGGACAAGGTTGCACTTGACGAAGTACAGATTCAAGTGATCAAGGAAGTAACAACTGGTAAAAACCTATTTGAAGACGGTCAGTTGGATTTAGTCAAAATTTCCGGTGAACTGGTGGCACAGGAACAAGGTAATGAGGCGTTGAAGATCAGAAAATTACCAGGCACTTATTATATTCAGTTAAATACGCAAAAAGATTTATTTGCCAATACCAATGCGCGAAAAGCGATTGCTCTGGCACTTGATTCTGAAAAATTAGCGAAAAATGTCTTAAATGACGGCTCTGAAAAATCTCTAGGGTTTGTGCCGACCGGCTTTAAAAATCAAGAAACCGATCAGGATTTTGCTGAAGAAGTTGGCGACATTAACCCAACGGATCAAAAACAAGCCAAGCAATTATGGAGTACTGCGAAAAAGGAACTAGGCATAGACAAAGCGACTGTTTCCATCTTGTGCTCTGATTCTGATAGTGCGAAAAAAATCAGCGAGTATATTCAAGGTGCGCTAAATGAGACGTTGGAAGGCTTAACAGTGAATGTATCTGCAGTTCCTTTCAATAATCGTTTAGAAAAAAGCCGCAGTGGCGACTTTGATATTGTATTAGGTGGCTGGACGCCGGTTTATGCAGATCCGATTGATTTCTTAAGCTTGCTGCATACCAATACTTCTAATAATTTCGGAAAATGGTCCAATGAAAAATACGATCAATTAGTGAAGGATGCAAATGAAACATATGCTAATGACTATGAGAAAAGATGGGAAGCGATGCAGGCGGCTGATCGTTTAGTAGCGGAAGAAGCACCGTTAGTACCGTTATACCAAATTACCGAGGCCTATTTAGCCAATAATGAAGTACAAGGCTTGGATTTTGGACCGCTGGGATCGATTTACTATAAAAATGTTTCCTTAAAAAACTAAAAAGTATAGTGTATAAGAACAAAGGCGATGGGGAAAAGAATTCTTTTTGGCAAGCAGACCCGAAAGAGATTCTGCCCTCTCTGCTGGCTTAAAATAATTTTGAAAAGGAGCTGCGCAAAATGAAGCTTTATATTTCCTGTGATATTGAAGGACTGGCGGGAATTGCCACTTTTGATATGGAAAAGGATGACACTCAGCTTTTTAGAGAAATCTATCATCAACATGTAGCCTGGGTCATTGAAGGCATTCAAAAGAGTCAAAAAAATCCTGAAATAGACGAAATTACTATTTCAGATTCTCATAGCCGCGGCGTTAATCTATCCTACGCCCGTCTGGCAGAAATGGATGAACGGATTTCTCTAGTGAGCGGCTTTCCTCGCATGGATTATATGATGAGTGGGTTGACCAGCGAGTACGATCTTGTATTGTTTTTAGGGTATCATGCCGGTATCGGTAAGCTTCACGGCAATATGGATCATGGTTACAGCGCTAGTGTCGCCTATGATTTGCAAATCAACGAAGTGTATATGAATGAAACAACGATTAATGCAGCTTATGCTAGCGAATTAGGGGTTCCGGTGGGCTTGATTATTGGCGAATCTGGACTGAAAGAGCAGCTGCATGATGAGCAGATGATGCCTTGGGTGCCGTTTGTATCAACGAAACAATCTCTTGGGCGCTATGCCATCAAGAATTTTTCAGTGAATAAAGTAAAAAATGAGATCATTACTAAAACCGCTGAAGCAGTGGATGGCGAACTGGCTGAATTGCCATTCTATACCATTACTACGCCAGCAACTGTACGGCTGCAATGTGTGACCACGGCACAAGCCGACCGAATTGAAATGCTGCCTCAAATTACCCGAATTGATGGACGTACAATTGAATTTTCAGGTAATTCGATGAAAGAAGTTATGAATGCCATCGTCGGAATTGTGGGGTTAGGCGGTACCACTTATTAATAAGTAGAGTAAGCTAGTTCCAGAAAAAAGCTGAGCCACACGAGAGTTGATTTTGACACTTTCGCGTGGCTCAGCTAATTTTTTTGAGATTATTCATTGGTTTGTTGTTCTAAAATTTCTTTACTTAAGCGCTTGGCTGTTGGGGTCACTGCCAAACCGCCCTCCGCTGTTTCCTTAAAGATCTGCGGCATTTGGCGACCCACTTGATACATTGCGGCAACAACTTCATCCGGTGGGATAACACTGCGGATATCAGCTAAGGCCATGTCCGCGGAAATAAAGGCTTGGGAAGAGCCTAATGCATTTCGCTTCACACAAGGAACCTCCACCAGACCAGCCACTGGATCGCAAATTAACCCCATCATATTTTTCAACGTGATCGCGATTGCTTGAGCAGCCTGATCTGCAGTACCGCCTGCCGCACAAACTAAAGCGGCACTTGCCATCGCACTGGCAGAGCCGACCTCTGCTTGACAGCCGCCTTCTGCTCCGCTGATTGAGGAATTATTCGCAATGACCAACCCAAAAGCGCCCGCTGTAAATAGAAAATCCAATTGCTGTTCATGCGTTAAATGCAGCTTGTCGATGGCCGCCATTAGCACACCGGGAACCACGCCGGCACTGCCGGCAGTTGGTGTGGCACAGATTAAGCCCATTTTAGCATTCACTTCATTAACAGCTACTGCATTTCTGACTGCCTGTAAGATCGTTTCTCCGCTTAAAAAGTTTCCTGCTTCTAAATAGGTATTTAAACGAGCCGCATCGCCGCCGGTAATGCCGGTTACAGAGGTAACACCTTGCGTGCCTTCTTGAATGGACTGCTTCATGACAATCAAATTTCGTTCCATGGTTTCGATGATGCGTTCTCGACTATAGCCTTGATTTTCAATTTCAGTAGCAATCATCAGTTCAGCTACTGAGGGAAAGTCTGCCGCTTGCTGTACTAATTCTTCAATTGATCGAAACATATGCGTTTGACTCCTTCCTTAATCAAAATAATTAACACTATAGATATGCGGAATTTGCACTAAGTTCATGGTGATATCGCCAATCTCCGCGTGATCAATTTCAATAATCATAATGGCTTTTTCACCTTTGGATTCACGAGTAACGGTCATAGTTCCTATATTAATATTGGTTTCGGAAAGCAAGTTGGTTACCTTTGCGATCATTCCGGGTACATCCTGATGGACAATAATGAAGGTTGGTGTGCCCATCGTCAGGGAAATCTTAAAGCCGTTCAGCTCTGAAATCTGAATATTGCCGCCGCCAATGGAAATGCCGGTTACTGACAGCTTACGATCACCTTTAGAAACCAGTAACTTAACAGAATTAGGATGCTCCGCTTTTTCTTTTAAAGGAACGAACAAGACTTCCATCTTTTGTTCATGCGCGATTTTCAATGAGTCTGCCAAGCGTTCATCATCTGGTTCCATATCAAGCAGTCCGCCGACTAAAGCGATATCTGTGCCGTGTCCTCGATAGGTTTTAGCAAAAGATTCGTACAAATAAATATCAACCGTATCCGGCTGTTCTCCGAAAATACTGCGGACGATTTTGCCAATACGGGCAGCACCGGCTGTATGCGAGCTGCTTGGACCGACCATTACCGGACCAATAATGTCAAAAACACTTTTATAACGTAATTGTTCCATCATTTTACCTCATTCCTTTCGGCGAAATTAGCATAAAAGGCTGTCGAACCTAAAAGAGCCGGCGACCTTTCTTGTATTCTGCAGATAACTATGTACTAACAGCTAGTAGTTTAACATATGCGCTTGAAAAAGAAAGGAGTTTTAGTTAAAAAATGAGAAAGTTTTCAAGAATAATTCGGATCATTCGACAGCTATATCGGCTGGAATATATCTGTTTTCTATTGTGTAAATTTTCAATTTGTCTAGTTTTTTAAATTTATAGTAAAATAATCGTTGACAGCGCTTTCTTTTATTTCTATAATTAATTTAGCAATCGGGATTGTTACCTGTTTTGGGCAAAACCTGAACAATTGGTCTAGTTCTTTGAACTGGCATCATTGTTCAGTTTTTTCATTTTTATAAAGTAGAAAGGATGAGAGTTAGAATGAAAATTGCTAAAAAATGTTTGAAGGGGTTTGTCTTATTAAGTGCCGTATTCGTTTTAGGGGCGTGCGGAAACAATGGAGGAAATCAGCAAAGTGACAGTCAATCCAGCAGCAGTGCAGAGGTAGCTAAGGAAAAACCGGTCGTTTTTTATGTAACGCGCCATGGGAAAACAATGTTTAATACAGTCACACGTGCGCAAGGCTGGGCAGATACACCTTTAACGAATGCTGGGGTTGAAGTGGCAGAAGCATTAGGTAAAGGTATTAAGAAAGAAAATATTGAGTTTACGGCAGCTTATTCCAGTGATTTAGGCCGTGCTCGTGAAACGGCAGAGTTAGTATTAGATAATAGTGGACAGAAAAAAGTTCCTTTAACTGAAGATAAGCGTCTACGTGAATTTTGTTTTGGTATTTACGAAGGGGATACCGATGAAAACATGTGGGGAGCCGTTGGTAAAAAAATGGGCTATAATTCCTATGAAGATTTCATGAAAGCCTTCGCTGACCGCAAAGTGAATATGGCAGACGCTGTAAAAAATCTAAAATCTTTAGATACGACCGGTTTAGCGGAAGATCAGCCGACAGTTAAAAAACGGATGCAGACTGCATTGAAGGAAATTGCCAAAAAGACAGAAGCAGACGGCGGCAATGTTTTACTGGTGGCGCACGGTATGTCTATTTTAGCGATGGTTTCGGACTTAACGGATGATGAGCTGCCGATCCAATTAGAAAATGCCAGCGTAACAAAAATTGTGTATGAAAATAACCAATTCAAGGTAGAATCAGTCGGCGATATGAGCTATGTAGAGGCCGGAGAAAAATAAAAACTACAGGATAGTGAAGCGTTCTATTTAGTCAAAAGCAATTATTTCAGAAGCTATCAAGGGAAATACAGGAAAAGCATTGAAAATCCAGAGGGAAAGTTGTATACTGTTTTAGTGTGTGTTTTTGCATACAACTTTTCTTGGCGTAGCCAAAGAATCGCGTGGGAGGAGAAATCTTCATCTCCAATTAACCACATCACGGACTTAAGGAGGTATGTCTCGTGGCAAAAAAAGTAGAAAAAATCGTTAAATTGCAAATTCCTGCAGGTAAAGCAACACCAGCTCCGCCAGTAGGTCCTGCATTAGGTCAAGCGGGTATCAACATTATGGGATTCACTAAAGAATTCAACGCTCGTACAGCTGATCAAGCTGGTTTGATCATTCCAGTAGTAATTTCTGTATATGAAGATCGTTCATTTACATTCATTACTAAAACACCACCAGCTGCAGTATTATTGAAAAAAGCTGCAAAAATCGAAAAAGGTTCTGGTGAACCAAACAAAACGAAAGTAGCTAAAGTATCAAGCGATCAAGTAAAAGAAATCGCTGAACTTAAAATGGCAGACCTAAACGCCGCTGATGTTGAAGCAGCAATGCGCATGGTTGAAGGAACTGCACGAAGCATGGGAATCACTGTAGAATAATTTTATTCCGGCATCCCAAAGAAGTAGCTTCTCAGTTTATTTCATATTTAAAGATATGAATTACGTGGGAGGTTCTACCGTTATAACCACAATCAAGGAGGAAACAAAATGGCTAAAAAGAGCAAAAAAATGCAAGAAGCATTGAAAAAAGTTGATGCTACAAAAGCTTACTCAGTTGAAGAAGCAGTAGCTTTGGCAAAAGAAACAAATATCGCAAAATTTGATGCAACAGTTGAAGTTGCTTATAAATTAAACGTTGACCCTAAAAAGGCAGACCAACAAATCCGTGGAGCAGTTGTATTGCCAAACGGAACTGGTAAAACACAAACTGTTTTAGTTTTCGCTAAAGGTGATAAAGCGAAAGAAGCAGAAGCTGCTGGCGCTGATTTCGTAGGCGATGCAGATATGGTTAACAAAATTCAACAAGGCTGGTTTGGCTTTGACGTAGTAGTAGCAACTCCAGACATGATGGCTGAAGTTGGTAAATTAGGACGTGTCTTAGGTCCTAAAGGTTTAATGCCTAACCCTAAAACTGGTACTGTAACAATGGACGTTACTAAAGCTGTTAACGAAGTAAAAGCTGGTAAAGTAACTTACCGTGTTGACAAAGCTGGAAACATCCATGTACCAATCGGTAAAGTTTCATTTGATAATGAAAAATTAGTTGAAAACTTCAACACAATCAATGATGTATTAGTGAAAGCTAAACCATCAGCAGCAAAAGGTCAATACATCAAAAACATTTCAGTAACAACAACATTTGGACCTGGAATCCATGTTGACCAAGCTTCTTTTTAATTAGAAAAGTGTAATAGACCGGTTAGATTGTGAGCAAATTAGGAAACTTACTCAAAGATGGTTTTTATCTTTGAAGGAAGTTTATCTATTTGCTGAGCAATCTGGTCTATGGAACTAGATCAAAAGAAAAGCTGAACGAACTCACTCAAGGCTGACAGAAAAATAGGAAATTTTGATTGTGACGCTTTTTGTCACAAACAAAATTTATCTTTTTTTCGAAGTCTTAGATCGTGAAGCTAGATCAAAAGAAAAGCTGAACGAACTCGCTCAAGGCTGACAGAAAAATAGGAAATTTTGATTGTGACGCTTTTTGTCACAAACAAAATTTATCTTTTTTCCGAAGCCTTAGGTCGTGAAGCTAGATCATAGTAAAAAATTTCTAAAAAATTCTTGACTCACTCACTTGCCCTATGGTAAAGTGAGTGAGGTTAATGATTAACTGTACCGAAGACAGTAGGTGACGCAAGTCTTAATTTCCTACCGAGGACAATTGTTGATACATACAATTCGGTCCCTCTATGTCTACGGTGGCATGGAGTTTTGTTGTTTTACACGACTTTTTGAAAAAAGCCGATGTAAAACAATACTTGGCGAACGAAGTGAGCGACGTTTCATCTCGCAAACCAACAAAACTTCACCATCAAAATCAGGAGGTGAAATAAATGAGTGAAGCAGCAATCGCTAAAAAAGAAACCCTAGTTCAAGAAGCCGCTGGCAAATTTGAATCAGCAGCATCAGTAGTAATCGTGGACTACCGTGGTTTAACAGTTGAAGAAGTCACTAACTTGCGTAAACAATTACGTGATGCCGGCGTAGAAATGAAAGTTATCAAAAACTCTATCCTTTCTCGTGCAGCTAAAAAAGTTGGTTTAGACGGCTTAGACGAAGTCTTTACAGGCCCAACTGCTGTAGCATTCAGCAATGAAGATGTAGTAGCACCAGCTAAAATCATCGACGAATTTGCTAAAGATGCAAAAGCATTAGAAATCAAAGGTGGCGTCATCGAAGGAAAAGTTTCTTCAGTAGAAGAAATTACTGCGTTGGCAAAACTACCAAGCCGCGAAGGTTTACTTTCTATGCTATTATCTGTATTGCAAGCGCCAGTCCGCAACGTGGCTTACGCTGTCAAAGCAGTGGCAGAGAAAAACGAAGAAGTTGCTTAAGAGCAGCCTGATTCAAAAATATAAACAAAAAAATCAAACAATTTTAATTTAAATGGAGGAAATTCAAATGGCATTGAACATTGAAAACATCGTTGCTGAATTAGAAACAGCGACTATCTTAGAATTAAGCGAATTAGTTAAAGCTATCGAAGAAAAATTTGACGTATCAGCAGCAGCTCCTGTAGCAGTAGCTGGACCAGCAGCAGGTGGCGCAGCAGAAGAACAAACTGAATTCACTGTTGAATTAACAGCAGCTGGCGACCAAAAAGTTAAAGTTATCAAAGCAGTTCGTGAAGCAACTGGCTTAGGCTTGAAAGAAGCTAAAGCAGTAGTTGATGGCGCCCCTGCACCAGTTAAAGAAGGCGTTTCTAAAGAAGAAGCAGAAAGCTTAAAAGCTGCTTTAGAAGAAGTTGGCGCTTCAGTAACTGTAAAATAATCATTAATAGTATGATTGTCCGATCTCTTGTTTATCGAGAGATCGGGCTTTTTTTGTTTTAAAAGCTTGATAAGGTTTTGGATTCTGGAAATATTATATAGTGTTTTTTTTTGTTAATTAACATAAATTTCTTAAAAAAATATTTTTGAAAAGTAAAATTTACTTATGGTCTTATTCAGACAAATGATTTTATTTTATTAATAATTTTATAGCGGAGTAATTTTGAAAAAATGTCTTTTTATTTAAAAATAGAGCCATAATAATTGAGTGCTTAAACGTGAAGAACCAACTTTTTTCTATTTTATATTATAAAAAGATAGTTATTTCTTTATGAGAAAACAAAATGTTCACATTGTTTACAGAAAATTTAGAAAAATATTCCTGCTTTTTTCTTTTAAATAGAAAGAAATTGTAAAGAAAGGTTTCGTTTTTTCTATTGAATACACAAAGGAGAAATGTGATAATTATTATATAAATTATATGTTATTTTTTATAAAGTATTTTGTGTTTTATGGACATTTAAATTGAATATTTGAAGCGATTTATATGCTTCAAAAGTCTTAACTTAATTTTACTAAATTGAAAATTTATTTTACTTATGTTGGAGGAGTTTTATGAAAAATGATTGGTTGTTGAGTTTGTTAGTGGTAAGTGAATTATACGGAGTTCCTATCGATCCTCCGCAAATGTTTCATGAATTAAATATGACAGAATTTGCTGATGTAGATGAAAAACAAATGCTTAAGATTATTAAATATTTAGGCTATAAAGCGAAAAGTAGTCGATTTACACCAGAGTTGTATTATCGTTTGCCTATGCCATGTATATTGAAGGATTGGGCTGGAAATTATTTTGTGTTGATTCAAGCTACTAAAGAAAAAGCACTAATTTATTTTCCATTAGAACAGCGACCAAAAGAATTATCATTGGATGAGCTTTACACAATGGAGATTGAAACAGTTCTCTTGCTCAAACACAAGCAAATTAAGAAAAAAAATCAGAAATTTGGAATTAAATGGTTTTTACCGTCTATTATCAAATACAAGCATGTCTTGTTGGAAGTGATGCTGGCTGCTTTATTTATTCAACTACTGGGCCTATTTAGTCCAATTTTTATTCAGGTAGTCATTGATAAGGTATTGTCTCATCACAGTTTAGCAACTCTAACGGTCTTGGGAACAGGCTTGCTGATTGCTTTTGTTTTCGAATTAATCTTGGGGATAGCTAAAAATCATGTGTTTTCAAATACAACGAATAAAATTGATTTACTGCTTAGTGTTAGACTGTATGATCATCTGCTGCGTTTGCCATTAAGATATTTTGAGAATAGAAGAGTTGGAGATACGGTGGCACGTATTAGAGAATTGGAAACTATTCGTAATTTTTTGACAGGTACGCCACTGAATGCCATAATTGACTGTATTTTTCTGGTATTTTATCTCATAATTTTATTGTTTTATTCTACGCAATTAACGTTGATTTTATTACTGACCATTCCTTTGTTTGTATTACTTTCCATGATTACCACTCCTATATTTAAAGAAAGACTGGATGAACGCTTTGCAACAGGTGCGGAAGCACAATCTTTTTTGGTAGAAAGTGTTTCAGGAATTCATACCATAAAATCTCTTGCTTTGGAGCCTAAAATGAAGGAACAATGGGGGGAACTGGAAGCCGGCTACACCAAGGCCAGCTTTAAGGGATCAATTTTATCTGGAGACGTTGGCGTTATCGGACAATTTATTCAAAAGGTGTCTGATTTACTTATTTTATGGTTTGGTGCAAAAGCTGTTTTAGAAGGAAAATTAACAGTTGGCCAGCTGATTGCTTTTCGTATGTTGGCAAGTAAGGTTAGCAGTCCTATTTTACGAATTGTGCAAATTTGGCGTGAGGTTCAGCAAACCGGTATCTCTATTGATCGGATTGGTGATATTTTTGATACGAAACCAGAAGAAGAAAGTAATAATAAAACTAGGATGCAGGCGCTACAAGGGAAAATAGTTTTTCAAAACATCACTTTTCGTTATGATCCAAGCCGATCACCAGCAATTAAAGCAATGAGTTTTGAAATCCAGCCAGGTCAAACAATTGGTATTGTTGGACGGAGCGGTTCAGGTAAAAGTACCTTGACTAAACTAATCCAACGGCTCTATGTTCCTGAATCTGGGGATATCTACATTGATGGCGTTAATATTGCCGTTACGGATATGGTTTGGCTAAGGAGTCAAATTGGTGTAGTTTTACAGGAAAATTTTTTATTTAATCGAACAATTAGAGAGAATATTGCGATTAATTATCCTAGTGCATCCATAGAAAAGGTTATTGAAGCAGCCAAAGCAGCTGGAGCTCATGATTTCATTGCTTCTTTTCCTAATGGTTATGATACAGAGGTTGGAGAACATGGTGTTGGCTTATCAGGGGGACAAAAGCAGCGGATAGCAATTGCACGTGCGTTGATAACGGACCCTAAGATTTTAATATTCGATGAAGCAACCTCTGCATTGGATGTTGAATCAGAACATATTATTCAGCAAAATCTTAAGAAAATTGCTGAAAACCGGACTGTTCTAATCATTGCGCACCGCTTAACGACAATAAAAGACGCGGATTGTATTTTTGCCTTAGAAAATGGAGAGCTAAAAGAAATGGGCAGTATTCCAGAATTATTAGCACAGCCGGAAGGAATTTTTAAAGGCTTGTACGAACAACAGGAAGGAATGCTTGGAAAAAACTTTTAGTAAAAAAGGCATAAAGGAGAAAAACACATGATGTGGAAATTAAATCAACGAATGCAAAAAGCATCTGAAAAAAGATTATTACGTAAAAATAAAAAAGATATGAAGTTGCTTAATGAATTTCAGCCGGATGTTATTGAGCTGATCGATAAGCCTATCTCGCCAATAGGAAGATGGATTGTTAAGCTGATTTGCTTGTTTCTATTTTTAATACTATTATTTACCTTTTTTGGAAAAATAAATGTAGTTTCAACTGCGAGAGGAACAACTAAACCAAAGGGAGAAATATATCGAGTTCAGATGCCAAAAACAAGTACGATTATTGCAATGAATGTTGAAGAGGGACAAAAAGTAAAAAAAGGAACTACATTATTTTCAGTGGATGATGAGCAAGTCATTGGGATTGATAACGTTTCAAATGAAAAATTACTGCAGCAGTCTCAATTAGAAAAAAAAGCGTTAACAGCAATTTTCAAAGACAAAAAACTAACGGATTATTTGTCGATAGAAGAAATTAGACAAAATCCAGAAGTTGAATCCTATTATAATATTCAGCTTACTTCAGTGCAGTCGGCAGTTGAGGTTTTGCAAAGCGAAAAAATTCAACAGGAACGTTATGCATCAATGTATGAGTTTCAAAAAAAATCGATTGATGCAGAAATAAGTAATACAAAAACTCAGATTACCTATTTAGAAGAAAAGAAAAACCAAGCTGTAGGTAAAGAAGAATTAGCGCAACTGGAACTCCAGTTAAAATATGCGCAAAGCGATGAAGCAGATTATCGGAAAAAATATGAAGAAAATAAAGAGTATAAGAGCGCATGGGAAAGTAAAAAAGCGGATCGTGAAAACAAAGAAGCGCAGATAGCAGTAAAAAAAGCAGAGCTGGAAGAAGCCATCAAAGAGCTGGATAGTCAGATTGCTTCTTATCAGGCAAAAGTTGCGCAACTAACAGCTGACTTATCGGTACAGCAGGAAAATATCAATTTAGCTAATGCCAAGAATGGGGAATTTGATTTACAGATTGAAAGTACACGGGCGGAAGAAAAAAATAAAATTTCCACAATGATTTTGGAAAAAAATAAGGAAATCGAACAATACCAAGCTGCTCTTGATAAAGGTGAAGAGTATGTAAAAAACCAAATAGTAACCGCACCAGTTTCCGGAACTATTGGTGAAATTACGACGGATGAGCTGGGAGAAACACTACCGCAGGCTCAAGAGGTTTTAACCATCGTTCCTGAAAAAGCCCCGTTATATTTTGAGATTTTAGTGAAAAATCAGGACATTGGCTATGTTCAGATCGGGCAGAAGGTTTCAATTAAAGTAGAAGCTTTCTCATTTCAAAAAAATGGTGTTTTAGAGGGGAAGGTGACATACATCAGTCCGGAGGCAGAAAAACAGGAAGATCAGCAAATGATGTATAAGGCTAAAGTAGAATTGTTAAAAAAGCAAACCAAATTCAGAGCTGATCCAAAAAATGTATTGGTAGGAATGAATGTCACTGCGGATATTGAAATTGGACGGAGAAGAATCATTGATTTCTTTTTTGAACCGGTAACGAAGTATTTGGATGAAAGCTTTAAACTAAGATAAATTGAGTTTTTGAATAGCGATAAAAAGGAGAAAAAAATGAAATTTAAGAACGTAATTTTAACTAAAAAAGGAGCAGGGAAGTGGGCGAATTATTTTGCAGAGAAATACCCAACTAAAGCTGGCTTTGTAGGACGCTGGACAACCTGGTCCGGCCTGACCATTAATGAAGACCAATCCGTTTTTGTAAAACACAAATGTGATAACCCGGATAAGCCTACACAAGTTTGGCTTTACTACTTTTGGCATGGCTATCTATTTAATATACAAATGAAACAAATTTGGGAAAAACAAGAGCTAAAAGCGTGGGAGGTGGATTGGATTAATCCGTATCCTGAGCAGCTTTCAAGTAAGAGTATTCATTTGCCTCAAAAACTAAAAAAGAAAAGAAAAATCATTTTTAGAGATTTAAGGCAGGCTTTAATTGTATATGGCGTAGATGGCTCAAAGGTGGCAAATCCACCACTCCCCAATATCAAAATTAGATTAGAAAAAGAGGTGTATGAATCAAATGTTTAATTATGAAGAAGGGTTGAAAGAACTAAAAAAGTTGAGGCAAAGAAAAAGGAATTTTACTTTCGAAGATTTGAATGCTTTAATTCGACAAATTTCAGTTGATGACCCTTTGGCGAATGAAGACGCCACAACTATAATGTATAGCGGTATGATTGATGAAGTAACACACAGTCATCTGCTAATTGAAGATTTAGCGTTAAGAAAGGATGTTCGCTTGTTAGATCGAACTCCTGTGGCTGAATTTTTAAGGAGTAATCCATACAGGGATGCTGTTCGAATGGCTCTACTTACTGCCTCTCCCAATTTGAAAGCAAAAGCTTTGAGTGATGCAGTTAATGATTATCTTTACGGATAAAACATAAAAGACTGCTCAAAAAGTAGCTGAATAATTTATGAAAGTAATAATCGAAAACAAAGGAATTTAACTACAATTTAGTAATATAAAAAGGAGAGAAATTAATATGATGACAATTGAAACATAAGAAAAATTCAAATCCGATATTTCAAATTTAGGGCACTATTTGAGAGAACTATATGAAAAATAAACAATTATCACAATGATTTCATAAAATTAGGTAAATCTGTACCTTTTGTTGAATTAAAACTCTCGGAGATCTTTTCATCCTATACTGTTGCCGAATTAGCAACAAGTGTTTATCCACAACATGGATGAGAAACGCGATGCTTAATTTTTTATGCTAAACATTATTATGATCATGCCAGAACATTACTATATAGTGATGAAAAGCTTGATTTTGATGACTTAGAAAATTCTTATAAAGCTGTTTGTGATCAATATCTTGAAATTGTTAAACCGGCCCTCGAAGAATCATTTTCCTATGCGACACAAAACTTATTAGCATTGCGAGGCATTCGATAGTTTAGAGAGACGAAATGAAAATAAAGGAATATGAAGGAGAGAAAAACATGACATTTGTTAATGAATTAATTAGTAAGATATTAGAAAAATAAATAATTCTTGTTACTTTAGAGTTAAAGTAATAAGAAGTGTTTATTTTAAAAGAAAGGAGAAAATGAAACGGATTGTAAGGTAATAAAAGAATGCTGAAAAAAGAAAGGTAGGAGGAAAAATGAAATTTAAAAATGTAATTTTATCAGAAGAAGAAGCAATGAAGTGGGCAGAGTACTTTGCAGAAATGTATCCAGAAAAAAAAGGTAGAGTTGGAGAGTATTCAACATGGAGTGGAATGACAGTAAATGAGGATCAAACTGTATTCGTAAAAACGAATCGAGTGAATCAGGATAATTCAGATGAAGTATGGTTTTACTATTATTGGTACGGTTGTTTATTTATTGTACAAATGGAACGAATTTGGGGTGAGGAAGACTTAGAAGGATGGGAATTTGATCGTATTATGACTTTTCCAAACAATTTATATGGACCAGGAATTCATTTATCAGAAAAGTTAAAAAGTAAAAAAGAACAAATTTTTCAAGATTTAAAAGAAGCTATGATCGTTTATGGTCGAGATGGAACTCAAGTTTCAAACCCACCTATTCCTAATATTCAAATTTTAGTAGAAGGGAGGGCATATTAATGTTTAATTATGATGAAGCTATACAAAAATTAAAAGAATTTTCAAAGAGTAATAAACTAACTCTAGATAAGTTAGAAGATTTAGTTCGTCAAATCTCTATTGAAGATCCAGTAGCAAGTGGAAATGCAACAACAATTTTGTATAGTGGAATGATTAACGACAAAACTCATAGTTCAAGTGTAATTCAAGCTTTAGTCGATGATAATGCAACAAATGTGAGGGTGATAGATCGTACGCATGTGGGAAAGTTTTTATTGAGTGAAGATTATAAAAACGCAGTTAAACTAGCTTATCAAAATACTTATCCCAATGTAAAACCTAAAGATTTTGAAAAATCTCTTGGAAATTACCTCTACGGAGGGGATACAAACGGAACAACCGGCCCATGGGCGGAAGCTTCTAAACGTCTGGCGCAGGAAACTACCGGAAGTGTAATATGTATTGTCCCAAATGCTTCATCAACACGAACATGGGCAATGGTAGAGATGCCGAATATATTAAATAATCCTAACGTTACTTCAATCAATGGCATGCCAAAAGAACTGTTTCAGCGAGAATGGAATCAGATTATGGCAACTGCTGATCTGGACAATCTGCATACAAACTCCAATTTTAATAATCTTCTGGATACAATAAAAAAAGATGCTTCTGAAATTTTCAAATCAGGAAGTACAGTAGATGAGTTTACCAAGCATCTGGACAATTCTTCGACTCATAGCAATGTTTGGCTGAAACGTGTAGAGGACGGCATAGGCCAACCTTTATCAATGCAAGATTATCTTGATTTAAGAAAAAAACATAATCAAATATTAGATAAAAATGGGTGGACTAAAGCAGATATTGATTTAGATGAGATGATTATTGCAGATAAAAGCTTTTCACAAAAAATGAAAAATCTGCTTGGGGATGAAAGAGGGACTGCTTCCATCAACTGGCTGGACGATGCAGTAGATGGTGCAAAAGGACTTTCTGGAAAAGACTACATGCGGATTCGTGATCAGATTGATGAGGCTTTAGAGAAGGCCGGCTATTGGCTGACACATGGCAAAGCTGGCAAAGCTTTAGCAATTGCTGGTGTTTTAGCTGATGTGATTGAAATGGGCTTTGTAACGAAAAATGCAATTGCTGCTTGGCTGAACGGGGACAAAGATCAGGCCATCGAATATGTGAAAGATTGGGCATTCAGTTCCGCGGGCGGCTGGCTGATGGGAACATTAGGCTTTAGTAGCGGTAGCTTCATTAGTTCTGCCTTGTTAGGCGGTTTATTCGGCGGACCATTAGGTTTGTTATTGGGTATAGGCGGTGGAGTATTAGGCAGTATGTTGGGAGAAAGTATTGGGGATTGCCTGGGAGATTTATGGAATAGTCTCTTTGGTGAAGCTGTAAGCGCTGTTTATGATCCACTGATTTTAGATTTGGCCGGAGATGGTTATAATATTCTCAGCAAAAAAGAAGGTACTTATTTCGATTTGGACAGCAATGGCTTCCGCGAAAAGATGAACTGGACAACACAAGATGGCATACTTGCCTTAGACTTGAATGGTAACGGTCAAATTGATGATGGACGAGAAGTCTTTGGAAATTATACCATGCTTGCAAATGGAGAATTAGCCAAAAATGGTTTTGAAGCTTTAGCCCAATATGATACGAATCACGATGGAATCATTGATCAAAATGATGCTATCTTTGACCAGTTGCTTGTGTGGGTGGATAACGATGGAGATGGTGTATCAGATGCTGGAGAACTAAAAACGCTTAAAGAATTAGGCATTATTTCTATCTCTTTGAATGCCAAGGAAGAAAATTTGGGTACTGCGACAGAAGCAATCGTTGGAAATACAGCATCCTTTGAATTTATAGATGGGAAAGTCGCTAGTATCGGCGAGCTATGGGTATCTAGTGATTATTATGATACGAAGGAGCATGAAAATGTTGTTGGTTTTGAAGATATGCCGAATATACGGAGTATAGGTAATATACGTTCTTTACATACAGCAATGTCACAGGATAATCAAGTGCAACAGTTAGTCAAACAAATTATCAGTGAAGAAGATAGAAGTCTTAGACAAGAACTAGTTGAACAGTTGCTCCTTAAGATATCAGGCGCTGATCGAGTAGCAAGTAATAGCAGAGGAAGTCATATGAATGCTCAGCATCTGGCAGTAGTTGAAGCTTTCATGGGTTCTGTCTTTAATGGACAAAATGGGCGTAATCCCAATGCAACAGCTGGCCCTATGCTAGAAAAGATGTATCAAGATTTTGTAGAAATGTATTATATGGAAATGATGAGTCAAACCATCTTGAAGCCGTATTTATCAATGATTGTCAAAGATGATTCTGGGTATCATTTAGATTTGATGAATGTGTTTCTTGAACAACAACTATTTACTGCTGAAAATGAAAACCTTCTTTCAGAAATGGCAACCTATTTACGGTATCGAGAACCGCAATTAGATTCTATGTTTTATCAATTCAAATCTCATTTTGCAACCAATGAACATTATCTAAATCTTATTGACCAAACTTCAACCAATCAAGGAAATGATTACCTTTACGGCTCAAATACAGATGATCACTTACTTGGAGGAGCCGGAGACGACTACCTATCTGGCGGAGCCGGCAATGACATCATAGACGGAGGAAGCGGAAGCGACCGACTGTATGGAGGAGCTGGAGA
>NZ_JBIYEU010000005.1:0-206551 GCF_044909655.1 Enterococcus sp. UD-01 | reverse complement strand
CATAAATCCTTTAAATACAACAAGTGATTAAATAAAAAAAACCACCACGACCGTCGTCTGTGGTGGAAATGAAGGTTGTTATTTACTCTTGGTAGGAGTAAGTATGAAAAACCAATTCGGGATAATTGGCATGTTAATATAGTAACAAGACACTCTAAAATGCACATGAATAGTCATTTTGGATTTTCTAAAAAAACTATGAGGAAAAACTCATATAGCAACATAGCCTCCTAGCCACTATCGCCATTTTCCAGCAAACCTTATCAGTTCCAACATTCTTATCCCTGTGCTACACTTTTAGTAATAGGAAGAAACATTTCAACACAACGCTTTCAAAAAATTCTACTGAGTTTTTTTGGAAGTAAGCGCTCATTCAGCTTTTAATTTTTAGGAGGAATGTATTATGGTAGATCAAGAAAAAGACAACTTAGCTGTTCTATTCTCTGACGATGTACAAGGTCCTTTTGTCACATTTATCTTAAATACGCATGTCGCTCATCAAGATGTTGAAAAAGACTCATTGGCGCTCAAAAATTTTGCCAAAGCAGCTAAAATTCGCTTTGAAAAAAAATATCCGAAGCATTCTTGGACAGCCATCCAAGAAAAAATTGATGCGTTACTTGCAGATGCTTCATTTTGGCGTAATGGCACAAAAAGTGTTTCAATCATTATTAGTGAAACAGATATTTTTATTCATCGGTTGGAGGTTCCCGTAGATGACCAATATTATGTCGATGATCAACCTTATTTGCTAGGGATAATTAAAAATAATCAATTCAATTATCATTATTATTTGCTCGCTTTAAATCGTGACTCCATGCAGCTTTACCTAGTAGAAAACAATCAAGTGAAACCTGTTTCTCTACCCAAGGATGCCCCAACGGATGTAGTCACTGCCTTAGGTGACGAATTGACTGGCGGTAATCTTAATTATTCTACTCAAGGCGGCTCCGGCTTTAACGGTGGTTCGAAGGAAGGCGTCGCTTATCATGGCGTGAATACCAAAGATGAAGAAGTCAAAATCGACTGGATTAATTACTATCAGGCTATTGATAATTATTTAAAAGATACCTTCGTGAACAGCGATAAACTACCGATTCGCTTATATGCATTAACAGAAAATCAAACAGTATTCAAAAAAATTGCTAAAAATCCTTATCTTGACCCAACTGTTTGTGTAACGGCTTCCCCTGCTCAGGCTTCTCTTCAAGATATAAAAAAAGGCGCCTTAAAAATTAATCAGGAATTAGAAGAACAGGAAGTCGCTGCATATAATCAGTTATTAGATAGAAAATTTGTTGATCAGCTCGTGGATATTGCTCCTGCTTCAGAAGAAGGAAAAATCTCACATTTATTCATTTCAACAGCTAATTTAGTCAATGAGACAACCGAGATGTCCAACGAAGAATTCGATCGGCGTAAAGTCTTAAATCAAGTGACGAATAATGTGCTGCGGACAGGCGGTAAAGTTTTTATTCTTGATCAGCAAGCTGCTCCTGATGAAAAAACGCTGGTAGCAATTTTGCGTTATTAAACGAAATGGACAAGAGCCGTTCAACTTCGCGTTGAACGGCTCTTTAATTAAGTAAATTAAATATTTTTTTAGTTATAAACCATGTGAAATTTCCTATTAGTAAAAACAACCTTATTCTCATCTAAACAATTTGAACCCATCCTACTTTCAAATCTATGCAGTTCCAAGACTGCGCCTTCGGAATAGATTTCAACAACATAATGTTGCCATTACTTTCATATCTAATGCTTAATACCTCTATACTATAACAGAAATAAAATTTTTATGACAATTAATCTTCCTTTCTTAACAAATTTTTATATTTCGTAGAGATAAGACTAGTCAAATAGCAGAAAATGTGCTATTATAAGAATGTAGTTTTTGTTCGGTAATATATGTGTAGCTGTTTCAAATAAACATCTTCCACATTTTCACCTTTCAAGTAATTGCAAAATACGTGTATATACACAAGGAGGATTTTTATTATGGAAACAGGTACAGTAAAATGGTTTAACTCAGACAAAGGTTTTGGATTTATCACTGCAGAAAACGGTAACGATGTATTCGTACATTTCTCAGCTATCCAAGGCGACGGATTCAAAACTTTAGAAGAAGGTCAAGCAGTGACTTTCGACGTTGAAGAAGGCCAACGCGGACCTCAAGCTACTAACGTTAACAAAGCATAATTAACCTTAGTAAATTCAAAACCTGACGATTACTCGTCAGGTTTTTTTGTTGTTTTTACTTTTTTAAGTAGTTTCAATCAAGCGAACTAATTCTTCTCCAAAGCCTGAGCAGCTTAACAAGGTTGCCTGCATCATCTGATCGGCGAAATCCTTGGTTACTGTTTTATTTACCAAGGCTGTTTCAATACTTTTCACAATTAATTGACTCACTTCCGTCCAGCCAAGATAATCAAACAACAGCGCACCAGACAGCAATAAGGAAGAAGGGTTCAGCTGATTCAGTCCAGCAAATTCAGGTGCCGTTCCATGAGTCGCTTCAAAAATACCATGTCCTGTTTCTAAATTCAGATTCGCTCCCGGCGCAATGCCAATACCACCCACCTGCGCTGCCAATGCATCAGAAATATAATCACCGTTCAAATTCAACGTTGCAATAACATCATACTGCTCCGGATGCAATAAAATGTCCTGCAGGAAAATATCCGCAATTCGATCTTTGATGATCAGTTTACCGGCCTTTTCTGCTTCTGTTAGCTGCTGATCAGCAGCTGCTTTACCTGCTTCTGCTTTAATTTTTAAATACTGTTCCCAAGTGAAAATAACATCGCCGAATTCTCTTTCAGCCAATGCATAGCCCCATTTTTTGAAGCCGCCCTCGGTAAATTTCATAATGTTGCCTTTATGAACAAGCGTTACTGATTTCCGCTGATTCTTTAGGGCATGCTCAATCGCTCCCCGCACTAAACGCTCTGTACCTTCTTTAGAAACTGGTTTGATACCAATCGCAGACGTTTTTGGAAACCGGATCTTATTCACCCCAAAGGCTGATTTTAAATAAGCGATGATTTTTTCTGCTTCCGGACTTTCTGCTGAAAATTCTATTCCGGCATAAATATCTTCTGTGTTTTCCCGAAAAATTGCCATATCTGTTTTTTCAGGATGCTTTAACGGCGAAGGTACTCCGTCAAAATAACGAACTGGACGGTAACAGATATACAAATCCAGCTCTTGTCTCAAAGCCACATTTAATGAACGAAAGCCTTCACCGATTGGCGTTGTTAAAGGCCCTTTAATCGCGACTAAGTGAGATTTAATCGCTGTCAAGGTTTCCGGCGGCAACCAATCGCCCGTAACATTGAAGGCTTTCTCACCAGCCAAAACCTCTTGCCAGACAATCGCCCGTTTGCCCTGATATGCTTTTTGAACCGCTGCATCAAATACCTGTTTCGCTGCCTGCCAAATTTCCGGACCAATACCATCTCCTTCAATAAAAGGAATTATCGGAAAGTCCGGCACTACCAGCTGACCATTTTCTAATACAATTTTTTCCCCTTTTTTCATCCTTCCATTCCTCCTGAACGTAATTCTTCATTCTTTGTACGATATGCCAAATGCTTCGGACCGATGTAGTGAGAACGCGGCCGAATCAGACAATCTTCTTTTTTCTGTTCATAAATATGTCCCAGCCAACCAGAAACCCGGCTCATCGCAAAAATTAACGTAAACAAATCACTGTCAATCGCTAAGCAATGGTAAACCGTTGCCGAATAAAAATCAACATTCGGGATCAACCCCTTCTTTTCCTTCAAATACTGTTCTACCTGACAAGATAGAAAATACCATTGTTCCTTTTGAGTATAGGAAGTTAATTCCTTCGCTAATTTTTTTAAATGCTTCTTGCGCGGATCTTCAGTTTTGTATACCCGATGCCCGAAGCCCATGACTTTTTCCTTGCGATCCAGCTTTTGATTTAAATATTCTTCTACATCAAGATCGCCGGAATCAATTTCTCTTAGCATATCAAATACTCGTTCATTCGCCCCGCCGTGCAATGGCCCTTTTAAAGAACCAATCGCCCCTGTGATACACGAATAAATATCCGATAAAGTCGAAGCGCATACTCTTGCGGTAAAGGTGCTGGCATTTAAATCATGATCGGCATGGAGCACTAACGCTTGATTCATTGCAGCTACAAAAAGCGGATCAGCTTCTGCTCCTGTCAGCATATAAAGAAAATTCGCAGCCATTGATAAATCAGCTCTTGGAGCAATCGGGTCTAAGCCCTTTCTCAATCGTGCATAAGCTGCGATAATTGTCGGCATTTTCGCCTGCAAAGCAATACTTTGCTGATAAGCAGATTGCTCATCCGTTGCTTCAGCCTGCGGATCAAAAACCCCTAACAGAGAAATCGTTGAACGAAGAACACTCATCGGATGCAAATTTTGCCGCGTTTGAATTTTCAAGCAGGTAATAATAGTATCAGAAATCGGCATAGCAGCGGCTAGATCACGTTTAAACACTTCGAGCTCATGCGCGGCTGGAATTTTTAAGTACCATAAAAGATAAATAACTTCTTCGAATTGGACATTTTCAGCAACTAAATCATCGATGTTATAACCGGCAAACAACAATTGATTTTCTACGATGGAACTAATCTTCGTCTCAGAAACAACGACCCCATCTAAACCCTTATGAACCTCCATGCAATACCTCCTTAAATAAAAGCGGAGCAAATCGTTTAATCTTGTAGAAAATTAGGAAATTGACATTGAAACGTTTTTTTGTTTCACTGGCAATTTGTCTATTTTCCTAAAGATTGATTTGCACAGCTGGATAACAGTAAAAGCGGAATGAGCTTGCCCGATTCCGACTGGAAAATAGGAAAAGATGATTGTGACGCTTTTTGTCACAAACAACTTTTATCTTTTTCCCGAGGAGTCAGCTCATGCAGCTGGATAACTAATGACAAGGTTCAACACTTTCTATGAAAGTCTTGTACTGTTCATCATCAGTTCAATTTCTTTCACTGTGATTCTCAGCAAAAGCGGAACAGGCTTGCCCAGCTCTGACAGAAAAATAGGAAATTGAGACTAAGGCGCTTTTTGCCTTATTCACAATTTATCTTTTTTCCGAAGAGCTAGCCTGTGCAGCTGGATAACTAATGACAAGGTTCAACACTTTCTACGAAAGTCTTGTACTGTTCATCATCAACTCATTTCTTTCGTTGTGATTCCCAGCAAGTCTTGTACTGTTCATCATCAGTTCAATTTCTTTCACTGTGATTCTCAGCAAGTCTTATTCCGTCATCATCAGCTCAATTTCATTTCGCTATGTTTCACAGCAGTTTCTTCCGAATAACCATCGGCAAAATGCCGCCGTGTTGGTAATACGTAATATCAACAGCCGAATCAAAACGGACAATGGTTTCAAATTGGATCGTTTCTCCAGTCACTTTTTTTGCAGTTACAGTCACATGATCCAATATGCCTTTTGTTTCATCGATGTCAATGTCAAAGCGTTCAGTTCCTGTTAAGCCTAAACTCTCCGCATCTTCTCCCGGTAGAAACTGTAAAGGTAAGACACCCATCATGACTAAATTTGAGCGGTGAATCCGTTCATAGCTTTTGGCGATTACAGCTTCTACTCCCAGCAGCTGGACCCCTTTTGCCGCCCAGTCTCTGGAAGAGCCCATGCCATAATCATCTCCCGCCAAAATAACCAACTTCGTTCTTGCTTCCTGATACTTCATGGCCGCATCATAGATCGGCATTTTTTCTTGTGTTGGGGCAAAGACTGTTACTCCGCCTTCAACTCCCGGCACCAACTGATTACGAATCCGAATATTAGCCAGCGTTCCTCTCATCATGACTTCATGATGACCACGTCGAGCACCATAGGAATTAAACTCACGAATCGGCACTCCTTTTTCTACTAAATATTGACCCGCAGGACTATTTTTTTGAATACTGCCGGCTGGAGAAATATGATCTGTCGTGACCGAATCCCCAAATTTTGCCAAAACAGCCAAATCTTTTAAAGGCTCTCTGGTCGTTCGTTCTTTTGTCATCCCATCAAAATACGGAGGATTCGCAATGTACGTTGAAGCTTCATCCCAAGCATACAAAGGCTCCGCCGATGTTTCGATCTGATTCCAAGCTTCATTATCACTAAATACTCTAGCATATTCTGCTTGATACAGCTCAGGGGTAACACATTCATCAACCAATGCTTGAATTTCATCTCTTGTCGGCCATAAATCTGCAAAATAAATTGGTCTACCCTTATTGCCAATACCGATTGGTTCATTCAACACATCCAGATCCACCGTACCGGCTAAAGCGTACAAAACAACTAATGGCGGGGAAGCAAGATAATTGGCTTTGACTAATGGATGAATCCGACCTTCAAAATTGCGGTTGCCGCTCAATACGCCAGCTGTTAGCAAATCATTTTCCTTAATGGCCGCTTCTACTTCCGGCTTAAGATTGCCTGAATTCCCAATACAAGTCGTACAGCCGTAGCCAACTAAGTGAAAGCCCAGCTGTTCTAAATAAGGCAGTAAACCGGCTTTTTTAAGATAAGCCGTTACGACTTTTGAACCGGGTGCTAACGATGTCTTTACATAGTTAGGCACTTTTAAACCTAGTTGCGTTGCTTTTTTCGCAACCAATCCGGCACTTAACATAACAAAGGGATTGGATGTATTGGTACATGATGTAATTGCCGCAATCGCTAACGCTCCGGGTTTTAATTCATGGATTTCATCTTCTAGCGTCAAAGGAACTTTTTGCTCTAATTGCTCCTTGGATAAACCAAAGCCCTGCAGCCCGCTTGGCGCTTGAACAGCCTCTGCAAAACTTGTTTTCATTTGGGATAAAGGAATCAAATCCTGTGGTCTTTTCGGACCAGCTAAATTAGCTTCAATTTCACTTAAATCGATTTCAATCACCTTGCTATAGTTTGGCTCTGCATCCTCTAGTGGATCATAAAATAATTGATTTTCTTTTAAATAGCGTTCGGCAACGGCTACTGCTTGTTCATTACGACCGGTTAAGCGCAGATAGCGCAGCGTTTCATCATCCACTGGGAAAAAGCCACAGGTCGCACCATATTCAGGTGCCATATTAGCTACTGTTGCTCGATCTGCCAAGCTTAAGCTCGCTAAGCCCGGACCAAAAAATTCTACAAATTTGCCTACTACCTTTTGTTTCCGCAGCACTTGTGTGACTTTTAACGCTAAATCAGTCGCTGTTGCGCCTTGGGATAAGGCATGAACAAAACGAACCCCAACTACTTCCGGAATTGGGAAATAGGATGGTTCCCCCAGCATGCTGGCTTCTGCTTCGATCCCGCCGACGCCCCAGCCTAAAACGCCTAAGGCATTCGCCATCGTAGTATGAGAATCTGTGCCTACCAGCGTATCCGGGTAAAGCAAAATTGAGTCATCCGTCAATTTTTTTTGCGTGACAACGGAAGCTAAATATTCAATATTCACCTGATGAACAATTCCTGTTGCCGGAGGCACTACCCGATAATTATCAAAAACCTTTTGCGCCCAACTTAAAAAGCGATACCGTTCCTGATTTCTCTGAAATTCCATTTTCATATTTAACTGCAGGGCTTGTTTGACTCCAGCAACATCTACTTGAACGGAATGATCAATCACTAAATCAACCGGTACTTCCGGATTAATAGTGGTCGGATCACCGCCAAAATCAGCAATCGTTTTGCGTAAGGCAGCTAAATCAACTACTGCCGGCACACCAGTAAAATCCTGTAAAATGACCCGCGCCGGCTTGAAAGGAACCTCACCTTTATTTTCCTGATTTGGAGACCATTGCGCCAACTGCTGGATATGCTCCTGCGTAATCCCTTGACCATTTTCCTGACGCAGTAAAGATTCCAACAGCACACGAATGCTAAACGGCAGCTTATCAACAAATAAATGCTGCGCTGATTCTAAAGAAGCTAGCGAATAATAATAGTAGGTTTGCCCGTGCAGCTTAAAAAAGTTCTTTGGTAATTTTTTTTCAGTGATCACATTATCCCTCCTAATGATGAAAGCTAAACAGAGCTAGCTAAGAACGAAATAATTGATGGTATATTTTCTAACAACAACTTTTTATATTCTTCTTAGCCATGAAGCTCCTAAGCCGATTAAATGTTTTAGACGCTATGTAACATCTGATTTCAGCTATTATAACGGCAGTTTTAACAAATGTAAACCTTTTACTTAATGAGAAAAGTTAATTTAATTTACTTTGTTATGTAATAAGTATGTTATAAGTTAATTTTATTTATATAACGCTGTTTCTATTGATTTAAAGTTCAAATTCGTCTTAAAATTAGCTAAAAACCATTATTCACTCATTTTATTTTAATTAAAATCACATATTTAAAATATGATATCGCCGAAAAAAGCAGTTGACATCTATTTGGGTGCTATTGGGGTAAATTATTACTAAATTACCGTTTTCATGTCATTCAATATTTTTTTGTTTTTGCTGAAAAAAAGAAAAGAAAACACAGAACAAATCGTAATAGACTTTATCCGTGTCTTCCTTTTGGATGTTTCATTTTCAGGTATTTTTTGATAAAAGAGTGTTATTATTTACAATAGTTAAAACAAGTGTTGAATAGACTTCTCTTATTCCTATATATCCAATCTCACGTTTACTTCCTGTACAGGCACATCATAAAAGCGGTCTTCTCTTCTTCCTAGAAAATCTTTTCCTTGCTGTGGGAAGAGGGCGTACATCAACACGTCTTCGATTGATTTGGCATATTCTTTGATTTCCGCTTCATATGTTGGCAGCTCCGGCGCCAATAAGTCAGCAGGTCTGACGGTAATCACTTCTTCGTCGCCAATAATCAGCTGTGTCATTTCTTTTGAAATAGCGACTGGCGGTTTACCGTATAAGCCTTTGACATAGTCTTTGATTTCTTTTGGCACCATTTTATAGCGTTCTTGGCTGATAACGTTCATTACTGCTTGAGTGCCCACCATTTGAGATAGCGGTGTTACTAACGGCGGATAGCCTAAATCAGCACGAACCTTGGGCACCTCTTTTAAGACCTCTTCGTATTTATCCGCCAGTCCCTGTTCAGTTAGCTGGCTTAATAAATTGGAAAGCATTCCGCCCGGCACTTTGTACAATAATGTTTTAGGCTCGGTATCTTTCACTTTCGGATTTAACAGACCGGCTGCCCGGTACTTGTCACGAAGCGGATTGAAATAATCGGCAGCTTCTGCTACTTTTTCCATCTTCAAATGCGTGTCATAGCCTAAATTTTCCAGCGCCAAAGCCATTGATTCGGTGGCAGGCTGACTGGTTCCGCCGGAAAAGGAGGAAATTGCTGTATCAATGATATCAGCTCCAGCTTCCACAGCTTTTAAATAGGTCATCTCAGCAATCCCGCTCGTGGCATGAGTATGAACTTCTAAAGGTACTTGAATCTTGTTTTTAATTTCAGTTACTAAACGATAGGCATCATCCGGTGTCAGAATCCCAGCCATATCTTTAATACAAATCGAGTCGGCTCCCATTTTTTCCAGCTCTGTTGTTAGGCCAACAAAATAATCAATGGTATGAAAGTCGCTGGTTGTATACGAAATAGCCGGCTGACAATGTCCGCCGTATTTTTTCGTTGCTTCAATAGAGGTTTGCAGATTTCTTGTATCGTTTAAGGCATCAAATACACGAATAATATCAATACCATTTTCAATTGATTTTTGCACAAATGCTTCGACGACATCGTCGGCATAATTTTTATAGCCAAGTAAGTTTTGTCCTCGTAAAAGCATCTGCAGCTTGGTTTGTTTTACTACTTTGCGGATGGCGCGTAACCGTTCCCAAGGGTCTTCCTCCAAAAAACGAATACAGGCGTCAAAGGTTGCTCCGCCCCACATTTCCAATGCATGATAGCCGGCCTCATCCAAGGTTTGAATGATCGGCAGCATTTCGCTGGTAGGCATGCGGGTAGCAATTTGACTCTGTTGTCCATCTCTTAAGACGGTTTCTGTGAACAGAATTTGTTTGGTCATTTCATCTTTCCTTTCTCAATGAGTTGACTGATGGCTTGCTGCATTGCTTCTATGCTATGTCGTCTTTGTCGGCCGCAGCTTTTCGCGCTTTCACTACAAATAAAGCAGCTTCTCGGCGGATAATGTAGTGCGGTTCGGCTAAGCGTTCCCCGCTTTTGTTGATTCAGGTACACGACATCCAAATCCAGCAAACGGCCATACTCATGCTGTTCTTCTATAGTAATCATTTGTCGTTTCAACTCAATCGGTGTTTGTCGAACAACTAGATAATATTCTGGTCCTGTTGTTAAATCGCGCTCAATCTGAGTAACTTGTTGTTCAGGAGGAAGCTGTTGCCTAATAGCAGCAATGACAGTTAAAAAGACAGCTTTTAGTTGCTCATTTGTTTTTACAGGACCAGGAATATTCATCGTCGCACTTAACAAAGTACAGTTAGGATAGTTGGCTAGAAGCTCTTCCTGCATCATGACACGCTTTTCGCGAGCAGCAAGCATGGTTAATAAATCAACTGGCGTACCTTTAAAAAGTGTGCTAGACATTTTTCACAACATCAATCAGCGTGCCGTCGCGGTATTCAATCAATGCGACGACCTTTTCACCATATTCGATAGCATCCGGTCGGCCTACAATGCTGTAAGCTTTCTCCTGCAGCTCTTGAATCGTCCACCGCGGCACATCCAACCCTTTAAAATGCTCCAGTAAATCCTGCCGTTCAGGATTAATAGCGATCCCTACTTCGGTTACAACAATATCAATGCTACTGCCTGGTGTTACCACCGTATTTACTGCTTCCACGATTGTTGGAATTCTGCCACGAATTAAAGGAGCAATAACCAAGCTCATTTTACAAGCCGCGCTTGTATCGGAATGACCGCCAGAGGCTCCGCGAATCACCCCGTCAGAACCTGTAATGACGTTTACATTAAAATTCGTATCGATTTCCAGCGCTGAAAGAATAGCGGTATCTAATTGATTAATCACAGAGCCCTTACTGAACGGTGACGCATACATGTTGGCATCAATCTCATAATGGTCGGCATTTTCGCCCAAAGAAACAGCAGAGGGATGATCGAAATCTTGGACATCAATGATTTTTTCTACTAAGCCTTCTTCCAGCAAGTCAACCATCGCATTGGTAATCCCTCCCAAAGCAAAGCTTGCTGTAATTCCGTCTTTAAGCATCGCTTCTTTTAAAAAGCGTGAAACGGCAAGTGCTGCACCGCCTGTCCCAGTTTGAAAAGAAAAGCCGTTTTTATAATACGGTGAATGTGTAATAACCTTGGCTGCATATTCTGCAATCAATAGCTCTTTAGGATTTTTCGTAAAGCGAGTTGCTCCTTTGGCAATTCCGGCTGGATCGCCGATAGCTTCCACTTCAACAACAAAATCAACATCAGTCTGTGGAATGCTGATGGGTGTATTTGGATAAGGAACCAAACTATCTGTAATAATCACTACTTGATCGGCATATTTAGCATCAATCATGGCATAGCCTAAAGAGCCGCAGGTAGCTTTTCCTTTCGTTCCATTAACATTTCCGTAAGCATCTGAACTTGGCGCACCCAAAAACGCGACATCAATATGAATATCTCCTGCTGCAATAGCTCGGGCTCTGCCGCCATGAGAGCGAATCACGACGGGATTTTCCATAATCCCGGCTGAAATCGCTGCACCAACCTTGTCGCGCAGCCCACTTGAGGTAATGTTTGTCACTACACCGTTTTTAATATGCTCAATCAACGGTTCATGAACATTGGCAATAGAGCTCGGCGCAATCGTTAAATTTTTAATACCCATCGCCGCAATTTCAGCTAAAACCATGTTCATGACAAAATCCCCTTCCCGAAAATGATGATGAAAGGAAATTGTCATACCGTCTTTTAAGCCTGTTTTTTCAATGGCTTCTCTTAAGCTTCCTACCAGCTTACTGTCTCTAGGTCTAACCGGTTGAATTTTGCGGCTGGCTTCTTGGTATTCATGGATATTCGTGAATTCGCCTGAAAATAAACCATAGTGTTCAGCATAATTTTTCGGAATTTCTTTGCCTACATTATTTTTCATTTTAGACTTCCTCCTCAGAAATTAATTTTGCTGCAATGGCTAAGGCAATTACACGCTGTGCTCGTTCGACGATAGGTTTATCTACCATTTTGCCGTTGACAGAAATAACGCCTGATCCTTTGGCTTCCGCCTCCCGAATCCCCCAGATCACTTCTTTTGCCTGCTGAATTTCTTTGGCAGTCGGTTCATAAACACTATTTACCAGAGGAATCTGGCGCGGATTAATCACTGATTTTCCATCAAAACCTAACTGTTTAATTAGCTCAACTTCGGCTAAAAAGCCTTCGGAATTATCAACATCTGAATATACGGTATCAATAGCAGCAATTCCTGCGGCTCTGGCAGAATGTAAAATAAAGCTGCGAGCAAAAAACAATTCCTGTCCATCAGGATAACGATGAGTTTTCATGTTGGTCACATAATCCTCTGCACCTAAAGCGATCCCGATTAAACGGTCGCTGGCTTGGGCAATTTCCCGTGCATTTAAAACGCCTTCTGCCGATTCAATAGCAGCCATCATTTTGGTTGTGCCTACTTCAATCCCATATTTTTGCTCCATTGCGGTAATAACTTCGGCAACAGCCACAATGTCCTGTGCTGTTTCTGTTTTTGGCAAACGAATCACATCAACACCAGCTAAAACCATCGCTTCAATATCTTGATGTCCGACAGTATCCAATCCGTTGATACGAACCACCGTTTCTACCTTAGAATAGTCAAAGGTGCGCAAGGCATTATACACCAGCAAACGAGCGCTGTCCTTTTCTTTTAAAGAAACCGCATCCTCCAAGTCAAACATCAGCGAATCTGCTCCATACAATGTTGCATCACGTAGCATGGAAGCATTCGCACCTGGTACAAACATCATCGTTCTTCTTAAACGTTCCATGATTGAATCACCTGCCAGTCAATTGTTTCTTTTTTTGCAGCGCGATAAACAGCAGCTACAGTTCTAGCTTCAATCGTGCAATCCAAAGCTCCCTTGTCTATCGCCTTCACTTTGGCATCCGTCACTGCTAATTTTTCTAAAGTCGTTTGAATAAGGGTTCGAATTTGCTGTCCAAATTGCTTTGCTACACTGCTGTCAAGGTCAATCTGCAGTCCATTTCCTTCGTTCGGGTCAATCATAATCAAAATATCACTGGATTCCGTGGTCCCTGCGGATGCGTTTTGCTTAATTTCCAAAATATCCACCTCTTATTTTTTTATTTGTTTCAAAATTTCATTCAGCGTTGTTTCCGGAACAAGAGCATGAATTGCTTCATAGTCTCGTTCCTTCATTAACGCTCTAACTCTCGATGCACTGATTACTTCATGCTGTTGTTGCTTTCTAGGAACAATCACTAGTTTAAGGGCAGCTGAAAAAACGCTGTTCATTGCCTGATTATAAAGATTGGTAACAGGTGAAAGCGGCTCTTCTCCAACGTAGCGCGTTGTAATACCTAGTGCGGGTGCAATTCTTTCCTTGAAAAGTTTAGCATCCAACACTGCTTGCACTTTAGCAACGGCTTCTTTGGCTTGATCCTTCAAGAAATAAGACGGAAATGTCGCGCTGGAAACGATGTATTCTCTGGTCGGTAAAACCACTACATTATTTAAATGGCGAACACCTTCTTTCACCAACCGAACCCGTGTAGCTGTATCAAACAACGAACGATTCTCAGAAACTACAAAAACATAAACCGTTTCATTTTGCTTCGCTGCCTCGGTGATAAGATACAAATGCCCATTGGTAAACGGATTGGCATTCATCACAATACCAGCATTTTTTGTAGTTGCTCGCTTCATTGCGGCAAGCTCATGTAGATACGCTGTAAAATCAGGGCCCCCCTGTTCCATAAACGCCAGCTCTTCCGTCATAATAATTTCTGAAAAGCCTAAAGCCTGAAAAAGCTGACGTACGCTAGGTTTGGTATACAAAAAGTAATGCGTAAAACCAGCTTCAACCAATCGTTCACGTAGCTGCTGGACAATTTTGGTCAACAGATTTTCATTCTGATAGCTTGTATCAATAGCAATACATTTTAAAATATTCTGATAAACAGACCCCGTCGCAATTAAGCGTTCTTGCTGATAAATGCCGACAGTATAATCTACCTGATCATCTGCAGTTAAGTCAGCCGCTTCCAATAAGCGGCGCCATTGCTCATAAGCCGCAGGATCACGTTTCAGCCATAATCGTTTGATTTCCACTAAGGTCACTTCCTATTTATTTTGCCGGGAATAGTTTTAACAATAATTTTGAAATTAAAAAGAGTAAAAATAAAACCAGAAATACGCCGCCCATCCCGAAAATCATTAATTCAGCAGCTGTTTTTAATGCTTCTATGTCCATATTACGAAGCTCCTTTCTTTATGCTTTTTGTCTATGAGAAGAAGGCCAGCAGTAACCCGCCTGCTATAACAGAGGCAATTTGTCCTGAGACATTCGCGCCGACCGCATACATTAAAACAAAGTTTTGCGGATCTTCATCTGTCGCCATTTTTTGAATCACTCGACTAGACATTGGAAAGGCCGAAATTCCTGCGGCGCCAATCATTGGGTTGATTTTTTCTTTTCTAAACAAGTTCAATAATTTGGCAAATAGAACGCCGCCGACAGAATCCATAATAAAGGCAACGAGTCCGAAAGCAATAATCATCAACGTTTGTACATTTAAAAATAACTCAGCCTGCATTTTAATCGAGATCGTCAATCCTAGTAAAATCGATACGATATTAACCAGCTCATTTTGAGCAGTATTAGATAAACGATCCAGCACTCCACATTCTCTTAATAAGTTACCAAACATTAAAAAGCCGACTAACGGTAAAGAAATCGGTGCAATAAACCCGGCTACAATTGTAATAGCGATCGGGAAAATGATTTTCGTCATTTTTGAAACGCCATCTGCTTTATAATGCATACGGATTCTGCGTTCTTTTTTCGTCGTTACAGCTTTAATTGCAACTGGCTGAATAATCGGCACCAGTGCCATGTAAGAGTAAGCCGCAACCGTGATTGGTCCTAACAAGTTGGGCGCTAGCTGATTTGAGACAAAAATCGAGGTTGGTCCATCCGCCGCTCCGATAATTCCGATTGACGCCGCTTCTTCAATATTAAAGCCGAATAAAACAGCCACAATTACTGTAAAAAAGATCCCAAACTGAGCAGCTGCTCCGAATAATAGCATGAATGGATTTTGCAATAATGGGCCAAAATCAATCATCGCGCCAATGCCAATAAAGATTAATAAAGGAAAGAGCTCTGTTGCAATACCAGCTTTAAATAGCACATCCAGTACGCCTTCTGCCTCTGAGCCATTGACCATTTGCGTCAGTACCCCTGTACCTGGAAAATTCACCAAAATAGTTCCTAATCCCATCGGTACCAACAATGTCGGCTCATACTCCTTTTTGATTCCTAAATACATCAACAAGCAACCGATCGCCATCATGAAAATTTGACCGAATGTAATAGATGTAATTCCTTGAATTAATGTTTCCACGATTTCACTTCCTCCAACTAGTTTTTAGATTTTTAGCCAATAGTAATTAATGGATCTCCTGCATTCACGACTTGTCCAAGCGTTACATGAAGACCGGTCACTTTGCCGTTCGCTGAAGCCACTACTTCATTTTCCATTTTCATTGCTTCTAAAATCAGCAAGGGCTGATTCTCTTTCACTTCATCACCAACATTCACTAAAATTTTTAAAATCGTTCCCGGCATCGGTGAAGTCATCGCATCACTTCCTGCTGCTGTACTTGGTGAGGGTGCAGGTGCGGGCTCCGAAGTGGGCTCTGCTTGAGCTGTTGGTGCTGATGTTGGCGCCGGAGCTTGGGGAACTGTATTTTGAGGGGTTCCTCCGATCTCTTCCATTTCTACTAGATACTCTTTTCCATCGATAGTAATCTTAAATTTACGCAACATGTTTTTTCCTCCTAAGATTTGAATTTCACAGTTTAAATAGGAATTCTTAAAAAGTTCTTTTTTCTTTCAATTATTCTCGTCTTTCCTTAATTGAACGGATGACCAATTGCTTTTCTGTCTGATCCCAGCTTGCAATAGCAGCTGCAATCGCTGCAACTCGTTCCGCTTCCGGATTTCTTTTTAGAATACGTTTAACGACAAATTGACTTTGTGGTTGGTCGCCCGCTGCAACAGCGCTTGCAATGACCGAAACCAGCTGATATTCTTCCGGCGGTGCGGGCAAATAGCCGGGCAGCTCCTGCCATTCATCTAGCTCTGTTTCCGCAGGTAAAGATTTTGTTGTCTCTATTGTTTTTTCTTTATTAAATAATCGTCCAAACAGCCCCATACACTCACATCCTTTCTGCGTCTGCCTTTATTATAGGTAAAATCAATCGCAAGAAAATAAAATCAAGTCCCGCAAATTGTTCTTTTTCTGTTTATTTCTGCCACTTTTGTTTACAAAACTTAAGAAATGTTGATATATCAACGTTTCTAAGCATTTAATATTTTATTAACATCTTATTAACATCTCTTTAAGAAAACGCTACCATCTCTGTTTTTTTAGTGTTCTTTTTCCTGTTTTCAGCTATTTATCTTTTCAGACTTGCTTTACACTATGCTTGGTTAATTAAACAAGAAAGGGCTTTCTGTTTTACTGTTATTTTATTTTTTACTACATTTTAGACCTCTTCTACTTTGTTAGCCAATAAAACCAAAGGAGCGAAAAAAATGTTATTAACTGTTTTGTCGTATGTCATGATTATTGTCTTTATGTTCGTTATTATGAAAAAGAAAATGTCACCGTTTACTGCATTAGTTTTGATCCCGCTGATTTTTGCGTTGATCGCGATCTTTGCCGGCGTATCCAATAAAGGTTCAATCGGTGATTTTGTATTGGAAGGAATCAAAACCACTTCGAATACAGGAATTATGTTGCTATTTGCCATTCTTTATTTTTCTATTATGCTGGACGCCGGGTTGTTTGATCCAATTACGAAAAAGATGATTCACATTGCAAAAGGCGATCCAATGAAAGTATTGATCGCTACAGCCGTAGTTGCTGCCGCAGTTTCTCTAAACGGGGATGGTACAACGACTACATTGATTTGCTGTTCTGCTTTTATTCCTATTTATAAGAAGCTTGATATGAAATTAATGAATCTGGGTGTTTTGGTTATTCTTCAAAATACGATTATGAATTTGCTGCCATGGGGCGGACCGACAGCACGGGCAATGAGTGTGTTAAATGTAGGTGCTGAAATTTTAGCCTATTTGATTCCGGGAATGATCATTGCTTTATTATACGTTATCTTTATTGTTGCACCTTCAATGGGTCGCAAGGAACGGGCACGTTTGGGAATCAAGCAGTTGACCGATGCTGAAATTGACGAAATGACCACTGTGACAGATGAAGATACTTTAGCTATTCGTCGTCCTAAAAGATGGTTATTCAATGCATTCTTAACTATTTTGTTGATCACTTTATTGGTTACCGATTCTTTCATTAGTCTTGGTTTACCACCATTATTCTTGTTCTTGACTGGAACAGTAATCGCATTGATGGTGAATTATCCTGTCTTAAAAGATCAATCTGCACGAATTGGTGCAAACGGCGGCGATGCAGTACAAGTAGTCATCTTAGTCTTTGCTGCTGGTGTATTCATGGGCTTATTCCAAGGAACTGGTATGGCAGATGCTTTAGCACAAAGCTTTACAAAGATTATTCCTAATCAATTAGCTGGCTTTTGGGGCTTAGTTATTGCAGTTATTTCTGCACCGGGAACCTTCTTTATTTCCAATGACGGATTCTACTTTGGCGTTTTACCGGTCTTGGCCGAAGCTGGTCGAGCATATGGTTTTACTAATATGCAAATGGCGTTAGCATCCTTGATGGGACAAGCCTTTCACTTATTAAGTCCGTTAGTAGCGTTCATTTATTTATTACTTCGTTTAACTGGCTTGGATATGGGCCAATGGCAAAAAGAAGCAGCCAAATGGGCGTTAGGTATTTTTATTATTTTCGTTGTAACAATTGTTTTAACTGGCCATATGCCGCTTTATATTCCGCAATAAAAGAAAAAATTTAGGTTAGTTTTTTAGAGAATCACTTCGGTCTTTGTGATTCAGTCTAGTATGAGAAGTGTGAGACAAAAGTAAATAACACTTTTGCTTCATACTCTAAACACGAATAAACGGCGGGAACAAGTCGCTTGGACGACTTGTGCTGTTCATCATCGAATCACTTCGTTCTTCGTGATTCACAGCAAAGGGGGTTTTTTAGATGAGTTCGATATCAGAAGCGGTCGGTAGGAATTTGGATTTGAGTCTTAATGAGCCTTTGAAGGAATTGGTTTATCAGGCCTTTCGTAAGACGATTATTCTAGGTGAAATTCCTGCTGGGCAGCGGATTAATGAAAAAGAATTTTCTGAAGTGATGAATATTAGCCGGACACCAATTCGTTATGCTTTACAAAAATTGGTGGATGAAGATTTAGTCGATCATGTTCCCGGTGTTGGTATGATTGTTAAAGGAATTTCAATTAATGATGCGTATGAAATTTACGCGATACGTAAATCGTTAGATGTTTTGGCTACGTTGACAGCGATGAAGGAAATGTCTTCAGAAGATTTTTCCGAGTTAAAACGGTTATTAGAAGAAACAGAGGAATTGAATGAAGCGAATGAAGTAGATCTTGTCTTACAGAGATTTTCTGACTTTAATGAGTTTATTTATGAAAAAAGCAAAATGCGCCGCTTGAAATCCATCGTCATGAAGCTTAGGGAATACTTGATTTATTTTCGAGACATCTCTATTCGTTCCAAAGAGCGGCGCGACAAAGCCTTAAAGGAGCATTGGCTGATCTATCAATGCATGTTAAAACAAGAAAAAGAACAGTTAGAGCTTCTGATTACGGAGCATTTGGATTATTCGCAAACCTTTATCATTAAAGAAATGGAAAAACACTTGCATGAATCGACTAATTAATTCAACTGTTGTTGAAACCATTCGTACTTTTGCGTTACAAAGTTTGCTTTTTGAAGCGAAGCTTGCGCCAAAGCCTGGCTTGGTCGATCCTTTTAGTAACGGCGCCCATCAGGATATGACATATACTACTTTTCTTAACAGCAGCTACGCTCTAGCACCTTATTTCAGCGACTATTTTCTTTTAGGTCTGAACCATCAGGGAACGCCGACAGAGTTATTTCAAAAGGTACGTCTACGTGGTCAAGTCGCCGAACAAGCGATGCTTGCTAAAACAAAGGGCATTAATACCCATAAAGGCGCTAATTTTTCACTAGCTTTAATTTTGAGTAGTTTAGGCAAACAGATGCAAGAGCAAACGGTTAAGCTTCCTTTTTCTCAAAACGAAATAGCCATGATTTTGGCCTACGTCCAACAAATGACAGCTGACATCCTGTCCCTTGATTTTACTGCTCTTCAGCAAAAAGGAACTTTGACAAATGGCGAAAAGCTTTACTTACAGCATGGCATCACGGGAATCCGCGGCGAAGCACAAGCGGGCTATCCTGTATTACAAACCACTGCACTGCCGTTTATAAGAACACAGGCTGGCAAATCACCTTGTGAAACCTTCCAGCTGTTGCTGTTACTTTTAATGGCAACAGTGGAAGACTCGAATTTGATTCATCGAGGAGGTGTAGCTGCTTGGAAAAAAGTGCAGGAGCAGGCAGCCCAGCTTTTCCAAACCTATTCAAAAGATACGACTGGGTTAACTGCAGCCTTAAAGACCTTTGATCGACAATTAATTAAAGAAAATCTTAGTCCGGGCGGTTCGGCGGATCTGTTAGCTTTAAGCTACTTTTTTGCTCAACTGGAAGGCTTCGTGTAGAAATTAAAAAAAGAAACCGGCGCTTACAGAGATGAAAAAATTAATTTTCGTGACTGTCGGTTTCTTTTTCTACTATTTTAGGCTTCTGTTTCAGCACCTTCTGGATTGAATAAATAGCCGATGCCCCAAACCGTTTGTAAATACTTCGGTTTTTTGGGATCATCTTCAATCTTATTGCGCAAATAATTAATGTAAACCGTAATAAGATTTTTATCCATATCACCGTCGCTCCAAACATTTGCATAAATTTGCTCTTTGCTAAATACTTGGTGAGGGTTTTCCATAAAGAATAAAATCATCATAATTTCTTTAGAAGTCATAGAAACAATTTCGCCATTTTTACTAAACTGATACTGATTTTTATCGAAAGAAAAGATCCCCTCCACTACGATTGCTTCTTCTTTGTGCTTACTACTAAGGAGCAATTGCTCCGTCCGATCCAAGGTACTAATGACCTGAGCTCGCAGCACATTTGGTGCAAACGGTTTGGCAAGATACACATCGCCGCCGGATTCCAGACCGCTGATAATATCCTGTTCACTTTTTTTCCCGCTCACAAAAATAATCGGCGTCAACGGTTGGTACTCTCGAATCAGCTGAGCCAAATGATAGCCATCATTTTCATGTTCCAGACTGACGTCTAAAAGAAATAATTGAAAATCGACCCGCTTCATAATCTCTAATGTTTTTTCAAGTGTATCGCTTTGATAGATCAGCAGACCAGTTGATTGGAGTGATTTCCAAATCAAGCGGCGGATAGCAGGATCATCATCAACGACTAAAATTTTCTCATTCCGCAACATGCAGAGCACCTCACTATCTTTTCCCTTTTCTGCATATCTATACAATAGCGGAATTGCCTTTAAATTTCAACTTGAACTTGTTATGATATGAGCATACGTGCAAAAGGAGTTAATCACATGAAACGAACCAACAAAGTTGTAAATGTTATGATTGCAGCGCTGGCTCTTTTTATCATCGTTTCCGTTTTCTTTGCTGTTCGCGGCTTTTCCATTATTCGCAAAACAACCACTGCCAGCGGGCAGGATTTTCTCCTTCAATCAACTGAATATGTGGGAAAAGTCATTCAGCTTTCTATGAAAAACCGCCATCAATCACTAAATTATCTAGCGATTGACGGCAATTTAAAAAACGGTGATAATCCTGAAACTTATTTGAACAATAGCTATTCAGCCTTGGCTACTTTTTTCGATTCACTAAACGGTGAAGCAGATTCACTTTTTTATATCGACCCTAACGGTACACCTATTTATGCCTTTCAGTGGAATGACAAAACCAAGCAAGTGACTATCGCAGATGTAAAAACCGTGCAGCCCTTCATTCGTCATGATTTATCGCTACAGCAGCTCTTGGCTAAACCTACTGCACAAAACAGCGCTTCTTACTTTATTGACAAAAAGGCCTACGTTAATTTCTATCAGGAAATTAAAACAGAAACCGGCACAACGAACGGCTACTTAGTTTTGCCGCTGAACTTACAAAAATTTTATAAAAACTTTTTACAGGATTTTGAATTGGACTATAAAGGCTACCCAATGATCAAAGATCAGTCGATGACTGTCGTGATGCATCCTGTTGAAAAACAAGTCGGCTTGAACATTATCACGGATCGAGAAAAACTGTATCCCGATTTTGATTACTCAGATTTAAAAGAGCTTGAAAAATACCAACTAAGCCACAAGTCAGGTAAGCTAACCTATAAATCCTATTGGTGGGATGAAGATCAGCCAAAGGAAGTCTTAAAAATCAGCGCGTTTGAATGGATTGACGTCGGACTGGCGCATTGGGTCGTGGCTGTTAACGCTGATTATAATGAACGTAATGATGATTTGATTAACTTCGTCATTGTTCTTTCGCTATTATTGGTTTTATTACTGCTGCTCATTAGCATTTTTTCCTTATTTATTCATAATTTTAGAAAAAAAGAACGCATTGAAGAAGAAAACAAGGTATTGATTGAAACGCAAAAACAACAAAAAATGCAGCACAAGCTGGAACTAGAGCTTTATCAGCGCAATAAAATGGAAACCGTTGGCCTACTAACGACATCCATTGTTCATGATATGAATAATTTTCTAACGCCGATTATCGGCAACATTCAATTATTATTAGAGGAGTATCAGGACAATCCAGTATTAATAGCTGATTTAGAGGAAATTTTGCATTCTGCACAAAAAGGAAAACAGCTTTCAGCCAACGTTTTGCGTTTTTCCAAAAATCAAAATAGTATAAAAGAATGGATCGATGTTGCAGCAGCCGTGAGCGTCGCTACTCATTTGATTAAAGAAATTATCCCAAAAAAAGTTCAGTTAGAGCTGTCGCTTCAAGAAAACCTTGGTACTGCCAAGCTGGATGAAGTCGACCTGCAGAATTTAATTTATAATCTAATTACCAATGCTTATCAGGCAACTAAAAGCAATTCGGGTGCACAGCTTATTCACGTGAGTCTAGAACAAGCAGCTAAAGAGCTTAGTGAAAAGCTGAAAAAAACACGCACGCATTTACATCCCGAAACCCGTTTCGTTACATTAAAAATTTCTGATAATGGACCAGGCATTCCACAGGAAATACTGGCTAAAATTTTTGAACCCTTTTTCACGACAAAAGCTGCTGATGAAGGAACCGGCTTAGGTCTATTCGCAGTTGCGTCTATTGTTTCTAAATATGAATGGCACCTTGCCATTGATACAAGTCCGGATGGTACAACTTTTTTGATCACCTTACCGGTCTCTCCGTAATTCTCTATCTAAAGGCTGAAATTCTCTATCAAGAGAGGATTTCAGCCTTTTTCAATCCAATCTGTAGTCTTTTAGTATTTTTTTTGATTTATTTTCGTTATACTGGTACTGATATTAGTAATCGAAGGAGTTTAACCTATGGGGAATTATTTTACAATTTTTTTAGGAGTTATTTATTTATTTGGTGTCGTGTTTATTCCAAAATGGCGCCGTAAAAAGCTTAGTCCGGGTTGGCGTTTTTATGAATTATTGTGGTTTTCAATTTGTTTTATTATTTACGTTATCTTTTTAGAGCTAACACTTCAAACCTTTTACTTTTTGATGCCATTGGGCTTTTTACTGCTGTTTCTATTTTGCTATTTCAAGGAACGACGCAGGCTGATAAACGGCTTATTGTTCAATTTATTTTTAGTTGTCGGCATGACGTATCTAGGCTCACTGCTGATTCGCACAATGAATCCTTTGCTGATTGGTTTGGCCGGACTTACGTTAATCGTACTGGTCTTATCATTATTACTTGGACTTTATGCTTTACTGGTTTTCTTATATTGGAATGCACTGGTCGTCTTACGTAAAGAAGGACACTCCTTGGCTAATTTATTGACGTTGCTTTTGGCCATTTTCTTGACGGTGTTTTTAATTTTTAATCATTTTTCAGAAAGAATTTTACCTTCCTGGGCTTCACTGTTGTTCAGTATTTTACCTATGCTCATGGTATATTTTTCAATCGTTTTTTATAATTTCCTAACAATCTCAGTGATTTATCAGTTTAATCAGCCGAAATATAATCAGGATTTTGTGATTGTTCTGGGCTCAGGATTGATTGACGGCAAAACTGTTCCGCCGCTTTTGGCTAAACGGATTGAAAAAGCTCTTCAGTTTTATCAAGCCCAGTCACAGGCTACCTTAAGTCCACCCAAAATCATCATGTCCGGCGGTAAGGGAGACGACGAGCATTTGGCTGAAAGTGTTGCTATGAAAGACTATGCATTAACTAAAGGGATTCCGGAAGATGATATTCTCATTGAAGCAAATTCAAAAAATACGTTGGAAAATATGAAATTTTCTAAAGAAGTTATTGAACAAAGCTTTGGTGGTGCTGAGTATCGTGCGATATTCATCACTAACAATTTTCATTTGTTTCGAGCGGGTTTGTTTGCAAAAATGGCTCAGCTTAATGCAAACGGCATCGGTGCTAAAACAGCTTTTTACTTTTTGCCGAACGCCTTTTTACGTGAATTTATTGCTATTGTTGTTATGCACAAACGGCGCCATCTAATTATTTGCGGCTTGATTGCTTTGATGATGATTTTCCTAGCCGCAGTAGATTATTTTCTTACTTAACCAATTTTAATGCCGAAGGAGCTGCGATACGTTGATATCGCAGCTCCTTCGGCATTATTTTATTTCTACATGGCGAATTTCATCATAGCCGATTTTTTGATCTGCTACATAAATCCCCAACTCATCATGTCCTTGAATAATACCAATAACGTCCTCACTGTAATTGCCTTCATAATCCAATTCTTCTTTTTGAATAGCGACACTCAGCTTTCCTTGAAATGCCTGTGTCAGTACCTCATCAATTTCCGGCCAGCTCATCTGTCTTTTCTTTTCAGGTGGCTGCTTTTGGCTTTCTTTAGCAATCATCGCAGTGTGTTCTGATAAATAAAAACCCGCCCACTTCTTCATCTTGCGATCCTGATATTCTTCAAAATAATAATCCCGTTCTTTACTCATTCCAGCCCCTCCAATCCGCCGGCGTGACCGCCTACTAACGAGGCTCTTGAAATGGCAGTCCCTCCCGCTGTTACAGAGCTGGCATGAACCAAAGCAACATAACCGAAGCGCTGGCGAATGTCATCTATCAATTGATCCAGCTTTAATTCTTTTAATTGTTCAGCAGGTTCATGAAATAAATCCAGCTGCACATAAGTATTATAATTTAATTTGGAATAAGTAATCCCAATATGTCGTATTTCCTCACCGCGCCAGTGCTCTCTGAAAATAGTTAAGCAATACTCCGTTAAAAGCCGGCTACTGTTGGTTAAAGGTACTTTCATTTGTCGGGAAAAGCCAGCTGCACTCCCGCCGGCTTTTTTCGAGAAGCCAATGGAGAGCTGGACACATTCGGTTTGACAATGGGCTTTTCTAAGTCTGGCGGCAACTTGGTCAGCCATCTCGCGAATCACAACCTCAATTTCATCCTGCCGTAAATAATCCCGCATTAAAATTTGTGAATTATTATAAGAACGCTCCTCCGGAATATATTTTTCTGCTAAACGACTACGGTCAATGCCATGCGCATGAGCATAAAGCTGCTCACCAATGATACCTAGATTCCTCTTTAAGCTACTATAATCCGCATGAGCTAAATCATACACAGAACGAATCCCTAAATAATTTAACCGCTTTGCCATTCGGCGGCCAATGCCCCACATATCCGTTAAAGCTTCAATGCGCCAAACCTTTTCAGGAACATCTTCATAATGCCATTCAGCAAGACCATTGGGCTGCTGCTTAGCTTCAATGTCCATGGCTAATTTAGCTAAAAGCGGATTATCGCCGATCCCGATGGTAATTGACAAACCTGTCTCTGCCTTAATTCTCCGCTGAATACTTTGAGCAAGCGCTGCAGGCGATCGCTCAAACAGTCGCCAACTGGCAGTCACGTCCAAAAACGATTCATCAATAGAATAAATGTGCAAGTCTTCTTCTGCCACATATTCAGCGTATATCTTATTAATCTTCATGTTTTCTTTAATGTATTCATTCATCCGCGGCGGAACCACCACCAGCTCCGGATGATTCGGCACCTCATATTTACGCGTCACATTGGTTATACCCAAAATTTCCTTTGCCTTAGGCGACGAGGCTAAAACAAGTCCGCCTGTATTTTCCGCATGACTCATCACTACTAGCATCGTGTTTAGCGGATCATAGCCTTTCGCTACACATTCTACAGAAGCATAAAATGACCTTACATCAATACAAAAAACGACCCTCCTAGGTTCCTTCTGATAATCAAACTTCATAGCCACCCTCTCCTTGTGTTATTTCATGCTTAATTATACGAACGTATGTTCTTTTTGTAAAGGGGAACACCTTTTTAAATTGCTCAGAATTAATTTTTTATGAATAATAATGGAAACACTACCCTAAAAGTAAAAAAAGTATTATAGTAGCCTTAGAGTTTTAATGATTACTTTTGTGGAATTAGGGAGGAACATGGGTGTTATATGAAAAGTTTATTCAAAATGAACGATTACGACGGTTTTCTGTTTTAGCAGTGGTCATTTTTATTTTATTTTTGGCCAGAAGTATGATTACAATGATTTTGCTTACCTTTATCTTTACTTTTTTAGCACTTCATTTCGTCAAATTTGTCCAGCGTTTTATTAAAGTTCCTTCACTGGTATTAGTTTTGGCGACTTATTCATTGATTGTCTTTTTGGTTTATTTAGCCATTACTAAATACGTACCGATTCTGATTGATCAATCCGTACAAACGTACGATTCAGTGGTTAAGTTTTACCAAAATCCGGCGGACAATCAAAACCAGCTGCTGCAGATCATTGACGATTATTTAGAGCAGTCAAATCTAATGACACAGATTCAAAACGGTGCCAGCATACTGTTGCACTATGTTCAAAATATCGGCTCGCTTGGTTTATCGTTTGTCCTTTCATTTATTTTAAGCTTCTTTTTCATGATTGAAAAAAGGCAAATGGCTGATTTTTCCAAGCTGTTTTTGAAAAGTGATTTTGACTGGTTCTTTCAAGATATTTACTTTTTCGCAGATAAATTTGTGAATACCTTCGGCGTTGTCATGGAAGCTCAATTCTTTATAGCGGCGGTCAATACCGGCATTACGACGATCTGTCTGGCTTTAATCGGCTTTCATCAGCTACCTAGTCTAGCGATTATGATTTTTATTTTAAGCTTAGTACCGGTCGCAGGTGTCATTATTTCATGTCTGCCGCTGGGTTTTATCGCTTATTCTCAGGGGGGTATTAATGATGTCATCTATATTTTGGCGATTATTGTTATCGTCCATTTATTTGAATCGTATGTTTTAAATCCTAAATTTATGTCCAGTAAAACAGATCTGCCGATTTTTTATACCTTTGTTATTTTGCTGATCAGTGAGCGTTTATTTGGCGTTTGGGGGCTAATTGTGGGGATTCCGATTTTTACCTTCTTCTTGGATATATTAAAAGTCAAACCGATTAAGCCCTTGAAAAAGCTTCCCTCACTCAAACGTAAAGACGAATCCCAATAAGCATAAAAATAAGTTGAGTAGAAGAGTCCGTTAGACTTTCACTCAACTTATTTGTTTGTGGCTTAGCTGCTTTATTAACCAAGCAGCATTGATGCGATTTCGGACCAAATAACTACATCAGAAGCTACCCGTTCCATTAATACACAGCCATCTATAAGGAAAAGCTAGATTTAGCTATACCACCTGATTTACTGCAATACAAATTCTTTAGTTAATTTTACGTCGCTTTTAAACAACTGGGATGCTTCTACTGTAACTGGCGCCGCCGGATCCAACAATACATAAGGAACCTTTAGAGTTAAAGTAGTGCCTGGCTGAATTTCCGTCATCGAATCAACATAGCCAGATTCTGTCATAATAGCTAATTTCAAGGAAATACCGTTTTGGAAAGCTTTGGTGGTAATGGAAGTTAGGAACATAGCATTTTTATCACTATTATTGGTAAATTCATATTCCACCACGCCAACATCTGCCCCGCTATAATCCTGAGCTAATGAGAAGCCTTTAATCGCTACATGATACTTGCCCAAATCTCCCACATCTGAAGCCTGCGGTGCTTCTGCTTTTTCTTCCACCATTGTACTTTTTGTTGTTTGCTTAGAGACCTCTGTTACAGTTTCTTTAGTGGTTTGTTTTGATTTCTCCTCTGATCCTATGTTTGCTAAAACACCACCAATGAATAAAACGCCGATTCCGATTAAAACAATTTTTTTCATCTTTATTTTCCCCTTCGTTATTTAGTCCGTTAGTACTTCTTTATAGTACTTGAGAAAATAAAAATAATCTTATGCACGCTGCATAATTTTTCCTGATGTCAAAAATAGCTTTTCTCTTTTACGAATTCAATCCACCTGTCATTTTATCCACAATTGAATAACAGTAAAGCCAGCCTAAAACTAGAAGCCCGAAGCCAATCAGCCGTACAAACCTGTACTTTGACTTAAGTAAAGGAACTTTTGCATGGAAATTCCCAACATTAGTAAATAACAGAACCGGCAGAATCAATAAAACAAAGACATTAAGCGCCAATGCAAGCTGCTCACTCCACGTTTTTCCCGAACTAACTTCTATTGGTAGGCCAAGAGCTAAAAACAGGTAATATATACAAGCGATCACTTTTTTCCATGATTGATTGGTGCGAAAGCCGGGAATATGACGCAGAACAATTGACTGAAAGACTGGGCTTATCCCAACTGATTGTCCTTTTGGCTGTTTATTTTTTACACCAGCTGCAGCTGATGGGATTTCCTGCCAAAATTTGGGCTTAGTAGTTTTTTCGTACTCTAATTTCTGCTCTAAGCGTCGTAAGTTCTCTTTTATAGCTTGTGCCATCTTTACGGCAGACTGGTAACGATCATTTGGATCTAATTTTGTCGCTCGTGCAATGATACCGCTTAAATAAGGATCCGTCGTCAGCTGATCTTTAGGGTATTCTCTGTTGGAGCAAATATTCATCACAACACCCAATGAATACAAATCACTTCGTTCGTCCGATTGAGCAAAGCCAAATTGCTCTGGCGAAGCAAAACCAATCGTGCCTAGCTGAATGGTATCGGTTTCCTTTTCACCATCAAATACACGGACAGCATCAAAGTCAATCAGCTTTAACACACCATCGCTGGACAGCATAATGTTGCCAGGCTTAATGTCCCGGTGAACTAGCCCTTTTTCATGCAACATCATTAATGCATCAAGTAAATCCAAAGCCATCATTAAAATGTCTCTGGTAGTCAGCCCGGATGTCTGAAGTAATTCACTAAGCGTTTTGCCGTGAATAAATTCTTCATACAGCCAGATTTCATCACCTTGCAACTGCAGCTCTTGAATTTTTGGTAAATGTTTATTTTTAATTTTTTGAAGAATGATCAGATGTTCGTTCAAAGCGGCAGAATAAACTTTTTTAACAAAGAACTCCTTGCTTTCTTTTTTACGAACTAAAACCGGTCCATTCACATTATCTGTCAAAGGCTCAATTTCTTTATAGCTGCACTTTTCTTCACTAGCCGTCATTTTCATACAAACACTCCGTATTTTGGTTTACTTTTCTAATTATAGCAAATAAATCAAAAAAATAGGTCGTTCTTTCAAAAATTCAAGGTATAATAAAAGCAGATAATTTACTTATAGGAGCTAAGAAAATGAACGAAAAAAGTACTGATAAATTATTGCATTCATTAAAAAAAGCCGAAAATTTTCAAACTGCAATCTCAACTACTCGTGAATATGCCATTAACCGCCCTTTGAAAGATTATCTCAATCAATGGCTGCTCTTGAAGAAGCTAACAAAAAGTACCGTTTTAAGAAGAGCAGGTATCACAGAAGCCACCGGCTATCAATATTTTGACGGTAAACGCAATCCTTCTCGTGAAAAAGTAATTGCCTTAGCTATCGGCTTAGAATTAAGCTTCGAAGAAACCAATGAGCTAATGAAAAAATCCGGCTACGCGCAGCTTTATCCTAAACATCCATGGGATGCAGTTGTTATCTACGGCCTAATTCACGGCTTGACCATAACAGAAATCGATCAGCATTTGTATGAGGAAGGCTTGTCTACCTTTGGAGAATAAGGCAAAGCTAATGCCTGACCGGTTTCTTTCAGAATCAGGTCAATTTTTAACAAAATCGACACTATTATTTTTCATTGAATTGACAAGTTTCCTTTTAAAGCATTGAAAAGCACATCCACTCATTGAGTGAATGTGCTTTTCATTTTTTGTGGTAAATTTGTGGCAAATACAAATTTACCACACTCACAACAGCTGTATCTATTTCTATACAGAGAGTTGTGCAACAAATATGCTATTAAATATGAATTGGCAAACCTAGAGCCAACTCAGAAGCATCCATAGTAATTTCCCCTAAAGATGGGTGAGGATGGATCGTTAAAGCAATATCTTCCGCATTCATACCGGATTCTACTGCTAATGCTAGTTCAGAAATCATATCACTTGCACCAACTCCACCAATTTGTGCGCCAATAATGACATTGTCTTCGTTGGTTGTAACTAGACGAATGAATCCTTCTGTTTTACCTAAAGAAATCGCACGTCCATTACCTGCAAATGGGAATTTGTAAGCAGTTGCTTCTAACCCAGCTTCTTTTGCTTCCGCAATCGTCATACCTACACTTGCCAATTCAGGATCTGTAAAGGCGACAGCAGGCATTGCTTTGTAGTCTACTGCTACTTTTTTACCTGAAATAGCTTCAGCAGCGATTTTTGCTTCATAGCTTGCTTTATGGGCAAGTGCCGCACCAGGTACGATGTCACCAATGGCAAAAATGTTTTTCACATTGGTTCTACCTTGTTCATCTACTTGAATTAAACCACGTTCGCCAACTTCAACGCCGGCTTGTTCTAATCCAAGATCGTCTGTATTTGGACGACGTCCTACAGTTACCATAACATAATCTGCAGTAACAGATTCTTCTTTACCGTCGACTTCATATTTTACTGTTACGCTGTCGCCGTTGTCGATTGCTTCTTTAGCCATCGCTTTCGTTACAACTGTCACGTTTTTCTTCTTGAAGTCATCTGTAACAAGCTTCACCATATCTTTTTCATAGGTTGGTAAAATTGAAGCAGTACCTTCTAAAATAGTTACTTCAGAACCAAGGTTAGCATAAGCTCCGCCTAGTTCAGCACCGATAACGCCGCCACCGATGATCACGAATTTTTTAGGTACTTCTTTCAAGTTTAACCCGCCTGTAGAATCCAAGACACGTCCACCGAATTTAAATCCTGGGATTTCAATAGGACGAGAGCCTGTTGCTACGATTGCGTTATTGAAAGAATAAGTTTGTGCAGAATCGGGATGAATAACACGTAAAGTATTTTCATCAACGAAAAATGCTTCTCCTTCAATAATTTCAACTTTGTGTTTTTTTAGCAGCATACCTACGCCGCCAGTTAAGGTTTTGACAACTTTATTGTCTTTCCATTCTTGTGTTTTTGTAAAATCTAATTCTACATCCTTAGCTGTTACACCAAATAAAGTAGAATCTAATGATTCTTGGTAATGGTGTCCTGCTGCAATCAAGGCTTTAGAAGGAATACAACCAACGTTTAAACAAACACCGCCGATAAATTCACGTTCAATAATCGCAACTTTTTGACCCATTTCAGCCGCACGAATCGCAGCAACATATCCTCCAGGGCCGGCACCAATAACAACTGTATCTAATTCAATGGCGAAATCTCCTACTACCATTTGATAATCATCCTTCCATTAATAGTAATTCTGGATCAGCTAATAAACGCTTGATGTTGTTCATTGCTTTTTGAGCAGTCGCTCCGTCAACAATCCGGTGGTCAAAGCTTAATGATAATTTCATTACACGACCAACCACGATTTCACCATCGGCATTTACTACTGGTTGCTGTGCAATTGTACCAACACCTAAAATAGCTACTTCAGGGTAGTTGATTACTGGTGTGAACCAGCCGCCGCCAACTGAACCAATATTACTGATTGTGATCGAGCCATCACGCATATCTTGTGCTGTTAGTTTTCCTTCAACGGCAAGACCTGCTTTTTCATTGATTTCGTCTGCAATGGCAAACATGCTCTTCGTATTTGCATTTTTAACATTTGGTACATATAGACCATGATCTGTATCTGTGGCAATACCAATGTTGTAATAATTTTTATAAACAATTTCTTGAGCTGCATCGTCAATTGAAGCATTCAAGATTGGGAATTTTTGAACAGTAGCAGTTAAAGCTTTCACAACGTATGGTAAGAAGGTTAACTTCGTGCCATTTGCAGCGGCCACATCTTTAAATTTCTTACGGTGATCCCATAATTTAGAAACTTCCACTTCATCGTGTAAAGTAACGTGTGGTGCAGTGTGTTTGCTGTTCACCATTGCTTTAGCAATTGCTTTACGCGTTGGCGTCATTTTTTCACGTGTTTCCATTTCACCTAAATCAGAAGTAAATGGTTTAGCCGGTGCTTTTGGTGCTGCGGCTTCTGTTGCTTGTGGAGCAGCTTTTGCTTCTGTTTGTTCAGCTTGTGCTGGTGCTGCTTGGCCTCCGCCGGAAATAAATGCTTCAACGTCTGCTTTAGTAATGCGTCCGCCTTTCCCTGTTGGTGTTACTTGGGTAATGTCCACATCTTTTTCACGCGCAAATTGACGAACAGATGGCATTGCCAAGACCCGTTTATTTGGATCTGCTGCTGCCACCACGCCTGTTGAAGCTGCTGGTGCTTGGGCTGCTTCTGTTTGAGCAGGTGTACTTGCTGCTGGTGCTGGTGCTTGGGCTGCTGAATCATTGTGTCCAGGTGCATCGATTTCTACCAATACATCGCCTACGTTGGCAACTGTACCTTCTGGAACCACAATGTTTTTCACTGTTCCTGTAACAGGAGATGGTATTTCTTCTACGGATTTATCATTTTGAACTTCTAGTAGAGAATCATCTTCATTAATGGTATCGCCGGCTTTTACAAACCATTTTACGATTTCACCTTCTGCAATCCCTTCACCGATATCTGGTAATTTAAATTGGAAGAAACCGCCTGTTGCTTCTGCTGCAGTAGGTTCTGCCGCTGGTTGTGCAGAGGTTTGTTCCTTCGCTGCCACACCGGCATCGCCTGATTCCTCGTTTCCTTCATGTCCGGGCGCATCAATCTCAACTAAAACATCCCCAACATTTGCCACTGTCCCTTCTGGAACCACAATACTTTTCACTGTTCCTGTAACAGGTGACGGAATTTCTTCTACAGATTTATCATTTTGTACTTCTAATAATGTATCATCTTCATTGATTGTATCGCCGGCTTTTACAAACCATTTTACGATTTCGCCTTCTGCAATACCTTCACCAATATCTGGTAATTTAAATTGATAAGCCATTTTCTAGCCTTCCCTTCCTTTGATCGTTTCTATAGCACGGATAAGCCGGCCAAGCAGCAAGTCTGAATTTTCAACAGTCAAATTAACCTGTGAACGTTCAGTCAAGCTGATGGCAACAGCTTTTTCAGCGTTTAATTAAAATTCTGCGATTTCTCTTGCTTTCGCTTCGATATCTTTGGCATTTGGCAACCAAATGTTTTCTGCTTGCCCAAATGGGAAGACTGTATCTGGTGCAGATACGCGGCCAATTGGCGCTTCCAATGACAAGACTGCACGTTCAGAAATTTCAGAAACAACCATCGCACCAACGCCTGCTTGTTTTTGCGCTTCTTGAACAACCACTACACGTCCTGTTTTTTCTACTGATTTGATGATTGTTTCCACATCTAAAGGAGCGACTGTCCGCAAGTCAATAATTTCAGCAGAAATATTGTCTTTTGCTAAACTGTCAGCAGCTTTAATGGCTTCACGAACCATCGCACCATAGGTAATGATTGATACATCTGTTCCTTCACGAGTGACTGCTGCTTTATCCAAAGGTACTTCGTAAGCTTCATCTGGCACCTCTTCACGGAATGAACGGTAAAGTTTCATATGTTCTAAATAAACAACCGGGTCATTACTTCTAATAGAAGAAATTAGTAAACCTTTAGCATCATATGGATTTGATGGAATCACCACACGAACGCCTGGTGATTGGGCAATTAAGCCTTCTAAGTTATCTGAGTGCAGCTCTGGTGTATGCACGCCGCCGCCAAAAGGTGCGCGAACAGTAATCGGCATATTACGAGTGCCGCCCATACGATAACGTGTACGAGCCATTTGTCCAACGATTTCGTCAAATGCTTCAAAGACAAAACCAAAGAATTGAATTTCCGGAACAGGACGGAAGCCTTCTAATGCTAAACCAAATGCTAAACCGCCGATTCCAGATTCTGCTAAAGGAGTATCGAAAACACGGTCTTCGCCAAATTTTTCTTGTAAGCCTTCAGTTGCACGGAAAACTCCGCCGTTTTTACCAACATCTTCACCGAAGATCAATACATTTTCGTCTTTCTCTAATTCAAGAGCTAAGGCATCTGTAATTGCTTGGATCATTGTTTTTTGTGCCATGATTATTTCGACTCCTTCGCTTCATAAAATGCAATTTGTTCTTTGATATTTTGTGGTTGAACTTCAAACATGTTCTTCAAGAAATCAGAAACTTTTTGTTTTGGAACTTTATCAGCTTCTGTGATTGCAACTTTGATTTCTTCTTTTGTTTTTTCAATTACTTCGTTTTCTTTTTCTTCAGACCATAAGCCTTTAGCTTCAAGATATTTACGGAAACGAATTAATGGATCTTTTTGTACCCATTCGTCATCCATGTCTTTTGAACGGTAACGGGTTGGATCGTCACCGGATAGTGTATGTGGACCATAACGATACGTTAATGTTTCGATTAATACCGGACCATTACCTGCTGCAGACCATTCGCGTGCTTCTTTAGCAATCGCATAAACAGCCAATGGATCCATACCGTCTACTTGAATACCAGGAATTCCAGCTGCCACTGCTTTTTGAGCAAGTGTTTTTGCTGCGGTTTGTTTTTCACGCGGTGTTGAAATCGCAAACCCATTGTTTTGGATAATGAACACGCCATTTGCATGATAAGCACCTGCAAAGTTAATCGCTTCATAGAAGTCCCCTTGTGAAGAACCGCCATCACCAGTATAAGTGAAAACAACGTTTTGTTTGCCGCGTTTTTTCAAGCCTAAAGCCACGCCGGCAGCTTGAATGTATTGTGCACCAATGATAATTTGCGGTGGCAACGCATTTAATTCAGGAGCATAGTGGTTACCAGCAACATGTCCGCGAGACCATAAGAAAGCTTCTGTTAGTGGTAAGCCATGTTGAACAAGTTGTGGTACGTCACGATAGCCCGGTAATAAATAATCTTCTTTTTCCATTGCAAATTGACTTGCTAATTGACTCGCTTCTTGTCCAGCAGTTGGTGCGAAAAAGCCTAAGCGACCTTGACGGTTCAATGCAGTGGAGCGTTGATCCAAGACACGTGACCAAACCATCCGAGTCATTAATTCTACTAATTCGTCATCTGATAAATCCGGTACAGCAGCTTCATTTACGATTTTCCCGTCTTTATCTAACACTTGAAATGTCGGGAAATCAGCGTTGACTTCTTCCATAAGGGCGTTAAAGTCAATAGGTTTTTGTTTCTTTGCCTTTGCCATTTGTCACACAATCCTCTCTGTTACGTTTCTTTTTTTCGAAAAAAATAAAACAGCATTGAAAACTGTATTACTTTTTATCGACTACATTTACAAATTATCACTAATCGTTTAAAAGAGCAAGTAAAATGACCTCATTTATAAAAGTTTTGTCCAAAACCCTAAAAACCTTTTATATCAAAGGATAGTGATTAAAATCACAAAGAATAAAACGTTTTACAAATTCTCATCTTTCTATCGATATTCTCCAAAACTCTGTTATAGTCTTTGTCGAACGTGTTATGTTACAGAAGAAATCAAGGTACAGCTTTTTTTACCTTTAAACAAATAGAGTTTGCATAAAAACAGAAAAAAGAGCAGAGAGAAAATCCAAGAATTTTCCACTCCGCTCTAAAAAAACGAATAATGTTTTTTTCATCGATAAATTTTACGTACTAAACCGAATAAAAGGCAAAAGATGTTTTTTATAATTCGGCATTTACACAAAATATTATTTTCACTATTTTTTTCAATTATTTTATTTACCTTTGAATTTAAGGCTACTATTTTATGGTTTAATGCTTAAATCCACTCTTTGGTTAGACGAATATACAAGCGTTTTGCGAATTCGACTGTTATCAAATATAGTACAATGATTAAAATAAACCAGCCCCAATAATTAGCAGGAAGTTTCACAAAGTCGAAAACTTCGCGGATTGGCGTCAAGACAATTAATAGACCCACGCCCACTGCTCCTAAGCTGGCTAAAATTACACCGGGTGAAGCAATACTATGAATAAACGGTAATTTTCTGGTACGTACCATTTGCACAACTAACGTTTGACTTACTAAGCCCACGACAAACCAACCCGTTTGGAATAGCTGCTGATTGCCGACAGTATTAGCACTAAAGACAAACCACATCACCACATAGGTCATAATATCAAAGATACTGCTGACAGGACCTATGCACAGCGTGAATTTCATTAAGCCGTTTGTTTCCCAACGAACAGGTTTCAACAAATCTTCTTCATCTACATTATCCCAAGGAATAGCTAATTGAGCGACATCATAGACTAAATTTTGAATCAACAATTGGATGGAAACCATTGGTAAAAATGGTAAAAACGCACTGGCTACGAGAATTGAGAACACATTTCCGAAATTGGAGCTCATTGTAATTTTGATATACTTCATCATGTTGCTAAAAACTTTTCTACCTTCTATAACGCCGTCTTCCAATACATTCAGGCTTTTTTCCAGCAAGATGATGGAACTGGCATCTTTTGTAATATCTGCCGCTGTATCGACTGAAATACCGACATCAGCTTTGCGCAGCGCTGGTGCATCGTTAATACCGTCACCCATAAAACCAACAGTATGACCATTGGCCTGCAGCGTTTCAATAATACGTGATTTTTGCATAGGATTCAGTTTTGCAAATAAATTCGTTTTTTCGACTTCTTCTTTCATTTGTTCATCTGAAAAATTATCAATGTCAGAGCCCAGCACCACGTGAGCTACTTCAATTCCAACATCACGACAAACTTTTTTCGCAACAATGTCATTATCTCCGGTTAAAACTTTTACATTGACGCCATGCTCATGCAAAGATTTGATTGCGGTAATAGCAGATTTTTTAGCTGGATCTAAAAAGCCCATAAAGCCCAGCAAAGTCATACCTTGCTCGTCTTCCACGCTATAAACAGCTTCACTATGCACGTCTTTTTTCACCGCAACAGCGATGGCCCGCATGCCTTGTTCATTCATACGAACATTGACTTCACGCATTTTTTGCCGCAGCTCGGGAGTTAACGCCACAATTTCACCATCAATTTCCGCATGCGTACATACCGCTTCCATTTCTTCCACAGCACCTTTGGTAATCATGAAATGATGATCATCTGCCTTCACCACGACAGTTAAACGACGACGGGAAAAGTCAAACGGAATTTCATCCAGCTTGGTGATCGTGTGGTAGGGACTTTGTACATGATTTTCTTCATAAAAATTAATCACAGCAATATCCATCAAATTTTTCCAGCCTGTTTGATAATGAGAATTCAAAAAAGCCATATCCAGCACTTGATTGTTTATTTTTCCCAGCGGATCTAAATGCTGCACCAAGACAACTCTATCTTCCGTGATAGTTCCTGTTTTATCCGTACAAAGAATATCCATACTGCCTAAATTTTGAATCGAAGGTAATTCCTTCACAATCACCTTATGCTTAGACAGACTTAACGCGCCTTTAGCTAAATTACTGGTTACAATCATCGGCAACATTTCAGGCGTCAAGCCGACCGCCACTGCAATGGCAAAGAAAAATGCTTCGCCCCATTCTCCTTTGGTTAAGCCGTTGATTAAAAAAACGACAGGAAACAAGACCATGACCATTCGCAGTAAAAATTTACTCACTTTAGTCAAACCAATATCAAAAGAAGTTTTACCGCGTTGCGTTGTGGCATTTTTAGCAATATCTCCGAAAAAGGTATTTTGACCTGTTTTCAAAATAATGGCTTTTCCTTGGCCACTGAGGACATCCGTGCCCATAAAAACTAAATCCTGCATATCCAGCGCTGAAATAGTTGTTTGATTTTTATCAACGCCCGCTTCCACAAATTTTTCCACCGGCATGGATTCTCCTGTTAAAGAAGATTGATTAATAAATAAATCTTTAGTCCAAATTAAAACCGCATCTGCCGGCACCATATCGCCTGTGGCCAGCGTGACAATATCGCCGGGAACGACTTCGTCCATTGGAATTTCTTTCGTTTCCCCTTCCCGTGTTACCGCCGCCGTATTTTCAATGAGTTCTTTTAAATTCAAGCTCGCTTTTTGTGACCGATATTCTTGAATAAAGGCAATGACCACACTAGCTAAAATCATTAATCCCATCACAATTGCCGCTTCAAAATCTTTGGTCGCGATTGAAACCACCATTAATAAGGCCAAAACATAAACAAAAGGATCCTTAAATGCTTCTAAAAACATAATAATTGCAGGTGTAGGTTTTTGAGCTGAAACCTCGTTAGGACCGTATTCCTCCAAGCGATGCTTCGCATCTTCTTCCGACAAGCCCTTTTCAGAGGTTCTAAGCTCCATCATTAACTCTCTTTCAGAGAGCATAGCTAATTTTCTTAGCTCTTGGTCTTTCGTTGTTTTTTTCATTTCAGCTATTTTTTTGTTCATCATATTTATTTCCTCCTAGATGTGCGCTATCGCTAGCGTGCTTCATCTTGGATAGAAGGAATTACTTGCTCAATGCCATCGTTTCCAAGATGAAAGCTACATTTATTTTAGTTCTACTCTGACTGGGATCTTCCATGTAAATCTTCCTCTCTTTGGTTTTTTCGATGGATTGTTGTCAATTGGATAATTGTTTGGCAAGGATCTTTTGTTGCTTTGATTTCAACTTTTTTGCGGAACTTCGCTTCCTTTGGTCGCCAAGTATTTTTCATCATTTACTCTGTCTGCTTTGCAGCCAATCGTAGTGATTTGACCAATTAGTTTCTTAACTTACTTTTCCGGCGTAGTTTTTGGATTAACTTGCTGGTTTCTTTTTACGGAACTTCGCTCCCTTTGGTCGCCAAGTATTTTTCATCATCTATTCTGTCTGCTTCGCAGCCAATCGTAGTGATTTGACCAGTTAGTTTCTTAACTTACTTTTCCAGCGTAGTTTTTGGATTAACTTGCTGGTTTCTTTTTGCGGAACTTCGCTCCCTTTGGTCGCCAAGTATTTTTCATCATCTACTCTATCTGCTTCGCAGTCAATCGTAGTGATTTGACCAGTTAGTTTCTTAACTTACTTTTCCGGCGTAGTTTTTGGATTAACTTGCTGGTTTCTTTTTGCGGAACTTCGCTCCCTTTGGTCGCCAAGTATTTTTCATCATCTACTCTGTCTGCTTCGCAGTCAATCGTAGTGATTTGACCAGTTAGTTTCTTAACTTACTTTTCCAGCGTAGTTTTTGGATTAACTTGCTGGTTTCTTTTTGCGGAACTTCGCTCCCTTTGGTCGCCAAGTATTTTTCATCATCTACTCTGTCTGCTTCGCAGTCAATCGTAGTGATTCAAAACAAAACGCACACTCAACAATAGAGTGTGCGTTAAAATAACAACTTAATTAAGTTTCTCTATCGTTGAGCTTTAGCACTATAGGGCGTAGATAATTTCTTATCAGCTACATTATGAATGACCTTCACGATCATTCCTGTTCGACCAACTAAGAGTCTCTCGATTCTTTCGCGGCAGTAGCATGTGTCCATATAGGAGCCTCACCTAACAATTATTCAATTTTTTATCCGTAACTATAATAGTTGATATTTCTTGTTTTGTCAAAAGGTATTTATTATTTACAATGAATTTCTCATTTTTCCGTTGTGTTCGTCAAACGCTGAAGATCTGCTCTTCCCTGTGCAACCTCAGCTTTAGTGAAGGAGCCTTGTGTTAGTTCTTCTTCAGACAGTTTGTCTAAACAATCATAAAACCATGTACCTAATTCATTAAATAACTGATTCGTCATTTCTTCTGATTTAGAATATAAAAGATTTTCTGCTTCGTTAATTCTCAATTTTAAAATAAGCTCTAATAGATAGTTCTGAATTGGCACAGAATATTCTTCACCAGTTGCTTCATCCGTAATAAAAACCATCGGCATAATTTGGACTTCCTGCGGCTTTTTAAACGGATTAAAAACAGCCGCTTTAACTTGCCGCATAAACCAATCTTTCTCATATTCCATCATAAAGAACAACCCCTTTTTTAAACTTATTTTAGTTAAATTAATCATACCACTAAAAAAGCAGAAACAAAATGCTTTTAGCCCTTTGCTTCTGCTTTTTACTTAAACTTTGAAAGAGTTACTTCACTTCTTCTACTTCAGCCATGTCTTCAATATACTTGTAGACTTGTTGTCCGGCAATTCCGCCTTCACCTACAGCCGTAGTGATTTGACGTAAGGTCTTTTCACGAACATCACCAATAGCAAACACACCCGGCATAGTGGTCCGCATATCCTGATCCGTTTCAATCCAGCCGCCTGCATTTGTTAAGCCGGCTTTTTTGAAAGGTTCTGTCAATGGATCAAGTCCTACATAAATGAAAATCCCATCTGCTGCAACTTCTTTTACTTCGTTTGTGATTACGTTTCTCAATTGACCGCCAGTAACAACCATCTCATTACCTGTAATTTCTTCCAACACCGTGTTCCATTCAAAGGAAATTTTTTCATTGGCAAATGCACGATCTTGAATGATCTTTTGCGCACGTAATTCATCACGGCGATGAACGATGACGACTTCTGAAGCGAACTGTGTCAAATAAATAGCTTCTTCTACGGCAGAATCGCCGCCGCCAATAACTAATAGTTTTTTATTGCGGAAAAAGGCGCCGTCACAAACCGCACAATAAGAAACACCGCGACCAGCGAACTCTTCTTCCCCTTTGACCCCTAATTTACGATGCTCACAGCCAGTGGCAATAATGACAGTCTTAGCCTGATAGGTTTGATCTTCACAAATGACTTCTTTATAGCTGCCTTGATCTTGAATGTCCATAACAATTCCATAGGCATTTTTTGTGCCGAACTTTTCGACATTTTCATACATTTTATAAGCTAGTTCAGGTCCCATAATAGAATCAAAACCAGGATAGTTTTCGACTTCCGCCGTATTATTCATTTGTCCGCCAGGAGCCCCGCGTTCAATCATCAATACTGATAAGTTAGAACGGGATGCATAAAGCGCTGCTGTCATCCCTGCAGGACCTGCGCCAATCACGATTACATCATATATCATTTCGTTTACCTCCGAATTTTTCAAGTACAATTACTTTACAACTTAACAGTTGGCTTGTCTATCATTCTGCCTAAAAGTCTAAAGTAAACTGTATTTACTTTTTTTATTATAGCATTCTTTCTCCAGGAAAACATCCACTTTTTACTTACTTTTAATAAGTAAAAATACCTCAGTTACCTGTTCACCAAAAAAGACATAAACTGCCTTAAAACAGTTTACGTCTCTTTTCTGATTTAATTAGGTACCCCAATTGTTAGTACAATCGTCACTGACTGATCGGTTGCAAATTCCAAATTATCTATGGCTGTTGGATCATTTCGAACAGCGACAATTACAATATTTCCATCCAAAGCAGTGCCGGAAGAATCGCTATAATTATAATGGATATTCAGTTTCTGAGTATTAGCGTAATTCAGCAACGTGTTAATATTATCTTTTCTGCTATCTGTGATACTACCAAAAGTTGTTCCCTTATCTCCAATAAATTCTACCGCACCTCCGTTGATTAAGGTAGTAAACGTTGTTTCGTTTAATTCAGTTACCGGATTGAGTGTAGCAAAATTAAACGAATTAATCGTCGCTCCTTGAGGTAATCGTTGCTTAATATAATCGTTGACATCAAACATTGGTGAACCTGCAAAAGGTTCTTGGATTTTTAAATTAAAGGAAAGCTTTCCTTGCGCTTGATACTGATAGATAATCACTTGAGGTTCATTTGAAAACGTCTGACTAGCTCCATTGATTGTGGCGTTATATCGATATCCCGAAATCTCTAGTTTATTCTCCGGAATAGCTTCACCAATTTTACCTTCTGCAGTTACATCCGGATGGATCGTTGCACCATCTGTATCTTGATATTTATAAGTAACGGCACCGTTTTCTACAACTACCGGAGATGTTCTTTTTTTATAATTAAAGGTAATCTTCTGCTCAGATTCTGTGAAAAGACCTTTGCTGGTTCCCGTAACACTTACAAAGTCATATCCAGCAAATACTTTTTGTTCTGCATCATATTCCGTTCCAATTATACCTGTTAACATCACTGCTTCGGTTAATGGTTTGCCGGCTTCATCTAAATAGTCGACCGTCACCTTACCATTGCTTGTTGGATTGACCACCTCATTATTTTTCTCAGAAAGTAAATAACCAACGTATTGATAACCACTAATTTCAGGCACTTGATAAGTAATTGCGCTACCCTTTGCCACTGTTTGTACGACAGTAGGTATTAAAGCAGTAGGTGCTGCATAGCCAATGGAACTAGTGCCAGTAACGCCAGCGGCAATAACAAAAATAAGTAGACTTACGCTCTTGCGCTTCTTACGAAATAGTAAAAATGCAAATACAATCAGCCCTATCCCTAATAACAACGCCCAACGATTGTCCGTAGCATTTGTTTTAGGCAACTGCGTAGAAGAACTATTACTTGAAGCGACTTTTACTGGCTGATAAACGAAGGTAAAACTCTCTTTGTCGGCCTTAGCTATACCTTGTGGCTGACCTTTCGTTAATTGATTCTGCTGATCAGTTGAAAGTTCTCCAATAGAAATGTGTTCAAACGTCAGCTGGGATACTTGTTCTTTCGCCTCGACTTGAGTATTACCAAAAAACATGCAAAATAGAAAGAAAACAAGCAACGTCAACCTAAATTTCTTTATCATTTTTTAATTCTCCTTAATCTTCTTTTTATATAAATGAAACTATATTAATTTTATCACATTTATATTTAATAAAATAGAAATTTATAAAAAAAAAAAGAGATCAATTATGACTAAAAGCAAAATAATTATATGATAAAACCAAACATTCTTATGTTTTTTATCGTTTATTCTAAAAAAATGCTTCATTTTAAACAAAAAAAAACAGCATAAGCTGTTTTTCTCTCAAGATAAAGCATTTATTTTTTATCATCCATTTATTCGCTGCTTTGCAGCTTATACATGTCTGCGTACAAGCCCTTTTGCGCTAGCAAATGCTCGTGCGTGCCACGCTCCACAATCCGACCTCTATCCAGCACTAAAATGAGGTCTGCATCACGTATGGTTGACAGTCGGTGAGCAATCGCAATCGTCGTTCGACCCTGTCGCATATTTGCCAAGCCTTCTTGAATTAAGCCTTCTGTTTCCGTATCAATATTCGCCGTCGCTTCATCTAAAACCAGAATTTTCGGATTTGTTACCATGGTTCTAGCAAATGAAATCAACTGACGCTGACCGCTTGAATAACTGGCGCCTCTTTCAATCACCTTGGCATGATACGTATTCGGCAAGGTTTCAATGAATTTGTCCGCTTGTACAAAGGCTGCCGCCTCCCGAATTTGCTCATCCGTAATCTCTGGATTCAACATGCGAATATTGCCAGCAATGTCGCCATAAAACATAAAGGCGTCCTGCAGCACCAAGCCTAATTTCTTTCTCAGCTCAGTCAGTGGATACTCGCGAATATCACGATCGTCAATCAGAATTTCGCCTTCATAAAACTCATAAAAACGCATCAGCACATTAATAATGGAGCTTTTGCCGCTGCCCGTATGACCAACTAAAGCGACCGTTTCACCCGGATTAGCGACAAAACTAATATCCTTCAAAACCATATTTTGACCGTCATAAGAAAAACTTACGTTGCGAAATTCGATTTTTCCGCGAAGAATTTCTGCGTTGGCCCCCGGATTTTGCTGCGGTGTCAGCTCCTCATGATCGAAGATTTTCAAAATCCGACTACCCGCGACCATTCCATCAGTAAAGACACTTAAAAAATCCATCATTTGCGTCATCGGATTAAAAAATTCCTGCACATACGTCACAAAAGCATAAATCAAACCAACTTCAATCGGTGAATGCAGGGCATCATAGCCAAATAAAGTCAAAGTTAATCCGACCGCTAACGTATAAAGTAAATTAATAATCGGACTAAGCAACAATGAATTTGTGCGAATCATTGAAAAGCGCGTTAATAAATAATCCTGATTTGTAGCTTCAAACTCCTTTTCAAGACGATGCTCTTGGCGAAACTGCTGAATAATCTGCATTCCCGAAATGTATTCATTTAGCTTCGTATTCAGCTGGCTTAACTTTTCCCGCATACTACGATAAATTTTGGAACTAAACTTTTGATAATACCAGATAACAATCAATAAAATTGGCAAGAAAATTAAATTATAAAAAGCAATACTGCGCTGAATTTGAAACATGCCGATAAACGAAGAAATCACTGCAAAAATGCCCGTTAATACCATTAAAAAGACATACCAAAATTCAAACAACGTTTCCGTATCGTTAGTCACTCGGGAAACAATCGAACCTGCGGGCGTCTGGTCAAAATAACGCATCCCTAACGTCTGCAGCTTTTCAAAAAGCTTCACGCGAATATGCTGGTACGTTTTTAATGATGCCATTGAATACAAGAACCATTGGAAAAACCATACGACACTTTTCACCAGTACACCAAAGAAATACAAGCCGGCAAAAAATAAAATCACTTGCATTGTCGCCGTTTTTGGCGTCAAATAATTATCCATAAAATGCTGAATAATTCGCGGCAACAGTACATTAATTACCGATAAAATAACAGCAAAAAAAATAGCTCCGAAAAACGTCCAGCGAAATGGCTTGGCAAATTTTAATAAGCGTTTGACTATGGATACCTGTTCTTTTATAGGAACCGATTTTGTCCACTCTGACTGATAATTCTCCTGCATTAGACTTCACTCCCTTCGATCTTAGCTTCCAACTGCTGCTTCTCCCACATTCGATTATACCAGCCGCCTAATTGCAGCAGCTCATCGTGTGTACCACGTTCAATGATTTTGCCTTCATCCAACACAATAATCTCTTTTGCATGCATCACACTGCTTAATCGATGGGCGGCAATAATCGTTGTCTTTTCTTTACGCGCTTCTTTTAAATTCGCTAAAATCGCTGCTTCTGTTTTCGCATCCACCGCTGATAAAGCATCATCTAAAATCAATAATTCCGGCTGAACGATCAAGGCTCTGGCGATCGAAATACGCTGCTTTTGTCCGCCCGATAAAGAAACCCCACGTTCGCCAACTAGTGTGTCATAGCCGTTAGGAAAAGCGGCAATTTCATTGTGAATAAACGCCATTTCTGCCGCTGCCTCGACCTTCTCCTGTGAAAAAGTGGGATCTGCAAACCGAATATTATCCCGAATGGTCATTGAAAATAAAAAGTGATCCTGCGGTACATACCCAATAGAAGCCAACAAAGCATCCAGCGTATACTGCTTAATATCATGACCTCCGAAAGTAATTTGTCCCTGATAATGATCATATTCACGCAGCAACAGCTTTAAAAGCGTTGTTTTCCCACTGCCGGTTTTACCGACAAGCCCCAGCGTTTCACCTTCTTTAACTGCTAAGTGAATCTGACTTAAAGCTGCATGATCCTCCTTTGGATACGTGAACGAAGAAATCGCAACTGATAGCTCCCCTTTAGCCGGTGACGCAATAGCCTCTTTTCTTTCAATAATATGAGATTTTTCATGCAGCAGCAGATTAACCCGGTCATAACTGGCGTTGCCGCGTTCCAATACATTAAACAAACGACCAATCGCAAACATCGGCCAGATCAGCATGCCAATATAACTAATAAACGAAATCAGTTGTCCGATGCTAATCGTTCCAGACATAATAAAGTTTCCACCCACAATAATAGTTAGCACATAGGAAATACCAATGATTAATGTAATAAACGGATCAAACAACGCGTCTAAAAAATTCACACGCTTATTCTTAATAATCGCATCATTAATCTTTTCAGTGAAATCCTGAATATCCTCTTTTTCTTGTCCAAAGGTTTTAATGACCTTCATACCGGTGATACTTTCCTGCGTTTTATCATTAATCGTTGAAAATGCCGCTTGTGAATCTCGAAAAGCATCGTGCAATTTTGAGCCTAAAAACCCTGACATAACAGCTAAAAGCGGTAGCGGTATTAAAGCAATCAGCGTTAAACGCCAATCAATAAATAAGATCATTGCAACAATGGTCGCACCGCCGGTAATAAAGGAATCTGCAAAGGTCAAAATCCCTGATCCCGCCACATTTTGAATCGCATTTAAATCATTCGTCGCATGCGCCATCAAATCGCCCGTTCGATGCGCTTGATAAAAGGGATTATCCATTTTAGTGAAATGATGAAACAATTGCCGTCTCAAGGTCTTCTCAAGCTTTGCCGCACTTCCCCAAATATGTGCCCGCCAAACATACCGCAAACAATACTGGGCAATTGCCGCAGCCACTAAAATTCCTACCCAAAACAAAATAGACTGAACAGCAAAATCCTTGGCGGCAATTTTATCTACTACAATCCCAATTACTTTCGGTGGAATCAACTGAACAAGTGCTACCATAACCAAGGCAAAAACCCCAATAAAATAGCTTTTTTTCTCTTGCCTGAAAAACCAGCCTAATTTTTTAAATATCGACATAAATCTACTCCTTTTCTTCCTTGACTACTGTAACCTCACATCTTTTTTCGATTGATCCATGTAAACCAACTCCCTTCCTTTTGTAAAAATTAGTACAAAAAAAACGGGCTAAAAATCAGCCCGTTGTCCTCTTTGAATTCTGAATAGCATAAAAGAACTTACTTGTCGCTTTGGTTCTTCATTTGCTGCATCATTTGACGTATCTTCTTTTCAGAAGGCTTTTGTCCCATAGACATCATCATCATTCGTAACATATCCTCATTAACGGGAGGATTCTTTTTAAAATAGTCCTGCATATATTTGCGTGCAAGGAAAAAGCCTCCGACTGCACCCAATAATAAAGCGATAATCGCGATTAATACTACTAATCCTGTTGACATGTGTAGCGCTCCTTTCTATCTGGAAAAGTTAAAGAAGAGGTTTTATCTTTCAATCAGTCAGATAAAAGCTCTTGTAAAACTTACTCATTTTTATTTAAGTGATACAACTCATTATTATTGCTCTCAAGAAACCATTTTACTAGAAAGAAGCCAAAAAGAAAAGCTCTTTTGTCAGATTTCTCACAAGAAATTTATCCTTTGTGCTTTCACGTTACTGCTTATTTTTGTGCTTCAATTTTTTCTAATAAATCTGGATCGAATACTTGTGCCTTCAGCATGGCAATTTCGTAGCCATAAGGTGCCTTGCTAGTCTTTTTATCTGCACCTACATAAGGCGTTTCTAAAATTTTCGGCAGCTCTGCCAACTTCTCATGATGAACCACTTTATTTAAGGCGTCAAAGCCAATCGTCCCAAAACCAATATTGGCATGCCGATCTTTATGAGATCCTTGCGGGTTTTTAGAATCATTCACATGAACCACTTTCAAGCGCTCAAGACCGATAATCTTGTCAAATTCTTCCAAAACGCCGTCAAAATCTTCTTTTACATTATAGCCAGCATCGTTAGTATGACAAGTATCCAAGGTAACGGATAATTTTTCATTTAGCGTTACACCTTCAATAATCGTAGCCAATTCTTCAAACGTTCGGCCCAGCTCAGTGCCTTTTCCCGCCATTGTTTCCAACGCGATTTGGGGAACCTGCTCTTTCCAAAGTACCTCGTTCAGACCTTTAATAATTTGTTTCAAGCCGGCCTCTGCGCCAGCTCCTACATGGGCGCCTGGATGCAGCGTGATCTGCGTCGCTCCTAAAGCCTGTGCCCGCTCAATTTCCTGACGTAAAAAAGCGGTGGCAAACCCAAAGTTTTCTACTTTGACGGTATTCCCTAAATTAATGATATACGGTGCGTGAACAACAATATTAGACAAATGATGTTCCTTCATAAACTGCTGCCCAGCTTCAATATTCATCTCTTCAATTGGTTTGCGCCGAGTATTTTGCGGTGCTCCCGTATAGATCATAAAGGTTGTTGATCCGTAGCTTGCCGCTTCTTCCGCAGAACCTAATAACATTTTCTTGCCGCTCATACTTACGTGTGACCCTAATAACATGTGGTTCCTCCTAATATTTTACTTTCATGTTTTGAATTTATAACGATGAAAACTCGCAATTTTTACTTCTTGCCCTGTTGATACAACGCTTTCGTTTTATACCCTTGCTTCAAAATTGTCAGCATTTCTGCTTTGCGTTTTTCTTGCGTAGCTGCTTGCTTTGCGCTAAAAATATAACGAGCCCACTCTTTCTTATACCCCGGTGTGAGCTGATGATAAAAGGCCTGTACCTCAGGATCTGCAGACACAATGGCTTCTACTTCGGGAAGAAAGGAAATATAGTCCTTTACCGAAGCACTTGCGGTTGTTTTCTTCTGTTGCTTCGGCATATTTTTGATGCCTACTACAGTGAATATTTCATCTAAGCTGACCATGCGATTGAATTTCAACGTAGTGCCTTCAACATAACCATCCTCTTCCCTGACCTTCAATGTTGGGAAAATTTCATCTCGATGCACAAATGTTTCATATTTTTGATTGCCTTTTTTCGGGTAGGCAATATACAACATCCCTTGCTCTTTTAAAGCAGCTGTTGCTGAAACCTTTGCAACAATTTCTTGAAATTCTTTCATTGTCTGGACAAAAACAAACAGTAAATCAACAGCCTGCTTCGGAAAAACAGTTTCCGCTGACGGTAAATCCGCCAAATAGTGTGCTTCTGGTTTATTTAAAACGACACGTTTTTCGAATTTACTTAACTTTAATTTTTCCACAATTGATTTCATTTGTTCACCTTTTCTTAATCAAAATGACTCACTTTTTTATTTTAGCATAACAAAGATGGGCTGTAATTGAATATGCCTTTCTCCAACACGCAAAAAATCTTTTTAACTAATGGCTAAAGCTTGAGACAATGGTTGTAATGTCCCAAGCTTTAGCTGTTTGTTTAGTATTTTAATAAGAAATATTTTTTCTTACCGCGGCGCACTACCGTAAATTGCCCTTCAATCTTATGCTCTTCGGATAATTCCAGCGCAGTGTCCTGCACACGTTCACCATTAATGTAAATAGCGCCATTTTGTAAATCCTCACGTGCCTGACGTTTCGATGCTTCAATTTTTGAGGTAACCAATAATTCAACAATATTTAAATTATCCTCAGATTTCACATCATAGGTAGGGACATCTTTGAATCCTTCAGCAATTTCCTGTGCATTTAACTGCTTAATTTCTCCGCTGAATAGCGCTTGAGAAATCCGTACCGCTTGTTCATAGGCTTCTTTTCCATGTACAAGTGTGGTGATTTCCTGTGCTAACGCTTTTTGAGCTGCGCGTTTTTCTGGCGCTGCCTGAAACTCTGCTTCAATCGCAGCAATTTCATCTAAGGATAAAAACGTAAAGTATTTTAAGAATTTCACGGCATCCCGATCATCTGTATTAATCCAGAACTGATAAAATTCATAAGGAGAAGTCTTTTCAGCATCCAGCCAAACCGCGTTGCCTTCTGTTTTACCGAACTTAGTTCCATCTGCCTTCGTAATTAAAGGCATCGTTAAGCCAAAGCCTTGAACTTCCCGCTCACGGCGCAATAATTCTATTCCAGAAGTGATATTGCCCCACTGGTCACTGCCGCCTAATTGTAAAAGACAGCCTTGTGTATCATATAGTTTTAGAAAATCATAAGCTTGCAACAGCTGGTACGCGAATTCTGTATAAGAAATGCCCGATTCAATCCGACGTTTCACGCTTTCTTTACTCATCATATAATTAATAGTAAAGTTTTTCCCAACATCACGTAAAAAGTCGATCAGTGAAATTTCTCCCAGCCAATCGTAATTATTTGCTAAAATAGCTGGATTGTTTTGATCATCAAAATCAATAAAACGAGACAATTGACCTTTAATACTTGCAGACCATTCTTTCACAGTATCCAACGTATTTAAACTGCGCTCCGCATCTTTAAAAGACGGATCGCCAATCATCCCTGTTCCGCCGCCAACGAGGGCAATCGGCACATGCCCATTTTGCTGAAACCGGCGCAGCGTCAAAATTGGCAGCAAATGACCAATATGTAAGCTGTCTGCTGTAGGATCAAACCCAATATATAATTTAACGGACTCTTCATTTAGTTGTTTGGTTAAGGCCGCTTCATCCGTTGTCTGATGCACTAGACCGCGGGCTTTTAATTCTTCAAAAAATTCCGATTTCATTGATCTTCCTCCGATGTCGTTATCATTTATGCTTATCATTATTCATCTTAACTGATTCTTACTATAAATAAAAGAGTCAAACCAAAAATTCTAAGAATCAAGCTTAAGTTTTTTTGAATAAATAGTAGAAAAAATGGAACAACTGTTCATCAGTCCATTTTTTTGCTATAATATCACGTAATGTGACATTTTATCGAGGTGAAGCTTTTGGACAATCAGGATAATTCCCAATCAACAACACAACAATCACATAAAGCACCAGAGAAAAAGAAGATTTTTTTGATCATAAATGTCGTTATTCGTGTCATGCAGTCTTTGTTTATTTTTCTTGCAGTGATGCTGCTTTTAGGCGGTGCTTTGGGTGTGGGTGTTGGTGTCGGCTACTTTGCTTATTTAGTGCATGACACACAACCACCGACAAAAGAAGAGCTGCAAAAACAAATAACTGATATTGCTGAAGTTTCTCAGATGACTTATGCAGATGGGACGAATATCGCTAAAATTAAATCCGATCTCATCAGAACACGGGTGGACAGCAACCAAATTTCTCCTTTACTCAAAAAAGCGATTATTTCCACAGAGGATGAATATTTTGAAGAACACAAAGGCGTGGTACCTAAAGCAGTCGTTCGGGCCTTAATTTCTGAAGCGACCGGTATCGGCTCTTCCGGGGGGTCGACGTTGACGCAGCAATTAGTGAAACAGCAGATTTTAACGGACGAAACGACCTTTAAACGCAAAGCCAATGAAATTCTTTTAGCTTATCGGATTGAAAAGTTCTTCTCAAAAGATGAGATTGTGACTACCTATCTGAACGTTTCTCCTTTTGGACGGAACAATAAAGGCGAAAATATTGCCGGAGTTGAAGAAGCAGCAAAAGGGCTATTTGGAAAAAGCGCGAACGATCTGACCTTGCCTCAAGCAGCTTTTATCGCCGGTCTGCCGCAAAGTCCAATTGTTTATACACCTTATACAAATACTGGTGAATTAAAAAGCGATGAAAACCTAGCATACGGAATGAAACGGAAAGACTTTGTTTTATTCAGTATGTATCGCGAAAAAGCAATTACGAAAAAGGAATACGAAGAAGCCAAAAAATACGATTTAAAACAAGATTTTCAGCCTCAGCAAGCATCAAATCAAAACACAGAAGGCTATTTATATTATGCGGTATTAGATGAAGCTGTTAAGACAGTGATGGATATAAATATCGAAAAAGCAGGCGTAAAAAAAGCGGACTTGGATGATTTAGGACTGGAACAATATGAAGAACAAGCCCGTAAAGAAATTCAAAGTCGCGGCTATACCATTCATTCAACCATTGACAAAACCGTGTATGACACCATGCAAAATGCTGTAGCAACCTATGGCTATATGCTGGATGACGGCTATGGCACTGGCATGGTTGAAACCGGCAATGTCCTGATGGATAACAAGACAGGGCGCATTATCGGTTTTATCGGCGGACGTGACTACAATGTCAGTCAAAGTAATCATGCGCTGAATACAGTACGCCAAGTCGGTTCTACGATTAAGCCAATCTCTGTATATGGTCCTGCTATTGATCAAGGGATGATCGGTTCAGAAAGTCGCTTAGCCAATTATCCAACTTCTTACGAAGGCGGCGGTGAGCTAACAAACGCGACGAATTCAGGAACGAATACCTTTGATACTGTACGCTATGCATTGGAATGGTCCTATAATATTCCGGTTTACCATTTAAATGAAGCAATGAAAAAACAAATGGGCGATGATAATTTTTCTTACAACAATTATCTAAGTAAAATGAATTATCCGGCGGATCCTGGCTGGGCGTATCAATCAGCGCCGTTAGGTTCAGTTGAGACTACTGTTTTAACTCAAACCAATGGCTTCCAAACATTGGCCAACGGCGGAAAATATCAAAAAGGTTACATGATTGATAAGATTACCGACTCTAAAGGTGACGTAATTTACCAGCATCAAGATGCTCCAGTACAAGTTTATTCAGAGGCAACAGCTTCCATTATGAATGATCTGATGCGTTCTGTCCTAGATTCAAAGATTACCACACAATACAAAAGTCTGGTCAGCGGCTTAAATCCTGATTTGGCAAATGTTGACTGGGTCGGTAAAACAGGAACAACGAGCTTCTACAAAGATGCCTGGCTAGTGGTTTCTACACCAACTGTTACGTTAAGCTCTTGGGCTGGCTACGACATTCCGGTTGCCATGAGTCCAAATAGTGGTGATCACAATAGTACCTATCTCGCGAACCTAACCAATGCCATTTACTCTGTTCGCCCTGATTTATTCGGCGTTGGACAGAAATTCACTTTATCAAAAGATGTCATTAAATCTAAGGTTTCCAGCTTTACAGGGGAACGCCCCGGAACCTTTACCTATAACGGCGGAACCTATACCGTCTCTGATTCAGGAACTGAATCTCTTTATGCGAAAAACGGCGCTCCGAAAAGCCAATACAAATTTGGTTACGGCGGAACAGATGCTAATTACAATGCATACTGGGGACGTTATATAACTACTAATCCTACAACACCGTCATCATCAAACACGACGACGCCTTCTTCTTCAGAGAAAAAAGACGAGAAAAAGGAAAATACAACACCTTCTTCCAGTAAACCAAACAATTAAAAAGGAACCGAGTGCCCGTAGTCAACGGTAGCACTTGGTTCCTTTTTTAGTGGCAAACTTTTAAGACGCAGTTTGTCAGAGAATTTCCTTATTTGGTAGAGCCTTTTTGATCTAAGCCATAAGGTAAAACGACTGTTTTATCTTCGATTTCTTCTTTGTTCATCAATTTTGTTAATAAACGCATCGCTACTGCACCGATATCATATAAAGGCTGTGTTACGCTTGAAAGACGCGGACGTGAAACCTCTGTCAGTAACGAGTTATTGCTGGTAATGATTTCAAATTCCTCTGGTACTTTGACACCAGCATCGATCATGCCGTCCAATAAACCAATAGCTAATTCATCATCAGTAACATAAGCAGCTGTTGCTCCACTGTTGCGAACACGTTCAGCTAAGTTGATTCCGTCTTTAAATTTATATTCAGATTCAAAGATCAGACCTTCGTTATAGGTTAAGCCATTTTCTTTTAGCGCTGTTTTATAACCTTTCATACGGTTTTGACCGTTAATCGGATCAATTAATGCACCGCTGACAAAAGCAATCTTTTTATTGCCATTTTTCGCTAAGATCGTCGTAGCATCTTTTGTTGCTTCTGTATAATCAATATTTACGCTGCCAACCTGTTCATCCGGATCAATAGAACCCGCTAAAACCACAGGTGTTTTTGAGCGTGAAAATTCACCGCGGATTTCGTCTGTAATATGGTGACCCATAAAGATGATTCCGTCCACTTGTTTTGCTAATAGATTATTTAATACATTGACCTCTTTTTGATCATTACCGTCAGAATTGGCCAAAATTATATTATATTTGTACATCGTTGCTACATCATCAATACCACGGGCTAATGAAGCGAAAAAGATATTGCTGACATCGGGAATAATAACCCCTACTGTCGTTGTCTTTTTACTTGCCAAACCACGAGCAACAGCGTTAGGACGATAATCGAGACGATCAATAACTTCTAAAACCTTTTTACGTGTTGCTGGTTTCACATTCGGATTCCCATTAACTACACGAGAGACCGTTGCCATCGACACATTTGCTTCACGCGCAACATCATAAATCGTAATTGTTTGTTTTTCCATGCTTATTCTCCTATTATAATCATATTTGTCTTCATTTTCTGAAAACGCTGTTTACATTTCTTTATTAGGATAGCAGAATTTATCTGTTTTTGCAACCGTTTTATCCAGTTTTCATGAAAATTTACTATTGATTTCAAAAAGCACTTTAAGTCATTTCATGGTATGATAGGAACATATTTACCATTACCTTTGCAGAAAGAAGGATATTTATGAACCAAGAAAAGATGAATGATCTAAAAAACTGGATGAATACTGAAGGGATTGAGTTAACCTACATCAGCGACCCAGGACATATTGCCTATTTCTCTGGCTACGAAAGTGATCCTCACGAACGTGTTTTAGCCTTGTTTATTCCTTTGAATCATGAGCCCTTTTTATTTACGCCCGCTTTGGAAATAGAAGATGCGGAAAACAGCTCATGGTCTTATCCCGTCTACGGGTATCTTGACAGCGAAAATCCTTGGCAGAAGATTGCTGACTTGATTCAACAACAGGGCATCCCGAAAAAAATTGCAACTGAAAAAGAAGCCTTAACAGTTGCTCGTTACGACATTCTCACTCAATATTTTACTAACAGTGACTTTAGCGCCAATGTAACTCCTGTAATCGAAAAGCTCCAATTACAAAAAACACCAGATGAAATCAGCAAATTAATGGCTGCTGGCGATTGGGCGGATGTCGCTTTAGAAATCGGCTTTAAAGCTATTGCAGCTGGTGTAAAGGAACAAGAAATTTTAGCTGAAATTGAATATCAATTAAAACGCAAGGGCGTTCGTTCAATGAGCTTTGATACCTTGGTTCTCACAGGAAAAAATGCGGCCAGTCCTCATGGCGCTCCTGGAAATACTGCTGTTGCTGACGGCGACTTGGTTTTATTTGACCTTGGCGTGGTCTGGAACGGCTATTGTAGTGACGTGACAAGAACGGTTGCTTACAAAGAACCAACTGATTTTCAAAAAGAGATCTATAACATTGTTTTAGAAGCCCAATTAAAAGCAATGGATGCTGTTAAACCGGGGATTACCGCCGGTGAATTGGATGAAGTAGCACGCGATGTCATCAGTGGCTATGGTTATGGAGAATACTTCAACCATCGCTTAGGCCATGGTATCGGTACAACTGTTCACGAATATCCGTCCTTAATAACCGGCAATGATCTTGTCATTGAAGAAGGCATGTGCTTTTCTATTGAACCAGGAATCTATATTCCAGGTAAAGTCGGCGTTCGTATTGAAGATTGTCTGCACGTAACTAAAAATGGCTGCGAAGCCTTCACGAAGACATCAAAAGATCTTTTAGTTCTTCACTAAAGAGGTTGAGCCAAAAGTCGTTTAGGTTCGAGCAATTGGAGTAAAAGACGACCAATATGCTTTTTATATTGATCGACTTTTATGAAATTGCCGAAGAACCTGACTTTGAGCCACCGTTTATTCATAAGTAGTGGGCGGGACAAAACTAAAAAATAGTTTTGTCCCGCCCACTTTAGCATTATTTTCCTTTTAAATCAGCTGCAGTTTCTTTAGCAGCATGCTTCATATCTGCTTTTGCCTCCGCAGCCTTTTGCGGTACATCTTTTGTTGTTTCTTTGGCTTCTGCAACGCCTTCTGAAACAGTTTCCTTGGCTTTTCTAGCAGAGTCTTTAACATCGATGAAGATATCGTCTGATGCATCTTCTGCAACTGCGCCTAAGTCATCCATTTGATGGTTGACATCTTTTGCTGCTTTTTTGAAGTGATTGTTTAAATCACTTGTTTGTTGTTTGAAGGATTCTAAAACATTATCTGAAGAATCTTGTGCTTTATTCAGAGATTCTTTCGTTTTGCCTTTGACATTACTTGCTAAATCACCTGCTTGATCTCCTAGCATACTTGCTTTTTCTTTGGCGATAGATGATAATTCAGATCCTTTTTGCATTGCATAATCGGTATAATCAGATGCCTTATCTTTTAGATCATCTGCTTGGTTGGATAAATCTTCACGTAATTCTTTCCCTGATTTTGGTGCTAATAGAAGTGCTGCAACAGCTGCTGCTGTTCCTCCGATGATTGCTCCTAAGAAAAATCCGCCTTTTTTAGCCATGTCCATTCCTCCATTATCATTTTTTATTTAGGTGTTACACTTGCTTGAGATGCTTTCTTTGAGCGAAATGCCCGAAAGGCTGCTCCGCCGACTTTACTGACAACGCCTGCTTTGGCAGTCGTTTTACCAACAGAACCAACTTTGCCAATTAAATTACGGCTGGAAACATTTAATTCAGAAACACTTTCACTTAAATCAGCAACTGCTGTAAACAAAGGATCAATTGTAGCGATCTTTTGGTTCACATCATCCAGCAATTCATTACTCTTTACTAATAGACCTTCTACTTGTTTCGATAAAATATCGACATCTTTGGTAACAACCTCGATTGTTTTGTTTGCTTCATCCACTGTAGTCGTTACTCTGTCTACCGTTTTACTAATCTTCATTAATACCAATATAATAAAGACAACCAATACAGCAAACGCTACTGCAGCGATAATTGCTGCTACTTCTCCACCAGTCATACTCTTGCCCCTTCCATCAATTATTCCATGTCTTTAGAATAACATCAACTGATTAAATTCACAAATGATTCAGTTGCTGTTCTTTGTCTCATTATAACAAATTAGGAAACGTTTTACTTCTTCAATTAAAAAAAAGCGTGCAGCAAATGCCACACACTTTTTTTCACATTTAACATTTTATTCTTCAGTTTGGGCTTCTTCTTTGGTAAGTTCTGCTCCTAATTGAATAATATACTCACGCAGGTTATCTTTGACTTCTGGATGCGTTAAGCCATATTCAATACTTGTTTTCATAAAGCCGAATTTATCGCCTACATCATAACGTTTACCAGTAAATTCTCTAGCAAAAACACGTTGTGTTTTATTTAATGTGTCAATCGCATCTGTCAGCTGAATTTCGCCACCGGCACCTGGTGCCTGATTTTCTAGTACATTGAAAATTTCGGGTGTTAATAAGTAGCGGCCAATAATGGCTAAATCACTTGGCGCTTCTTCCGGTTTTGGTTTTTCAACAAAGCTGTTCACATTGTATAAGCCCTTTGAAACTTCCATTTCCGGATTAATAATACCGTATTTAGATGTATCCTCGTGTGGTACCTTCATTACAGCAATCGTAGAAGCGTGTGTATCGTCATAATCATTCATTAATTGTTTAGATAAAGGAATATCGTCATCCATAATATCATCACCCAGCATAACAATAAACGGCTCATTGCCGACAAAGGCCTTTGCCTGCAGCACTGCATGTCCCAAGCCTTTTGGATGAGATTGACGGATAAAATGTAAATTAACATCCGTGGTTTCTTCTACTAATTTTAGTAGATCCGTTTTATTTTTTTCACGCAGATTGCTTTCCAATTCAAAGTTTGCATCAAAATGATCTTCAATCGGACGCTTAGCTTTACCGGTCACAATCAAGATATCTTCAATTCCTGAAGCTAATGCTTCTTCTACAATAAATTGAATCGTTGGCTTATCCACAATCGGCAACATTTCCTTTGCCATCGCTTTCGTTGCTGGTAAAAATCTTGTACCCAGTCCAGCGGCTGGAATCACTGCTTTTTTTACTTTCATATCCAAGACCTCCTAGTTTATGATATAGAAAATTCGTTTTCCGTTTTTCCTTCACGCAGCATAATTTCTTTCGCTGCTTGGTTAACTTCTAAGTTTTCATACAATACACGATAAATCGCTTCTGTAATCGGCATTTCTACGTTTAACTGCTGAGAAAGCTCATAGGCAGCTTTCGTCGTTGATACGCCCTCAACGATCATCCCCATATTTTCAAGAACATCCTCTAAGCTGTGCCCTTTTCCTAAAAGATTTCCTGCACGCCAATTCCGTGAATGAACACTAGTACAGGTAACGATTAGATCACCAACGCCGCTCAAGCCAATAAAAGTTAAAGGATTCGCTCCCATAGCTACACCTAAACGACTGATTTCTGCCAAACCACGTGTCATAATCGCCGCCTTGGCATTATCACCGAAACCTAAGCCATGAATCGCACCTGCGCCCAAAGCAATGATATTTTTTAACGCGGCACCTGTTTCAACACCAATCACGTCATCATTCGTGTAAATTCTAAAATAGTCGTTCATAAATAAGTTTTGAACATATTTTGCTTCTTCTAAATGCTCACTTGCAGCTGTGATTGTTGTAATATCATGAACTGCTACTTCCTCTGCATGACTAGGGCCTGATAATACAGCTAAGCCGCGTCTTTTTTCCAGCGGAATTTCCTCCATTAATACTTCTGAAATACGTTTATGACTTCCTTGCTCCAAGCCCTTGCTGGCATGAATAATCAGCGGCCGATTTTGACATTTGGCGGTAAACTCCTGCGCAACTGCCCGAATAGCTTTTGTTGGTACCACGAATAAGACAGCATCTGCATCCGCAATACATTCTTCCAACGAAGATTTTCCTTGAATAGATACAGGCATAACCAAATCAGGTAGATAATGCTTGTTGGTATGGTGTTCATTAATTTCATCAATTTGTGCTTGATTATTCCCCCAGATACGAACCTCATGACCGTTCTCAGCTAAAACCTGAGCCAAGGCCGTACCCCACGAACCGGGACCTAAAACAGCAACTTTTTGTTTCATTGGTGAAAACTCCTTTCAAAATAAGAAGAGCAAGTGTAACTCGTTCGGCTCTGACCGAAAAATAGGAAATTGAGAGAAAGGTGCTCTCTGCCTTGCTCACAATTTATCTTTTTTCCGAAGAGCCAGTTGTACTTGCTCGACAATAGCAAAGCAAATATAACTTGTTTTGCTTTCAAAGAACGCTTTACAATTAATCGCAACGCTTTCGTTCATCCTTTATAAAATTAACTGTCACTCACCATTTTAACATAGGCTGAAACGAATAGGCACTTTTAAACCGCTTTTTTTGTTGTTCCGTGATTACGATCATAAAATTTAAGTGTTGCTTTTTTTCTGCGAACAATAATTGTGATAATTGCGCCAAAAAACAATACCAGTGATACCACTTGCGAAACTCGAATTTGGCCAAACGCATATAGACTGTCCGTCCGCATTCCTTCAATAAAGAAGCGGCCGAAAGAATACCAAATCAGGTAGCTCAAAAAGACTTCTCCCTCTTTTAAGAAATGCTGCTTTTTTCTCAAAAAGATCAATACAATAAAGCCTAAAACATTCCATAATGATTCATATAAAAAAGTCGGCTGATGATAAGTTCCATCAATATTCATATTATCAATAATAAATTTGGGTAAGTGCAATCCTTCTAAAAATCCACGCGACGTTGCAGGTCCATAAGCTTCATGGTTCATAAAATTGCCCCAACGACCAATGCCCTGCGCTAAAATCACACTAGGCGCAGCAATATCTAAAAAAGTCCAAGTCGAAATGAACCGATGCCGTGTAAAGAAAAACAAGGCCAGCCCTCCACCAATCAGACCTCCATAAATCGCTAATCCGCCATTACGCGTCAAAATAATTTCAATTGGATTATCGACATACTCTTTCCATTGAAAAATCACATAATACAATCGGGCTCCTATAATCGCACTAGGCAACCCCCAAAGCATAAAATCAATCACATCATCTTCTTTTAAACCGACCCGTATAGCTTCTCTGCTACTTAACCATACAGCCAGTACAATTCCTGAAACAATAATAACTGCATACCAGTATACTGCTATCCCAAAAAGATTAAAAGCAACCGGATTAACCTGACCTAACATAAAGAACCTCCTAATTTAAAAGCGGAACAAATCGCTTAATCCTGTAGAAAATTAGGAAATTGACATTGAGACGCTTCTTGTCTCGCTGGCAATTTATCTATTTTCCTAAGGATTGATTTGTGCAGCTGGATAACATTAATGATCAACACTTTCTTGCGAAAGTCTTGTACTGTTCATCATCAGTTCAATTCTTTCACTGTGATTCTCAGCAAAAGCGGAACAAATCGCTTAATCCTGTAGAAAATTAGGAAATTGACATTGAGACGCTTTTTGTCTCATTGGCAATTTGTCTATTTTCCTAAGGATTGATTTGTACAGCTGGATAACTAATGATAAGGTTCAACACTTTCTACGAAAGTCTTGTACTGTTCATCATCAGTTCAATTCTTTCACTGTGATTCTCAGCAAAAGCGGAACAAATCGCTTAATCCTGTAGAAAATTAGGAAATTGACATTGAGACGCTTTTTGTCTCATTGGCAATTTGTCTATTTTCCTAAGGATTGATTTGTACAGCTGGATAACTTAAAAGCGGAACAGGCTCATCCAGCTCTGACAGAAAAATAGGAAATTGAGGATGAGGCGCTCTTCGCCTCGTTCACAATTTATCTTTTTTCCGAAGAGCTAGCCTGTGCAGCTGGATAACATTAATGATCAACACTTTCTACGAAAGTCTTGTACTGTTCATCATCAGTTCAATTCTTTCACTGTGATTCTCAGCAAAAGCGGAACAAATCGTTTAATCTTGTAGAAAATTAGGAAATTGACATTAAAACGTTCTTTGTTTTACTGGCAATTTATCTATTTTCCTAAAGATTGATTTGTGTAGCTGGATAACTAATGACAAGGTTCAACACTTTCTACGAAAGTCTTGTACTGTTCATCATCAGTTCAATTTCTTTCACTGTGATTCTCAGTAAGTCTCACCATTTAAAGTGTCCCGGAATTTTCCTCGATCAATCGAGTCAACCGTTCCTCAAAGGATTTAGTCGCATCATAACCCATCGTTTTCGCACGGAAATTCATTGCAGCTACTTCAATGATAATCGCTACATTTCGCCCGGTTTTAACGGGAATACGAATTTGCGGAACATCCACACTGGCAATTTCCACCATCGCGTCATCTGAACCTAAGCGATCGTATTTTTTATCCTTTTCCCAAGCTTCTAAATAAACCACCAGTTGAACCTGCATAAACCCGCGCACAGCACTCGCACCGAATAAATTCATTACATCAATAATGCCAATTCCGCGAATCTCAATTAAATGCTGTAAAATTTTTGGCGGCTCACCAATTACCGTTAACTCATCTTGTTGATACACATCCACACGATCATCTGCAATCAAGCGATGTCCACGTTTTATCAGCTCTAAAGCTGTTTCACTTTTACCGATACCGCTGTCTCCTTGAATCAGCACCCCTAAGCCATATACATCCACTAAAACACCGTGTACACTGGTTCTTGTGGCTAAACGTCCATCCAAATAGCTTGATAATTCACCTAGCAGGCGAGAAGTTGAAATCGGCGATCGTAAAACGGCCACTCCTTTTTCCTTGGCTGCCTGAACCATCTCAGCAGGCGCTTCAAGTCCTCTGGAAATAATAAATGCCGGAGTGTCCTTCTCACATAAACGACGCATTACCAAAAGACGTTCTTCCGGCATCATACGGTGAGCAAAGGTAATCTCCTTGCTGCCGAATAATTGGAGGCGGTCATGAGAATAATAATTAAAATAACCGGTCAATTCTAATCCGGGCCGCGAAATATCTCCTGTCGTAATTTCTCTATTTAAACTCTCTTCATCGCCGTAAACGACTTCCAAAGAAAGCTTTTCAACTAGTTGATGAATTTTTACAACTTCTCCCATACTTGTCGATCATTCCTTTCTGCTACTCGTTTCATTTTATCATTTCAAGAAGGAACTTTCTAGCTATTCGAAGGATTGTGAGATATTTACTAATAAGTATTAAAAAACAGCGTAATTCATTGACTATCTCATCGCGCTTTGTATACTTAATGAGTATTCTCCAGTAAAAAATGATTAATGGATGTGGTGCAATTGAAGCCAACACTAAAAGAAAAAGCCAAGACACTTCCACAAACTCCTGGCGTTTATTTAATGAAAAACGAACACGGCGATATCGTCTATGTCGGCAAAGCGAAGAAGCTTAAAAATCGAGTGAGCAGCTACTTCATTAAAAACAAACAGCATTCACGAAAAACCGTACGTATGATGCAATTACTGGCGGATTTTGATACCATTGACGTCCCCAGCGAGCTTGATGCTCTTTTATTAGAATGTGAGCTGATTCATGAACTACGGCCTCTTTATAATCGCCAAATGAACACCTTTGAAAAATATAAGTATATAGAAATCAACACTGACGGTTCAGAAATTGCTATCAATATTTTATCAATTCCCACTGCCAAGCATTGCTTCGGTCCTTTTTCTACCAGCCGCAAGCTGGGATTTGTAAAAAGAATTTTAGAGACTCTTTATGGCTTGAATCGGCAAAATTATTGGCATCAATCTTTTCCTGTTCAAGCGCCTCCCAAAGTGAAGCGCGCGGTTATTGAGCAAGAGCTTTTCAATGCCTTTACTAAGATTGATCAGCGTCCACAACAGCGTCTAAAAACAGCGATGCTGGCCGCTTCTGAAAACTTTGAATTCGAAAAAGCCATCCAGCTTCGAGAAGAATGGCACTTTCTTACTCGCTTTTTTGAGCAAAATCAAAAACTTATTTTAGCCAGTCAAAGTCAATGGCAACTCTTATCCTTGCCTTTAGGAACAAAAATTGAATATTACCTGATCTATCAAGGTCTTGTAATAAGTAGTCGAGTAGTGACCAAACGCACCTTTAATAAGTACACGCCTGATCAGCTGGCTCAAAAAATCCGGCCTAAACTAGAACCGCAAACCTTGCAGTATTTTTCTAAAGATCAGGTGGACTTTATCAATATTTTATACAGCTACATTAATCGTCATTCAGAATGTCAATTACAGACTTTAGCTAATCCATTTATATAAAAATTGAATCTATTTTTTACTTTTTCCACTCAAAAAGAGCGAAACGAGTCGATGCTCCATGCATCAAACTGTTTCGCTCGCTCTTTTCTTATTCATTATATTTATCCATATTCCGTTCACTCACAATCGCATTGACGATTGACATAATGACCGCCATTAAAACGGCAGCGCCAAAGCTGGAAAATCCAAAATTAAATTCTCCGACAAAAGACGACGTCATTTTCAAAATCGCCGCGTTGACGATAAAGCTAAACAAACCAAAGGTCAACAGTGTAAAAGGCAACGATAAAAGCGTTAAGACAGGCTTTACCAGCATGTTCAATATGGATAGAACAAATGCGGCTACGATAGCCATCCAAATACTTCTTACGTGAATCATTGAAGGAAAAATAACCGAAAGTGAAATAAAGGTTAATGTGTTAACGACTATTCGCTGAAAATAAGTCATTAAAAGTCACTCCAGTCATCGTCATCCACTTTTTCAGCTTGTTTTCTTTGCTTTTGTCCATCATTATAAGGTTGACCATAGTGGTGATTGTTGTATGGATTTTGATGGCCGTAGCCAGAATATTTTCTTCCGGATGGAATCAATACTGCTAGAACAATATATAAAAGAATCGGACTGCCGATAAATAAGAAACTAGCGACTACGTAAAGAACTCGAACGATCGTAGGATCAATTCCCAACCATTCAGCAATACCCGCTAAAGTCCCTGTTAGCACGACATTATTAGGAGATTTTGTCAATTTTTTTCTCATTTTATTTCACCTCTCATCGCTTAAATTTTACACCAGAACGGGCAATTTTTCATCTGTTTTATTATTAATTGTTAAGAGAGCTAAGAGCTCTCTTAACGTTAAGGACACATACTTGTTCTACTCATTTATTTATCTGTATCTTTTAAATAAATGTTTCCTGTTGTTGTAGAAGCATTGATTTGTGCCATTTGTTCATCATTCATTCTTCTGAATTGTAATAACTGATTCGTCCGTTCTTTCTTTTCACGAATCACTTCATATTCAGTCATACGGCTATTAATACTACCTAAGCTTGTTTTTACAGTTCCTTCAATGCCTAACTCATTCGGCACAGCAATTTTCACATTCCCATTGACTGAGCTGGCTTCGATTTTGCGTAAAGTGTTTTCTTTCGCGGTAATACGGACATCTCCATTGATTAAGGAAACACCAATATTTTGCGGAGTTGCAGTAATCGTGATCGTGCCGTTTACAGTTTCAACAATGTTGTCTAAAATTGAGCCATCCAATATTTTGATATCGCCATTCACGCCTTCGATTTCCAACATCGTTGCTTCAATGTAGTTAAAAGTAATTGTACCGTTGGTTGATTTGGCATAAACATCTTTGGCTTTTAACGATTCCACTGAAATGTTGCCATTTAATAACTTAATAGAAACATGATCGAATACACGCTCTGGTAAATAAAAGACTAAATCAGCTCGCACACGTTTGTTTGGAATTTGGAATGAAATAACTTCATCGTCCACATCAATTTGACTGCGTTCCAAGAAAGCTTCCAATGGTGTTTCTGCATCCATTTTTCCATAAAGCTTAATTTTTCCTTCGACTTTGACGTCCGGCTGATCCCAAGTTTTAAAGACGATATTGCCGTTGGCTACTTTGACATCGATTAAGCTTGCTTGCGGTGTTGGATAGTTAAATTCATGGTCAAATTTAGTCGTTGCTACACCGGGAACTTTAAAGCTGACGTCTTTCCACTCAACATTGTCATTCATTGTTTCAGAGAATGAGCTAAAGGTTTTCTTCAAGAATGAACCTAATTGTGAACCAGCTTCACTCATTTTTTCGCCAACCTGATTAATCGTGTCCGTTGCTTGATCTTTCCAATCGTCCGGTATATCAAATTTTGAAGCGACACGCTCTTTTGTTTCTGTCCATTGTTCTTTGCGAATATTTTTTAACTCTGCTTCAAGTGCAGCTTTTTCTTGATTTCTTTCTTCTAAAGAAGCTTCCAAGGCTTTCACTTCTGCTTCCAGCTCAGCTCTTTGAGTTAAATCCTCTTCAGTTAACTGATCCAGCTCTTCTTTCGTGTTCAATTCCATTAATTTTTCTTGGGCTTCCTTGATTTCTTCCTTAACGCCGGCAATTTCAGCGTTGACTTCATCAAGCTCTGCAGAAGTGCGGTTGACTTCTGTCGCTAAATCATCCAGAATCTTTTCTAAGCGTTCATGATCCTGTGCTTCTTTGGCTTTGACATCTTCGTCAGTGATTTCTGGATCTGCTGCTTCTTTTTGATTTTCTAACTTATCTACTAAATCTACGACTTTATCTTTTTCTTTAGGATCAACAGTTGGATTGGTTACATTTACTTGATCGGCAGCTTTTTTGATTTGTTTTTCATCTTTTTCAGTTGCCATATTTTCTAATAAGACTAAAGCTTCCTCTGATGATAGAATGCCTTTTTTAACTAAGTCCAATACTCTTTCTCTTTCTTTCATGGAAATTGCCTCCTTAGCAAATTTTTCACCCGAGGGTGTTTTCCTTATGAACCTATTATGCCTTCTTTTTTCTCTTTTGTCATAGGACTTAAGAATGAATTTTCGATAGTCCTCAAGGATCACCTGTAAAAAAGAAAAGAACGAGACAAAAGGATAGATCCCTTTGCTTCGTTCTTCCATAATCAAAAATTGAAATTGCTTATGACTGTTAGCTTAGAATAGCCTATTCATCATGATTACTATTAAGCTCAGTGATTTTCCCCGTTGCTAAATAGACAATCCATTCACAAATATTCGTTACATAGTCACCAATTCGTTCTAAGTAAGTAGCTACATGTAAATAGTCGGTTCCACTGATAACCGTTACCGGATTTGCCTGCATTTCTTTAATAGAATGTCTATAAATGCTGTCAAAATATTCATTTACGCGAGCATCCATCTTCGCTATCATCCGTGCATCTTTTTCGTCTGTTTTAACGTAAGCAATCAATACGTTGTCGACCATTTTTTTGACATAATCAGACATATCGGAAATTTCTTTTTCGATTTCTGGAATTCGTGTTTCACCTTTTAAACGAATAGCAGATTTCGCAATGGAAACGGCATGATCGGCCATTCTTTCTAAATCAGAGCTGGCTTTCATTACCGTGATAATCATACGTAAATCGGTTGTAACCGGCTGTTGTAAAGCAATCATTTCAAAGCTTTTCTTTTCTAATTTAATTTCCATATCATTGATTTGAACGTCATAATCAATGACTTCGTGCGCAATTTTTTTATCATGATTGATGTAAGCACGCACAGATTTATGGACAACGTTGCTGACCATCATCCCCATCTCATAAAACTGATTATGCAAATTCAACAATTCTTCTTCAAATTGACTCCGTAGCATTGGGTTTCCTCCTTTTATTTAGCCGAATTTTCCAGAAATGTAATCCTCTGTTTGCTTTTCTTTTGGATTCAGGAATATTTTTTTCGTGTCATTAAATTCTATCAATTCTCCTTGCAAAAAGAAAGCTGTTTTGTCAGAAATTCGTGAGGCCTGCGACATATTATGCGTCACCATAATCATAGTGTACTTTTCTTTCAAGGTTAATAGCATGTTTTCGATTTTACCACTGGAAACAGGGTCCAGCGCACTTGTCGGCTCATCCAGCAAAATAATTTCCGGATCAACTGCCAAGACCCGGGCAATACAAACCCGTTGCTGCTGACCGCCTGATAAGGACAAGGCGCTTTTATGTAATTTGTCCTTCACATCATCCCAAACAGAAGCCGCTTTTAGACTAGCTTCAACTGCTTCATCCAATACTTGCTTATTTTTTTCTCCCTTTAAACGTAAACCGTAAATGACATTTTCGTAAACAGAAAATGGAAACGGATTCGGCTGTTGGAAAACCATGCCGATTTCTTTACGCAATTCAACTGTATCTGTTTTCGGTCCGTAAATATCTTTTCCTTTATATACTACACTGCCAGTGATTGTGACTCCCGGAATCAAATCATTCATGCGGTTTAATGAACGCAGATAAGTTGACTTGCCGCAGCCGGAAGGGCCAATCATCGCTGTGATTTCACCTTGATTTATACTTAAGTCAATGCCTTTCAGCGCTTCTTTTTTTCCGTAATATAAATGCAGATCCTTGGACGAGATAATTTCTTTTGTCATCTTTTTTCCTCCTAACCAAAATGTCCAGAAACATAGTCTTCTGTCGCTTGAATTTTTGGTCGTGTAAAGATTTTTCTTGTTTGATCGTATTCAATTACTTTTCCTAAGTAGAAAAAGGCTGTATAGTCACTGATACGCGCAGCCTGCTGCATGTTGTGCGTAACGATAATGATCGTATAGTGATCTTTCAAATTCACTAAGGTTTCTTCTACTTTACCAGTAGAAATGGGATCCAATGCACTGGCCGGCTCATCTAATAATAAAATATCCGGCTTCATAGCAATCGCTCTAGCGATACACAAGCGCTGCTGCTGACCGCCTGATAAAGCTAAGGCACTTTTATGCAGATTGTCTTTCACTTGATCCCAAAGTGCGGCTTGTTTCAAACTAGTTTCAACAATTTCATCCAGCTTTTTCTTGTCCTTTTCACCATGCTGCTTTAAGGCGAACGTAATATTTTCGTAAATAGATTTACTAAATGGGTTCGGCCGTTGGAAAACCATGCCGATTCTTTTACGCATTTCGTAAACATCTACTTCTTTAGTGTTAACATCCACGTTTTTATACATGATTTTTCCGGTAACTTTCGTATTGGCAATGCCATCATTCATTCGATTCAACGAACGTAAATAAGTGGATTTTCCGCAGCCCGAAGGACCGATTAATGCGGTAATCTTGTTTTTTTCAAATTCCAAATCAACGCCTTTAATGGCTTCATTGTCGCCGTACCAGACATGTAGGTCATCGGTATGCAGCGCAATGGGCTCCGGCAATTTGATAATATTGGTATCATTCAAATTATATTCTTTCATTCTGATTCCCCTAACATTAGGCTGATGTCATTTTTTTATGCAGTTTATTACCAATAAAGCGGGCGCCAAAGTTAAACAGCAGCACAACTAAGATCAACACTGCTGAAGCCCCTGCTGAAACAGCAGCACTATCCGGCATTGTGCCTTCGGTATTAATTTTCCAAATATGAACAGCCAATGTCTCGGCTTGTCTAAAAATACTGATTGGGCTGGAAACACTAAGCGGATTCCAATTACTGAAATCTAGTGCCGGCGCGCTTTGTCCTGCAGTATAAATCAATGCTGCGGCTTCTCCGAAAATTCTACCGGAGCTTAAGATGACGCCGGTTAAAATTCCCGGCAGTGCTTCCGGTACGACCACCTTTGTGACCGTTTCCCAGCGAGAAAGCCCTAGAGCTAAGCCAGCTTCACGCTGTGTATAATGAACGGCCTTTAATGATTCCTCGACATTTCTTGTTAATAAGGGTAGGTTGAAAAACGTTAGCGCCAACGCACCGGAAATAATCGAAAAGCCATAGCCGATTTGTACAACGAAAATCAAGAAACCGAATAAACCAACCACGACTGACGGTAATGAGCTTAAAATTTCAATAGAGGTCCGGATCACATCCGTCACCCAGTTCTTTTTGGCATATTCCGATAAATAGATGCCGGCACCGAGTGAAATCGGAAAGCTAATTAACATCGTAATCAATAATAGATAAAGTGAGTTGAACAGCTGAATGCCAATACCTCCGCCAGCTTGATAAGCTTTGGACGGCTTTGTTAGGAAATCCCAAGAAATATGGGGAATTCCCCGAACAAGAATATACAGCAGCAAGGCCGCCAAAATCAAAACGATGACACCAGAAATAGCATATAAAACTCCTGTGGCTATTTTATCCGCTTTTTTTGCATTCATTATTTCAGCGCTCCTTTTCTACCAATGATCCGAATCACAATATTGAAGAATAATGACATTAACAGTAAGATCAACGCTAACGACCAAAGAACGTTATTTTCTACCGTTCCCATAATTGTATTCCCAATACCCATTGTTAAAATACTTGTTAAGGTTGATGCAGGTGTTGTCAGACTTGACGGCATAATCGCCGCATTTCCAATAACCATTTGAATCGCTAGGGCCTCGCCAAAAGCACGCGCCATTCCGAAAACAACGGCCGTTAGAATCCCCGGCACTGCTGCTCGTAAAACAACTTTGTAAATTGTTTGCCAGCGCGTTCCACCCAAGGCTAATGATGCCTCCCGATAATGACGCGGCACCGATTTTAACGCATCTACTGTCATGGTCGTCACCGTTGGTAAAATCATAACGAATAAAACAAAGGTTCCGGCTAAAATCCCAAAACCAGTACCGCCAAAAATCGAACGAATAAACGGTACGATCACAGAAAGACCGATAAACCCGTAAACCACTGAAGGAATCCCAACCAGCAGCTCAATAACCGGCTGTAATATCTTAGAGCCTTTTTTCGGTGAAATTTCTGTCATAAACACAGCAGCGCCAATCGCAAAAGGGGTCGCGATAATGGCTGATAAGAACGTCACGATAAAGGAACCAGTAATCATCGGCAACGCACCGACCATTGGTTTCCCGTCTGTACCGGTTTCTCCCGGATTCCAATTTTTTCCGAATAGAAAATCAACGACATTTATTTTATCGGTAAAAAAGGTCGCAAACCCTTTACTTGCTACAAAATAAAAGATAGATAAAACCACTAAGACAATCAAAGCAATACAAAGGAAACTAATAAACTTTCCCCGCTGTTCCATTTTTGCACGCTTCGATTTCGTCAGTAACACTTTTTGCATGTCTTCCAAGAAAATTCCTCCTTTTATCTCTTTCCAAAAGGCTTATATCATCACGAATTAGAACTGAAGCTTTTATTATAAAAAATAGTGTATCCACATTCGTGCGCCATAATAAAACAAGTGTAACTTTACAACATAAATTTGCGTTTAATAACATGTAAATCTTGTGTTAAGTTTGTAAATTTTGTGTAAAGACGCCTTATTTCACTAAATTACCCTGCCAATCACGTTCAACTTCCATTTTAGAAACAGGAATGTAGCCGAGCTGTCCAATGATTTTTTCTTGCACATCATCAGATAACATATACGCTAAAAATTCATCCGTTAGCTGTTTGGGCTTGCCTAGGGTATACATGTGCTCATAAGACCAGATGATCCATTTATTCGTGGTGACATTTTCATCCGTCGGCTTCACACCATCAATGCTCAAGGTGCCGACTTCGTCGCTTACATAGGAAAAAGCCGTGTAGCTAATTGCTCCCGGTGTATCTGCCACGATGGAACGAACCATCCCGCTTGAATCCTGTTCTTGCGCTTGAACAGCTGTTTTCCCATCCAGAACCCACTTTTCAAAGGTTGCACGTGTCCCACTGCCGGCCGCCCGATTCAAGATGACTACTGGAAGATCTTTACCACCGATTTCCTGCCAGTTTTTGATTTCGCCTAAAAAAATCTTTCTTAGGTTCTCTAAAGAAATATCCTTTAGCCCAATATTTTTATTTACAATCGGTGTAATGCCTACAACCGCGACTTTATGATCAACCAGCTTTTCAGCGTCAATCCCTTTCTTCTCTTCTGCGAAAAGATCGGAATTACCGATTTCTACAGCGCCCGATTGCACCTGACTTAGTCCTGTACCACTTCCGCCACCCTGTACGTTAATAAAACGGCCTGGATGCTGATTTTGATATTCTTCAGCAGCGGTTTCCACCAAAGGTTGTAGTGCTGAAGAGCCAACAGCTGTAATTGATTCGCCTCGATCAATCCATTTTGCACAGCCTGATAAAGTTACCAAAGAAATTAAACTAAAAAATAATAACATTTTCTTTTTCATTGATCTGATATTCCTCCAAACTCAATTCAATCAATTTATTTTAACATTAACTTTTTCAGATGAAAATTGTTTGTTCTTTGATTTGGTAAGCGTGGGGAATTAAATAACAAGCTTACAAAAGAAAAATACAAAATATGTCTTTAGAATCAATGACATATTTTGTATTTTTTTATAGTAATGGTGAAATTAAACGCGCTAAGCCTTCTTTTAATTTAATGATCACGCCGCGCTTTTTATAAATTTCTTCAGTGAGTAGCTTCGATTCGCGCGCGTCTTCATAAAAGGCTCGTCTGACTTCTTCTGAAAATTCTTGATCATAGATAATCGTATTCACTTCAAAGTCCAAGCGGAAGGAACGTACATCAATGTTGGCAGAACCAACCGAAACAATGCCTCCGTCAATAATCATTGTTTTTGCATGAATAAAGCCTCGTTCGTAAGTTTCAATAATTGCTCCGTACTCTAATAATTCTGCGGCAAAGGAATAGGTCGCCCAATAAACCAGCATATGATCAGGCTTGTTGGGAATCTGCATACGGACCTTTACTCCGGAAAGCAACGCCAATTTCAAGGCTTCATGGATAGACTCGTCAGGGATATAATACGGTGTCTGAATCAAAATTTCTTTTTTAGCAATGGAAATCATTTTCAGGTACGTCATTTTGATTTGCTCATATTCTGAATCTGGACCGCTGGTTACCACTTGGACTGCTTTTTTTCCGTCAGAATAGATCGGTGGGAAAAAGGCCATATCGTAGCTTAGTTCTTCTCTATGTTGCGAGTTCCAGTCCATTAAAAAACGGTTTTGTAAGCTATAAACGGCCTCACCGTGTATTCTTAAATGGTTATCACGCCAATAACCGAACTTTTTAACGCTGCCTAAATATTCATCTCCTACGTTGAAACCGCCGGTATAACCAATTCTTCCATCAATAACAACAATTTTTCGATGGTTACGATAATTGATGCGCGGATTCAAATAAGGAACAAATAATGGGAAGAAAAAGGCAATTTCTCCTTGATATTTTTTTAGTTCTTCGAAAAATTTCATATTTACTTGCGTTGAACCCCAAGCATCTAAGAGCAAACGGACTTTTACACCTCGCTTGGCAGCAGCGACTAGCTCTTTTCGAATTTCTTTTCCAAGATTATCGCCTCGGTAAATATAATATTCCATATGAATATGGTCTTTCGCCTGACGAATATCCTCGATGAGACCATCAAATTTTTCTCTGCCGTCTGTGTACAGCTTGATTTTATTATTTGTCGTATAAAGGGAGCTCTCAAAAACGGTCAGCATATAAATCAGCTGTTTTGAACTAACTTCCCCAGTTGGCGGATGAGGAAAAAGCCCTCTTCGCAATGCCTGCTTCTCATTTTCAATTTCCGCATTCATCCCAATTTTTGCTTGCATTTTCATGTCAAAAATCTTATCTTTGGAAATGCCTCGCCCTAAAAAGATATAAAGAAAGAACCCTAAAATAGGAATAAACATTAAAACTAATAGCCACGACCATGTCTGGGCGGTTTGCTTTCTTTCTCTGAAAACGATAATCAGTGATAATAATATATTCGCAATAAAGATAATAACAATAAAACTATCATATGAAAACTTCATTCACTCACCCCAATCAATAGTTACACTCTCTCCTTGTAAAGCATATCGAACTTGTGAAAATAAGTAAAGAAAAAATGAATGAAAAATCATATAAGAGTTTTCTTATCAAAAAAAAATAAAAAAATAGAAAACTGTTACCGAAAAAAACAGGTAAGCAGATTTTCTATTTTTAAAATTGTTAAATTTTCAAGAAACGACGCATTGAAATAATAGAGCCCAATGACCCAATGACCATTCCGATGAGTGCCATCATTAAATCCAATTGCCAAACAAAAGATTCAGGCTTAAGCAATGAATAATTAGAACTCAACAGTTGCGGATTAAAGAAGGAATAAAAACGTTGATAGCCAAATGTTAAGATAACAATTGGAATAATCGAACCGATCAATCCGATCCAAGCTCCTTCAATAAAGAATGGCCAACGAATATATCCATTTTTCGCGCCTACTAAACGCATAATCTGAATTTCTCTTTGACGCGACAATATCGTAATACGAATTGTATTTGAGATTAAGAATACGGCTACAAAGATAAGTAATATTGCAGCTCCTAAGCCCCAAGTTCTGACCTTTCCAGCAATATTGAAAATCTTATCGGAAGACACGCCGCCGTAATCTGCTTTAAATACATTTGGCAGTTTTGCAGCTTTTTCCGAGATTTTTTTCGTATCTGTTGGCTCTTTAGCACTAATATAATACACATCATAGAGTGGATTACTATCACCTTCAAATAAATTCCATGCTTCACCCATTTGTTTTTGGATTTTCTTTAATTGTTTGTCTTTATTTGAATAAGAAATTGTTTCGACATTATCAATTTTATTTAATTGCTTTTCTAACTTTTGCATTTCAGCAGGCGTCGTACCAATGTCCACAAACACAGATACTGTAACATTGTCTTCGATATCTTTTGCTAATTTCGTAGCATTAAAGATAACGGACATAAAGATCCCTACAAGGACTAATGTAATAGTTACCGCACTGGCAGATGCTATTGTCATCCAGCCATTACGCTTTAAGCTTTTAATACTCTCAATAACATGAGAAAAGAACGTTCTAATCATCGTAGCCATATTCTCCTTCCGCTTGGTCTCGAATAATACGACCATTTTCGATGGCGATTACGCGATGACGGATCGTGTTTACAATAGTACTGTTGTGAGTTGCCATTACAACTGTGGTACCTTGTGCATTGATTCGATCTAAGAGCTTCATGATTTCCCATGAGTTTTCCGGGTCAAGATTTCCTGTTGGTTCATCTGCGATTAATACTTTTGGTGTATTTACAATTGCACGAGCAATTGAAACACGCTGTTGTTCCCCACCAGATAATTCACTTGGGAAGACACGCACTTTGTGTTTCAAACCAACTAAATCAAGAACTTCCATCACTCTTTTTTTAATGTCTCTAGGCTTACGACCGATAACCTGCATGGCATAAGCGACATTTTCGTAAACTGTTTTTTTCGTTAATAATTTATAATCCTGAAAGACAATACCGATTTCTCTTCTCAAATAAGGTACTTCAGAATTTTTAATTTTCATTAGGTCATGACTGGCAACTTTTAAGCGGCCTTTGGTGGCTTTTTCTTCTCGGTACATCAATTTAATAAACGTTGATTTTCCGGCTCCTGAAGGTCCAACAACGTACACGAATTCACCTTGCTTTATTTCCACTGAAATATTACGAATAGCTGTAGTGCCATTCGAATATTTTTTCATAACATCTTTCATTTCAATCATGGCGTATTCTCTCCATCTCTGTTTTATAGACTAACAATCATTATAGCATGACTTTGTTTCAGTGCCCTTTCAACAGTTTACAGTTTTGTTTCATTTCTATGAATTGATTTGTTGTTTTAAATACGCATCAATAAAACCATCTAAATCTCCATCCATAACAGCTTGAACATTCCCTGTTTCATAATTCGTCCGGTGATCTTTTACCATTGAATAGGGATGAAAAACATAGGAACGAATTTGTGAACCCCAGCCAATTTCTAATTGTTCACCGCGAAGAGCAGCAGCTTCTTGCGCTTTTTTGTCCATTTCTAGTTGATAGAGCTTAGCTTTCAGCATGCCCATGGCTTGTTCCCGGTTTTTTAACTGCGAACGCTGCGCCTGACTGGCAACAACTGTACCTGTTGGCATATGGGTAATTCTGACCGCAGATTCGGTTTTATTAATGTGCTGTCCGCCGGCTCCACTCGCGCGGTACGTATCCACCTTCAAATCATCCGGATTAATATCTATTTCGACATTCTCATCCAGCTCAGGCATGATATCCACTGAACAAAAAGAAGTATGGCGCCGTTTCGCTGAATCAAAAGGTGAAATCCGCACTAATCGGTGAACGCCTTTTTCCGACTTCAAATAACCATAAGCATTGTAGCCTTTAATTAATAGCGTGACACTTTTTATTCCCGCTTCATCTCCTGCTTGATAATCCAAGGTTTCAACCTGAAAATGATGACTATCCGCCCAGCGTGTATACATCCGTAAAAGCATACTACCCCAATCTTGAGACTCTGTTCCACCAGCACCGGGATGAAGCTCCATGATGACATTATTTTTATCGTAAGGTTCATTTAATAATAAAGAGAGCTCATACGTAGTTAATTTTTCTTTTAGTGCAAGCAAGCGTTCTTCTAATTCTTTTTGAATTTCTTCATCATATTCTTCCTGCTGCATTTCGCTCATAATATCTAGTTCTTCTAATTCATCCGCCAGTTGATGGAACTGCTGGTATTTTTCTTTAAGAACGTTTGTTTCATTAATTAATTGCTGCGCTTTTTCAGAGTTATCCCAAAAACCCGGTTCTGCCATTCGATTTTCTGCTTCAGCTATGTCTTCTTCCAATTGATCTAAGTCAAAGAGACCTCCTAAAACTTGTAATCGATTGGTTCATTTCATCTAAAATAGTTCGTATTTCTGCATTTTCCATAAATATATTTCCTTTCTTTTTATTACTTATTCGTGGTTAGAGCGTGAGACAAAAGTGTTTCTCACTTTTTGTCTCACGCTCGCTCTCCTGCTATGTTATTACATGCCTTTGCCGTGACAATTTTTATATTTTTTACCGCTGCCGCATGGACAAGGATCATTTCTACCGACCTTTTTGTCTACTTGAACCGGTTTTCTTTTAGCGCTAGTATTGCTTTGCACTTCCTCTGCTTCATCTGGGTGGTTTGCTTCTCCTTGAACAACTTGCTCGCGCTGTACATTCTGACGAATCTCTGACTTCATGAATAGACGAGTCACTTCGTATTCGATAGCGCCAATCATTTCTTCAAACATAGTATAGCCTTCTGTTTGATACTCTACTAACGGATTATTTTGTCCATAAGCACGCAACCCTACAGATTGACGGAGTTGATCCATCGCATCAATATGATCTGTCCATTTTGTATCAACAACACGTAAAATAACCACTTTTTGGAATTCAAGAATTTGTTCAGGACCGTTTAATTGTTCAACCTTTGTATCATAAACTTCCTGCGCACGTTGAACTAAATAAGCTTTGATTTCTTCTGGTGATTTACCTTCTATGTCTGCTTTTGAAATAGAATCTTCATGCACTAGGGTTGAAGCTGCAAAATCGACAATTCCTTCGATGTTCCAATTGTCTTTTTCTAGTTGCGTATGGCTTTCCACAACCCGTGAAATCGTACGTTTTACCATATTTAACAATACTTCAGTTAAATCATTTTCTTCCATGATGACTTCTTGACGCTGAGCATAGATAACCTCACGCTGTTCACGCATCACATCATCATACTGCAAGACGTTTTTACGTGTATCGTAGTTATTTCCTTCCACCCGTTTTTGAGCGGACTCAACCTGTCTGCTGAACATTTTACTTTCAATAACAGCATCTGATTCTTCAATATTCATGCGATCCAAGAAGGCCTTAATTCTTTCTGAACCGAAACGTTTCATTAAATCATCTTCAAGGGACAAGTAAAATTGAGATACACCTGGGTCACCCTGACGACCAGAACGGCCACGCAGCTGATTATCAATCCGGCGAGATTCGTGACGTTCTGTACCGATAACCGCTAAACCACCAAGCTCTACAACACCAAGTCCAAGCTTGATATCAGTTCCCCGTCCAGCCATGTTGGTTGCAATCGTAACTGCACCCTTTTGACCAGCATTCATAATAATTTCCGCTTCTTTAAAGTGATTTTTCGCATTCAACACTTCATGCGGTACTTTTTCTTTATTCAGTAAATCTGATAACAATTCAGAGGTTTCAACGGCAACAGTCCCTACTAAAACAGGCTGCCCATTACGGTAGCGTTCTTTAATATCTTGAACGACTGCTCTAAATTTACTTTGTAACGTTGGGTAAAGTAAATCCGGACGATCATCACGAATAATTGGACGGTTGGTTGGGATTTGGAAAACCTGAATATTATAGATTTCACGGAATTCTTCTTCTTCTGTTTTAGCAGTCCCTGTCATCCCTGCAAGTTTTTTGTACATACGGAAGTAGTTCTGGAACGTAATCGTAGCCATCGTCTTCGTTTCGTCTTCAATTTCAACATTTTCTTTGGCTTCAATCGCTTGATGCAGTCCATCTGAATAACGACGACCATCCATAATACGACCAGTAAATTGGTCAACGATCAGCACTTTGCCATCTTGAACCACGTAATCAATATCGCGAATCATGATATAGTTGGCACGCAACGCTTGATCCATATGGTGCGTCAAGGCTGTATTTTCGATGTCATAAAGATTTTCTAAGCCGAAAGTTTCTTCCGCTTTTTCAATTCCGGTTTCTGTTAAACCGATTGTTTTAGATTGAATATCAATCTTATAATCTTCCTCTTCTTTTAGACGCTTCACAAAATTATCTGTCCGCGTATAAAGCGCCGTTGATTTTTCTGCTTGTCCAGAAATAATCAATGGTGTCCGCGCTTCATCGATTAAGATGGAATCCACTTCATCCACGATTGCATAGTTCAATGGACGCTGAACCATTTGGTGACGGTAAACGACCATGTTGTCGCGCAAATAATCGAAACCAAGCTCATTATTTGTACTGTATGTAATATCACAATTATACGCATCACGTTTTTCTTCTGAAGTTTTCGAGTTGATGTTCAAACCAACAGACAGCCCCAAGAAGTTATACAATTCGCCCATTTCGCTAGAGTCACGTGTTGCTAGATATTCATTCACTGTAACCACGTGCACGCCTTCGCCTGTTAATGCATTTAAATAAACCGGCATGGTCGCAGTCAAGGTCTTTCCTTCACCTGTTCTCATTTCTGGGATATTGCCGTCATGTAAGACGATACCACCCATTAACTGAACACGATATGGGTATAAACCAAGCACGCGTTTTGCTGCTTCACGCACGACTGCAAAAGCCTCTGGCAATAACTGATCCAGAGTTTCTCCTTTTTGGTAGCGAGCCTTAAATTCTTCTGTTTTATTGCGTAATTGTTCATCGCTTAATGCGGCCATAGAATCAGCATAAGCGTCAATTTTATCTACAATTCCTTCTAAACGCCTTAGTTCTTTTTTATCATTTTCGATCATTTTTTTTAAGAAATTTGCCATTTTTTAAGTGTTCCTTTCAATTCGCTCTATTTATTTTTTGCACTGAATGCACAATCATCCTTTTCATTTTATCATTAGTTGATGAGAAAGGAAATAACTTCTCTTAATATTAACACTATATTAAGCCTTTTTTATGTACAAAAGGTTAAGAATAGGGAAAGAGACTGCTCCAAAACGAGGATCGTCTTGTTTCAGTCTCTCAAAATTTTAATGATTGAAAAAAACAACTCACTGACACTTGTGACAACACGACTGATTAAAATCTTATTTCATCAGTAAGAATTGTTTTTAGTCGATCAACTATTTTTAGTCTGTTTCGATCAAACCATATTTACCATCTTTCCGACGATAAACAATGCTTGTTCCGTTTGTTTCTGAATCTTCAAAGATAAAGAAGTTATGTCCTAACATGTTCATTTGCAATACAGCCTCTTCACTGTCCATTGGTTTCAATGAAAGGCGTTTTGTACGAACAATGTCTAATTCTGGTGCTTCTTCTTGTGTATCTTCGTTGTTTAAGAAGATCGCTGCTTTGGCAGCATCTACACCAGTTTCACGAGATTTGCGGTTGATTTTTGTTTTGAACTTACGAATTTGGCGTTCTAATTTGTCCACAACCAAATCAACACTTGCGTATAAATCAGGTGATGTTTCTTCAGCACGCAGTACCAAGTAAGGTAGAGGGATAGTAACCTCAACTTTAGCTGTTTTTTCAGTATAGACTTTTAAGTTTACATGAACTGTTGCTTCTGGTGAATCACTGAAATAACGTTCCAGCTTGCCAACTTTTTTTTCTACATAGTCTCGGATCGCTTCTGTTACTTCAATGTTTTCGCCACGCACGTTGTATCTAAACATAACGATTACCCCTTTCATCTGCCACTAAAGAAGAAATAACGGACCACTCTGTTACTCTTCTTCTTAATTCTATTATAACGAAACTTCGAACTTTTGCCAACAAAATTGCGGTCTATTTTTGATTTTCTTTCACCCTTAGCGCGCAATAGAAAACGTATTCAACTTTGCGGGGTTGGAGTCTAAAATAACCTGTGCAGCATGAAAAATTGTTCGTCCAGTTGTATAAATATCATCCACCAAAAGTATGTCTTTATCCGCGAGATTCTGTTTTGCTTTTTCCGTTAGTTTAAACGGCTGTTTTAATGCCAACCGTGCTTTTCTATCCTTAGTTACTTGAGATTCACTATTATCAAACCGGACGAGATAAGGCTGATAAGAAATATTTGCAGCTTCCAAAAGACCCTCTACTTGATTAAAGCCTCTGATTTTCATTCGTTCTGCTGAAATTGGAATTGGGATGATCAATTGCTTTGCTTTTGTTTTAAAATGCGCACTGACAAAAGAGGAAAAGCTAAAACGCAGACTATAATTCCCTTTAAACTTGTATTGTTCAAACCAGTCCTGCATAGCCTCATCATAGGTAAATAACGCTTCATGATGAAAATCATAGGAGGGAAATTGTTGCTGCCATTTTATACAGTCCGGACAATAATCGGTATAGCCAGTTTTTTGACAGCCATAACAACAGTCAGTCATAGGCAATAGTTGGAATTTTTGTACACACGTTGGACACAATGGTTCCGATAACAGTTTTTGCGGAAGGAAGATTTCTTTTAAGGTTAGATTTCGACTAGTTGTTTGTGAACAATAATTACACTTCATCCAGCAACCCTCTTTCTTTTGCCAAAAGATTCATTTTTTTAATTTGCTTTATTGCACTTTTGATGGCGGTCGTTAAGCCGTTATGTAAAAACCAAACTTCTCCGGCAGTATAAGTCTTTCTGCGATCCACACGTCCGGCAATCTGCACTAAAGCGGCTGTAGCAAATACATCATGATTCGCTCCAAACACAATTACCGATATACCATCAAAGGTGACTCCGCGTTCTAAAATTGTTGAAGTCAATAAAATGCGATATGCCTTTTTTCTCATCGCCATTACTTTTTCTAAACGAGCAGGATCCTGTGAATGAACGGCGGCCAATGTTGTCTCAGGAAATTTTTTTCTGAGAATTTCTTCCAGTCGTTCCATTAAGTGGATACTCGGGCAAAAGATTAAGACATCATTGTTTTTTATTAATTCCTTTGTTAATCGCATCAATTGCCGTGGACAATGTCCTTCCTGAACTTTCTGTCGCCAGTTAGGGCACCATTTTGTCTTGGGTACAGGTAATTGCCGGCGATGATAGCGTGCTGGCAAAATACTGGTCTGCAGCTGGTTTTGTTTGGTCAGACTGAGCAGTCCTTTAGTCGGCGTCGCAGTCAGATAAATGAGTGAACTTTGCGGTTTAACGGCTTGCTTTGCGCCATAGTCAAGCATAGCATTGTTCACAAAAGGAAAAGCATCGACTTCATCAATAATCAGCACATCAAACGCTTCATAAAAACGTAATAGCTGATGTGTTGTACAAACAACTAGCTTAGTATATCGATAAGGTTCCTCCATCTTGCCATGCAGCAAAATGCTGCTTTCTTCCGGAAAAACAGCTTGAATTCGCGGAAAAAGCTCCAAACAAACATCGACTCTCGGAGATGCTACAGCAATGCGGTAGCCAGCTTCTAGGCTATAATGAATTGATTGAAAAAGCATCTCTGTTTTACCGGCGCCGGTTACCGCCCAAATCATCCGCGATTCAAAGTGTTGAACAGATGCCAATAGTTCATCTGAAACCGTCTGCTGTCCCGTAGTTAAGGTGCCCTCCCAGCCAAAGAATACAGCGCGTTTGGTTGGAAACGGCTCCGGCAGATGATAAAAGCATTGGTCACTGGAAACCCTCGATAATTGAAGACAATCCGGGCAGAAATAATGCTGGTTTGGTAAACGTACTGCTCTCTTAAGATGAAACTGTCCACAGCGCAAGCAACGAACGTGTTGTTTTTCTTCCTGCATCGTTGGTAACTGACGGATTGCTTGTTGTTCAACGACAGCAGAATGAATTTCGTCCAGTAGTACTTTTCGTCCCCATAATTCTTCCATAATTCCTCCTTACTTATAAGCTACGCATTTTTTCTCCTATTCTTTTTATTTTTCTACAAAAAAAGATACAGAGGCGCGTATAGGAATGTCGCTATGCATTTCCTACATCATCACTTCTGTATCTTTATGAACTTTATTAGATAGAACGTCAATTCTTTTTAGTGCACGCCTATGTTTATTTTGCCTGCATTAACTCTAATGCCTGCTGCAGCACCTTTTCTCCATTCATCATCCCGTAATCTGCCATATTGATAATATCCAGTGGGATGCCTTTTGGCTCTAGTCGTTTTTCAAAATCATTTTTCATGAAGCGGACTTGCGGACCTAAAAGTAAGACGTCAACAGGTTTATTTGCTAAATTATTATCTGCATCTGATGCTGAAACGGCGAAGATATCTGCGTCAATTCCTTGCGCATCTGCTGCTTTTTGCATTTTCGTTACCAGTAAGCTTGTACTCATGCCGGCAGAACAAACAAGCATAATTGTTTTTTTAGCCATTACGACCACTCCTTTTTTGTTAAAGATACTCTATTTTATATTTATTATAATTGAACCGCTTATTTTGTCAACGCTTTCTACTTTTGGTCTAACGTAGCCAGCTGGACTTTAATAATTTGTTAAAGACAATATATTCCTTTTCAAGATTCACCTGGACAACTTGATAACCGGCATTCAGCCAGCCATAAGCTCCCTTTTCAGGATGTTTGTAATCATTGGCCCACCAGTCAGTTTCTGTACGCGCTGTTTTGGGCAGCCCTGAATGCGGAAAAAGCAGTTCATCAAATTGTGTAAAGGTCAAAGTTACTTGTGAACCGCCATTTGCTGTTAAATAATGCGTAACATTGTCATATTTCTTTTGACGTTCTTTGCTCACCTGCCACACCTCATTCTTTCGTTTAAAATCAACGTGCTCTTTTAATTATTATCTCATAAATCAGCGGAGAATCAAATGATGGTCTTATCCTTTTCTTGATTTCTAAAGGATAGTTGCTTCTTACGCTTATTTTTTTTATACTTAACTCATTATTCAGTAAAGGAATGAGAAGATGCTCGAAAGTTATTTTACTATCCAAGCCGATGGTCAAAGTGAAATTGAGATCAAGAAATCCCGTTTTATTTGTGCCATGAAGCGCATCTCAACCGAAGAAGAAGCCAAAGCCTTCATCGCGCAAAAGAAAAAAGAACATTGGAAGGCCAATCATAATTGTAGTGCTTTTGTTCTTGGAGAAAGACAAGAAATTCAGCGTAGTAGTGATGACGGTGAGCCTAGCGGAACTGCCGGAGTACCTATGCTGGAAGTGCTCAAAAAGCAAGAGCTGATAAATGTTGCAGCGGTGGTCACTCGTTATTTTGGCGGAACCAAGTTAGGCGCCGGCGGTCTGATTCGGGCATATAGTCAAGCTGTTTCCCATGCGATTACTGAAATTGGACTCGTTGAAGGAAAGCTGCAGCAGGAAATTCGTTTAACCATCAGCTATGCCAACCTCGGAAAGGTACAAAACTTTATGGAACATCAGCCTTATACGTTGCAGGATACAATTTTTGGCGAAAATGTTGACGTTGTTTGCCTTGTGGATGAAGCGTTAACGGCTCAATTTAGCGCAGAAATTATTGAACAATTAAATGGACAAGTCACACTGGAAGAAGGGGCTTGCTCGTACCATGAAATCCCTATTGAAAAAAGAGCATAGAAAATTTTAAACAAAAAACGTTTAGTCAAAGGAAAGACAGACTAATGCTGTACTTATTCGTTGACTAAACGTTTTTTATTGTTTATTTTTCTAGATAAAACTCAAAGCGATTACCGACATACTGCGTTCTTACATACTCAAATGGTATGCCATTTTCAAAATAGGAGATCTGACGTAAGCGTAAAATCGCATCGCCTCTTTTAATTTTTAAATATTCGGCAATTTGTTCAGACGCCAGCATCGCAGAAATCGTTTGATTGGCGTGACCGATTTTGTGGCCACCTTTGCCTTCAAGCGTTTTGTAAAAGGACTGAGTGATTTCAGCTTTGCTATATTGACTAACTAAAGAATAGGGAACACTGGCAACTTCAAAGCAGATGGGCAAGTCATCCGCAAAACGAATCCGTTCCATGCGGACAATTTGTTCAGCTTCTTTTAAATGTAGCTTTTCCATTTCACTTGAGCTGGGCTTGGCTACATAATACGAAACGGTTTTACTTGAAGGAACCCGATTTTGTGAAAGCATAATGTCCGTAAAACTGGTGGTACCCGTCATTTTTTCTTGGACTTTTTTACGAGCAACATAGGTACCCGAACCAATCTTACGTTCCAGAATTCCTTCATCAGCAAGCGTTTGAATCGCTTGTCTTAAAGTCATACGGCTAACATTAAACTGAATCGCCAGCTCACGCTCTGAAGGAAGCCGATCGCCGATCTTCCAAACACCGTGCTCAATATCCTCTTTTATCTTGTCATGTATTTGAATATAAACTGGTAAACTTGAAACCATCTTCCTTCCCCCTTTTCTTCATTATAACTGGTATATACCTAATAAACAACCAAAAAATCTAAATTTAAGAGAAAGAAAGCGTTTATAAGAATACTTTGGTATGGATAAAAAGAGGTTGATCAAAAGTCGCTTAGGCTCGAGCAATTGGAGGAAAAGAGGCGAATGCGCTTTTCGCATTAGCAGCTTTTTTGAAATTGCCGAAGAGCCTGACTTTTTAGCACCGTTTAATCAAGGTTGATCAAAAGTCGTTTAGGCTCGAGCAATTGGAGAAAATGAGGCGAATGCGCTTTTCGCATTAGCAGCTTTTTTGAAATTGCCGAAGAGCCTGACTTTTGAGTACTATTTATTTCGTAAGTAACAACTAAAACAAAACTATTTTTTTCTAGTTATGATTTTACCGTTTCATTAAGCATTTTATTGGCTGTAGCCATCATTAAACGAATGCGATTTAATTGATTCACCAATGAAACACCCGGGTCATAATCAATCGGTGCAATATTTGCTTTTGGATATTGGCGGCGCAACTCTTTCACTACTCCTTTGCCGACAACGTGGTTCGGTAAGCATCCAAACGGCTGCATACAGACGATATTGTTGACATCAGCTTTCAGCAATTCGATCATTTCCCCAGTTAAAAACCAACCTTCGCCAGTATGGTTGCCGATTGAAAGAATCTTGCCGGCTTCCTCTGCCAATTCATGTATTGAGCTTAAGCCATCGAAACGTTGTGATTTTCTAAGGGCTTTGTCCATTGGCTTTTCAACATATTCAATAATTTTAATTGCAAATTCTGCTAAGGTTTTGCTTTGTTTGGACATCCCCATGTTTTCATATTTCCAGATTTGATTGTAGAAGGAATAATTCATAAAGCCAATAATATCCGGAACGACCGCTTCTGCTCCTTCTTCTTCCAGCAAACGCACAATGTCATTGTTGGCTGTTGGCGAGTATTTAACTAGAATTTCTCCTACTACACCGACTTTTGGTTTTTTCACTTCTTTTAAAGGAACCTCATCGAAATCCTTGATGATTTTTTTCATATTGCGGTTGAATAAAGATAACGAACCGTTTTTCACATTCTTCTCAACCTGTTTTAGCCATTTTGCATGCATCTGATCAATCATGCCTTTTTCAATTTCGTACGGACGCGTACGATAAACTACTCGTTCAAATAAATCGCCGTATAAAAAGGCTACCGCCACCCGTTTTAGCATCGGTAAAGTAAATTTAAAGCCAGGATTTGATTCCACACCTTTATTGCCCATAGATACTGATACTACCGGAACCTGCGGGAAACCAGCGTCATTTAGAGCTTTTCTAAGCAACGGCACATAGTTGGTCGCACGACAGCCGCCGCCGGTTTGCGTCATCATTACACTCACATTATTTAAATCGTATTCACCGCTTTCCAGCGCTTCGACTAACTGACCGATCGAAATAATCGCTGGATAACACGCATCATTATTTACGTATTTCAGTCCAACATTAACCGCTTCACGATCATCCGCTGGCAGACAAACAACATTATAGCCGGAAGCTTTTAATGCTGTATCGACTAAGCCGGTTTGATGAATCGGACTCAGCATAGGTAAAAGCAAGGTATGTGTTTTTTTCATTTCTTTTGTGAAAATGATTTTTTCCGGTTCTTCGTAGCGCAGCTTTGGTTCAAAGTTCATTTTGTCACGTTCGCCTACTGCTGCTTTCAAGGAGCGCAAGCGAATGCGAATAGCGCCTAAATTAGAGCCTTCATCGATTTTCAATACCGTATAGATTTTGCCGTATTGATCCATAATTTCTTCTACCTGATCTGTTGTCACCGCATCCAAGCCGCAGCCAAATGAATTTAATTGGACCAGCTCAAGATTTTTTGATTTTGCTACAACCCGGGCAGCTGCATAAAGACGAGAGTGGTACACCCACTGATTGACAACACGCAGGTTGCCTACATCGCTCAAATGAGAAATACTATCTTCCGTCAAAACATGGAAGCCTTCTTGCGTGATCACTTCAGCAATGCCATGATTAATTTCCGGATCCAAATGATAAGGACGACCGGATAAGACAATCCCACGTTGGCCTTTTTCATTTAACATCATTAAAGTTTCTTCGCCTTTTTTGCGTATTGATTCTTTAAAGGCATCCAGCTCTTCATAGCCATGTCGCAACGCAGCCGTTACTTGCGCTGATGTAATTCCCAAATCTGCAAAGGTTTCGCTTAATACCTTAGCTACAGAAGCTTCATCCGCTAAATTAATATAAGGATTGCAGTAGTCTACTTTGCCGTCACGAATATCATCAACATTATTTTTGATCACATCCGGATAGCTTTGGACGATTGGACAGTTAAAATGATTGTCTGCTTCACTTGATTCCTGACGTTCAAAAACAACACCCGGATAAAAAATTCTTGGAATCTCTGCATCAATTAAGGCTTGAATATGACCATGTGTGATTTTGGCCGGATAACAGGCGGTATCACTAGGGATCGTTTCCATACCTTGTTCATACAGTTCTTTGTTCGAACGTGGAGAAAGCTCTACACGAAAACCTAAATCAGTAAAAAAAGTATGCCATAATGGATAATTTTCGTACATGTTCAGGACTCTAGGAATACCAATCCGACCATGAATCGCTTCTTTTTCTTTTAATGGACGGTATTTAAATAATTTACGGTATTTATAATCCACCAGATTCACTCGGCGGTCTTCCCGTTTTACTTTAATTCTCGCACCGCGTTCACAACGGTTTCCTGTAACAAATTGACGTCCGTCAGAAAAAATCGTCACGGTCATCATACAGTTATTTTCGCAAAGACCACAATGGGTAAATTCTTTTTCAGCAGTAAAGGCATCCAGCTCTTCCAAGCCTAAAATGGTGGATTCTTCCCCTAATTCATAATCCTCCAACGCAAGTAAAGAGGAACCATAGGCACCCATCAAGCCTGCGATAGAAGGCCGGACTACTTCACGTTCACTGATCATTTCAAAAGCACGAAGCACCGCTTCATTATAAAAGGTTCCGCCCTGACAAACGATCTTTTTGCCCAGCTCCTCTGGACGACGTACCTTAATTACTTTATAAATAGCATTTTTAATTACAGAATAAGAAAGTCCTGCAGAAATATCGCCCACAGAAGCACCTTCTTTTTGTACTTGTTTCACTTTAGAATTCATGAACACTGTACAACGTGAACCCAGATCCACCGGTGTTTTAGATGTTAAAGCTTCAAGCGCGAAGTCTTTGACATCGTAGTTTAGGGATTTAGCAAACGTTTCAATAAAGGAACCACAGCCTGAGGAACAAGCTTCGTTTAGCTGAATAGAAGAAAGTACGCCGTCTTTAATCGTCATCGCCTTCATATCTTGTCCGCCGATGTCCAAAATAAAATCTACGCCCGGTTGAAAATGATTCGCTGCTTTATAATGCGCCATCGTTTCAACTTCGCCAATATCAACCTTCAACGCATTTTTAATCAAGTGTTCACCGTAGCCTGTCACTGCAGATTTCCCGATGAAAACATCTTCTGGCAGCAGTTGATACAGTTCTTTTAACACACTCATTGTAGTTTCCAGCGGTTGCCCTTGATTATTGCCATAATGCGAGAATAACAAATTGCCTTCTTCGTCAATCAAGGTAACCTTAGTCGTTGTGGAGCCTGCATCAATTCCTAAAAAGGCGGCGCCGTGATGATCCGCCAGCGCTTTTTCCTGCGGTTTCGCTTTACTGTGACGATCTCTAAAAGCCGCCAGCTCTTCCTCAGATTTGAATAATGAATCAAGCGTATCGGTAGGTTTTAAGGTATTTTGATCGCCTTGTGTTAAGCGTTGAATTAAAGCCGACAAGGTAGTGACTTTACCGCCTTCAGAATAAAAAGCGGCGCCCATTGCCACGAAAAGCTGCGGATTATCAGGGAAAATCACGTCTTCTGGTTTAATATTTAAGGTTTCAATAAACCTTTTCCGAAGCTCCGACATAAAGAACAGCGGTCCGCCTAAAAAGGCAATCTTGCCTTTGATTTTTCGACCAGCAGCCAATCCAGCGATCGTTTGGTTCACGACAGCCTGAAAAATACTCGCTGCAATATCTTCTTTTGCCGCTCCTTCATTAATCAGCGGCTGAACGTCTGTTTTGGCAAATACACCGCATCTTGAGGCAATCGGGTAAATGGTTTGATAATTTTTGGCCAGTTCATTCACACCATTCGCATCTGTTTTTAGTAAAACTGCCATTTGATCGATAAATGCACCCGTACCGCCAGCACAGCTACCGTTCATACGTTGCTCAAGCGCACCTTCGAAAAAGGTAATTTTCGCGTCTTCTCCGCCTAGTTCAATTGCGACATCTGTTTCGGGAATCACTTCTTCAACCGTTTTCGTACACGCAATAACTTCTTGAACAAAAGAGATCGCTAAAACATCCGCCAGTCCCATACCGCCAGATCCTGTGATTGTCATAGTGACAGGTGTGTCTTCTCCGAGTGCTTGCACCGCTTCTTTTAAAATTTTTTCGGTTGCTGCTTTTACGTCTGAATAGTGACGTTCATATTTTGCAAATTTCGTTTGATTGTTTTCGTCAATAATTACTAATTTCACAGTCGTTGACCCAACATCAATTCCGGCTCTAATCGTCATTCGTTCGTTCTCCTTCATTGCCAACCTCTTTTATTTCCCAACAGTTTGTTGATTATCTTACAAGGTGTTTGATATAATACTTATGTATATTTTAGAAATATTCTAATCGAATTACAACTGGCAATTTATCCAAATTTGTGAGATAAGCAACAAAGTTAAGAAATGTGTTGTTTATTTTGAAAGGAATTGATTAGACTGAAGAAAACTGACTTAAGAGTAAAACGAACACATAAGATGATTATTGATGCTTTTTTTCATTTGGTGGAGGAAAAAGGCTATGATGCAGTAACGATTCAGGATATTGCCGATGAGGCGATGATTAATCGAGCAACATTTTATGCCCATTTTAAAGACAAACAGGATCTTTATGAACAGATTTTTGAGTTTGCAGTCAAAGCGTTCACTTCTGTTATTGATGCAGAGCAGATCGTTATTAAAAATCGCATTAAGGTGAAGCAAATCGAATTTCTCCTCACCCATATCTATGTAAATGTTCAAGAAAATAAAAAGTTTTTTTTAACCATTATGGACGGCAGCTCAAATGAACTCCTTCGGAAAAAGCTCGCTGAAATTATTTACGAAAAGTATGCTGATATTTTTTCCACTTTAAAGATTACAGAAAATGATATCGAAGTGCCGATTGATTTTATCATTGAGTATATGACTTCGATTTTTACCGGTACACTCCACTGGTGGATCACAAGCGACACTGATATGTCACCGAATCATTTGGCCAGACTTGTTATTAAATTAATCGGCAACGGCCACTTAACTGTATTAGGACTAGAAGTAGACAAATAAAAAATACTGAAGCGACTCATCTCTTTGTCTCTTCAGTATTTTTTATTAATGATTTTTCGCACGCCACTTTTTGGTATGCGCTGTATCTCTTGCCGAAACAACTTGAATAGCAGAGGTTTTTGCACCTTGCTTTTTCTTTCCTAAGAGATTGACTTTTACATCATACTTTCCTTCACGTGCCAAATCGTACATTTTTTCAGCAGTTTCAGTTATTTTTTCCTTAATACCCATGTTGCTTCACTCCTTATACCTTTTTATCCACTTTATCATATCTATTTCTAAAAGAGAACTAAAGTCTTTTGGCTTTTTGCACAAAAAAAACAACTCCTGTGAGTTGTTTAAAAGAAACTGGGGTAGCTGGATTCGAACCAACGCATGACAGAGTCAAAGTCTGTTGCCTTACCGCTTGGCGATACCCCAAAAATAGAAATGGAGGAAAGTGGATTCGAACCACTGAACCCTAAGGAACGGATTTACAGTCCGTCGCGTTTAGCCACTTCGCTATTCCTCCAAAAGGTTTTAGTAAAAAACCTGACTTAGTTATAATACAAAATTTCTGAACAAAAAGCAAGCATATTTTCAAAAAAATTGTTATTTATTTTAGTCGTTTAAATTCCATTGGCGAATAATGTATTCTATCGCTTCATCCATGGTTTTAACAGTCACTTCATTGCGTCCATCGATAAGTACTGCAAATTTTTTTGAATCTTGCGGAATAATTTGACCGATTTCTTTTTTACCAATCAACAATGTATTTACGGTCATTGTTTGTCCATTGATTTTTTTCGTTGCTTCTTCAATTTTTACTTCGATATCTTTATTTTTCTTTGACATGTTTATCCCTCCAAGAAACCATCTTATCACGTTATAGTAAAAAAAGCACCTACCACTTTAGGTAGGTGCGAAAATTTTTATTTAAGCGGCAAACAGCTGCTTTCTTTTTAGTTCACTGAAAACAGCAAAGAAAATTCCAACCGCGATTGATAGGCATCCTAAGCTAACAAACAACCACAAAAAACTGTTTAAGTAGGTTTGAATAAAGCCATACATCGCTTTTGACTGAATGCCCAACCGCTGAAAATAATGCTGATACAGCATAACAGCAGGCACTGCCGTCATCATTAACCCACTGGCACTGCAGATATACGACCAAAAACGAGCCAAGCGATGAAAATAGCCTTTCAATGATTGATAAAGCGCAAAGCTTAAGGCAGCCCAGGCAATGCCGCAAATCAGCATAAAGATGACTAAGGTTGTCTGATAATTCATGACCTTGCGACCATAAGCAATTAAAAAGGGCAGCTCTACATAGCCTTCGTAAATACTTACAGCTTTATTTCCCAAGTCCTTCACTGCTTTTTCTGACTCTTCAGTCTGTGGAATGTTCTTTTCTTCCATGTATTCAGTGATAGCTTTAGCGACAGCATCTTGAATTCCATTTTCACTTGAAATAGTATATTTTTTACCCGTTTTGTACATCGCTTTAAAATATTCATCAACATCTGTTTTCACAAGACTTTCAGAAATACTATGAGCCAAAACACCCTCTGGCACATTACTTCCTAAAGCACTGTTTTCAACCTGACGATTGATTTCTTTCGTTAACTCCGCATAATAATCAGCCTTGACTGCTTGCTTCATCAAATAATTTTCACTAAAAAGTGTTAACCGAAGTGCCAGTAAAATCATAAAAGCAAACAAAAATACAGAAGCTAAAAATGCGATGAAAAAGCGCGGTGCTACTTTTAATACCCGACCAGATCGTTTCATTTTTTCTGATTTCTCCTTCCTATGATTGCTCATCAATGATGGGGCCGGACACATACTCTGCAAATACAAATACGCGCTCCGGTGTTAAACCAACTGCATCCAATGGGTAACAAGTATAGAGAATCAGGGAACGTTTCGATCGATCACCTAATGTTGTATTTATTGATGAATCTTGATAATTGGCAATTTTTTTGTCGCTGACTTGATATGTGTAGTCGCCATAATGCGTACGAATTTCGATCCTATCTCCAGCTTCCAAATAATAAATTTTACCGAATGAAGGCATATTATGTCCACCAATCAGTGTTGTGCCCAGTTCACCGGGAATCATACTGCCAATATATTGTCCAGCGCCTAAACGTAAGATTTCTTCACTATCTCCGTAATACAGAGGCTCATTAATTTTTACTTTATCAATAATTACTTCACCAAACTGATCATTGCCAACTGGATAAACCAGTTTTGAAGAAGATAATTTTTCTGTTGTAGCCTCTTTCTCTCCGTTTTCATTCTCAACGATAGGCTCTGCAGAAGTGTGTGTCTCAGTTTCTTTCTGTTTAGCGGATTCTGAAGTTTTAGACTCGTCTGTTTTTTTTCTTTGTGCATAAAGATTTGTGCCTTTTTCTTCAAAAACAGGAGCATCATTCAGAGAGATCAACTCAACAGCTGAAGCTGCAAAATTAATGACAGGTGCGCCAATTATGTAAATAATGAGATAGCCAAAACACAGAAAGAGAAGAGGCACGTAAATAAATGCCCCTACTCTTTTTAGTTGTTTCATCTTAAGCTAATTTGTTTTTTCTGCTCATAAACACTGCACCTGCTGCAGCAACAATCAATGAGCTAAAAGTAATACCGCTTAACACGTAGTTAGAACCAGTATTTTTTACTGGAGTTCCTGTTGAATACACTGGCGCACCAGATGTATCAGTGATCGTTACAGCAGAATAGGTTCCGTTCGCTCCGAAAGTAATTTTCACGCCAACGGCATTTCCGGCAGCAACCACATAATTTTGAACTTGACTGATAACAGAAGCTGGTAATAACTTCACTGCTGAACCAAGAGAGTTCGCTCCAGAAGCGTCGACTGATACACCACTTACTAGTGTACGCGCTGCTTGGATGTTCTCTACTGCTTCATTTGCTTGTGCTTGTGTCAAATCAACTCGTTTTAAATGATTCTCAGCTGCATTTATTTCTGCAGCAGCAAAGCTGAAATTTTTACCGCCAATCGTTACTCCTGCATTCAATTCATTCAGGATCGATTGTTCTGTATCAGAGATTGCACCTCCAGACGCAGAAGCAGGCGTAGCAAAGCCTAATACTGCAACGAAAGCAACAATAAATCCAATAACTTTTTTCATTTTTTCCCCTCCAATCATTAAATATTTATAATCAATTACAGAAAATCTGTAAAAGTTATACCAACAACACCTTGAAAAAGTTCTAAAAATAACCATCAACCTTTTACTTAATTAAGTGACTACCAATACCACTCTTTATAAAATTATCACAAGGAATTCTAATAGTCAAACCCATTTTACAAGAAGAAATAATAAGCACGCGAACTTTTAATTTGGTTTAGACAGTAGAACCGCTTCAAAAACATCATAACCGGCCGCAGTCAAAATATTTTTTATTGTTGCCGTTTCTCTGCTTTCAATTTGTAATTCAATAATAGTCTCCAGTTCTTTTCGGTGAACGATAACCGTTAGTATGCTAAAATCGTTATCTGCCAGAAGCTTAGCAATATCAGCTAAAATTCCTTTATGGTCTTCTGGAATACGTAACTGAATTCTTGTTCCGCCGTCTGTGTATCCTGAAATCTTCAAAAAGGCATCAAAGATATCGTTGTTTGTAATGATTCCTACGAGTGCTTCATTCTCGTTTACAACCGGCAAAACACCTATGTTTTTTTGACGCATGATAAAAATCCCGTCCTCAAGAGACGCTTGCGGATTGATCGTCTGCACATCTTTTACCATAATATCTGCTACTGTCGTTTTATTAAGCAGGTAGTTTACTTCATAAACACTTAGACTCGTCGCTTTTGACGGCAAGGCGGATTGAATCGTTCCTTCTGTAATTAGCCCGATCAAATGCTCATTCTCCACGACTGGTAAACGATGGATCTGATGTTTTTTCATCAAATCGACTGCATCAAAAATCTTCATTTCAGGCTGTGCCACTACTAAGTTTTTGGTCATAAAATCACTTACGCTCATGTTCTTACCCTCCTAAATAGGCTTTTTTCACTTCTTCACTTTCAAGCAGCTCTTGTCCCGGACCGCTTAAAACCACTTCGCCTGTTTCTAATACGTAGCCGCGATCTGCAATTGACAAAGCCATTTTAGCATTTTGTTCAATTAACAGAACCGTCGTTCCTTGTTTATTGATTTCTTTTATAATATTAAAAATTTCTTGAATAAAGATCGGAGCCAATCCCATGGAGGGTTCATCCAGTAATAACAGCTTAGGCTTCGACATTAAAGCTCGCCCCATTGCCAGCATTTGCTGTTCGCCCCCTGATAAAGTCGACGCATCTTGATTTCTGCGTTCTTTCAAAATAGGGAAACGCTCAAAAATCATTTCATAGTCTTCTTTAAGGTTCTTATCTTTTCTTAAGAAAGCACCCATTTCCAAATTTTCCTGAACCGTCAAGCCGGCAAAAACATGTCGCCCTTCCGGCACTTGACATAGACCGCCAGCGACAATCTTTTGCGGCAGCGTTTTTTGGATTTCCTTCCCTTCAAAGGAAATAGTCCCGTTTGAAGGTCGAATTAAGCCAGAAATAGTTCTTAAAATCGTTGTTTTACCAGCGCCGTTTGCACCAATCAGCGAGACGATTTCACCCTGATTCACTTTAAAGCTCACTTCTCGTACTGCTTGAATCACGCCGTAATGCACGGATAGATTATCAATAGTTAACATTACAGCTCACCTCCTAAGTAGGCTTCAATAACTCGTGGATCAGCCTTGATTTCTTCCGGTTTTCCTTCGGCAATAATCCGACCGTATTCCAACACATAAATGCGTTGACACACATCCATGACCAGACTCATATCATGTTCAATTAAGACGATAGTAATTTGAAATTCTTTTTGGATCTTACGAATTAATTCAGTTAAATCAGCCGTTTCCTGGGGATTCATTCCGGCTGCAGGTTCATCTAAGAATAATACTTTTGGTTCAGTCGCTAAGGCTCGCACAATTTCCAATCGTCGTTGTTCTCCATACGGCAAGTTCTTTGCCAGCGTATGCACTTTATTTTCTAAGCCAAAAATTGAAAGTAAGTTTATTACCTTTTTTTCCATTTTTTCTTCTTTTTTATAAAAACCAGGCAGACGCAAAATACTTGAAAAAAGATTTTCTTTGTTTTTACTGTCCATAGCAATTAACACATTATCCATGACAGTTAAATCTTTGAACAAACGAATATTTTGAAAGGTTCGGCTTAAGCCCAGATCAGCAATTTTGTATGGCTTAAGTCCGTTAAGCACTTGCTCTTTTCCTAAAGCCTCCAAGGTTACGGTTCCTTCACTTGGTTCGTAAACGCCTGTTAACAGGTTAAACAGTGTGGTTTTCCCTGCTCCGTTCGGTCCGATCAATCCAATTAATTCATCTGTTTCAAGGGTAATATTTACATTGGAAACGGCGGCAAGTCCGCCAAAGTTTTTAGTTAAGTTTTTAACGCTCAGTAGAGGCATTGGCTTTTTCCTCCTTTTTATTGAATAATTTTTTAACAGAAAATTCCCAAGTACCAAGTAGGCCACCTGGTTTGAAAATCATAATGATAATCAAAGCCAACGCATAAATAATCATTCTAAGCGCACCAGCATCTTGTAAAAACATATTTAAAATACCTAAAACAATCGCTGAAATAAAGGTGCCCGTTACACTACCGATGCCGCCAAAAACAACGATAATTAAAATATCAATAGATTTCATAAAGCCAAAATCCTTCGGCGCAATGGTTTGGACATAGCTTGAATAGATCGCGCCGGCAACACTGGCCGTTACCGCACCGATAATAAAAGCGGTCACCTTGTATTTAGTGGTATTGACGCCCATTGACTCGGCAGCAATTTCATCCTCTCTAATCGCCATTGTCGCCCGTCCCGGACCACTGTGAATGAAATTAACAATAATTAGTGTTACCACCACCACAAAACCAAAAACCATTGGCCAGCTTACCATTGGCGGAATACCGAAGATTCCGGCCGGTCCGTTCGTCAACTCTTTCATGTTGATAATAATGATCCGAATGATTTCAGAAATTCCCAGTGTGGCAATCGCTAAATAGTCTCCTTTTAATCGAAGCGTCGGAATCCCCACAAGCAGTGCAACTACTCCAGAGATCACAATTCCTAATAATAAACCGCTGAAAAAACCGCCCATCGTTGGGTATTTTACCGACATAATAGCGGCACTGTAAGCACCAATTGCCATAAAGCCGGCATGCCCTAATGAAAATTGCCCCGAAAAACCAATAATTAAATTTAAGCCCAGCGCCAGCATAATATTGATGCCGATTGTAATCAATGTGTATTCAGTAAAGGGTGTGATGATCCCCGTGATATACAAAACATAGATAAAAGCATAAGCAAAAGCTGCAATACAGAGCCAAATAAGATTATATTTTAGATTCTTTTTCATGCTTTACACCTACACTTTCTCTTTTATATTTTTGCCTAAAATTCCAGCCGGACGAATCAACAGAATAATAATCAATAATGCGTAAACCACCGCATCCTTATATTCTGAAAAACCTAAAGCAATCGTAATAGTTTCCAAAAGCCCGATAACAAAGCCGCCTAAAGCAGCCCCTGGAATAATACCAATACCGCCTAAAACCGCAGCGACAAATGACTTAAGTCCCGGTACGACACCCATCATCGGATCAATCGAATTGTAATACAAACCGATTAAAATCCCCGCAGCAGCAGCTAAAGCTGAGCCGATTGCAAAGGTAAAGGAAATCGTACGATTCACATTAATTCCCATTAATTGAGCAGCATCCGCATCAACAGAAACCGCCCGCATGGCTTTACCCATTTTGGTTTTTTTAACAATTAACTGCAAAGCTACCATCAGCACTAAAGAAATAACTAAAATAAGAACCTGAATATTTGAAATTTGAATAAAACCTAGCTGATAGCTTTTGTAAGCAATGGCCTGCGGAAATGATTTTTTCTCTGGACCCAACCAATAGATCATCCCGTTTTGCAGTAAAAAGGAAACACCGATCGCTGTGATTAACGCCGCAATTCTGGTTGACTTTCTCAATGGTCGATACGCTAAAAATTCAATGACTACGCCGATAATTGCTGCACCAATCATTGCTAAAATTAAGGCTGGGAAAAAGCCTAAACTTAGTTTGTTAATAAAGAAATAGCCCATAAAACCACCGAGCATGTAAATTTCACCATGTGCAAAGTTAATCAATTTAATAATTCCGTAAACCATGGTATAGCCCAAGGCTAAAAGAGCATAAATACTGCCGAGAAACAGCCCGTTTACTAATTGTTGGATCAAGACTTCCATGTTTATCACTTCCAATACTTTAGTGTAGTTATTCTTGCTTTAAAGAAAAAAGAGGATGGACAAAACGCAAAATATTGTCTCACCCTCTTCAAATTTGTCTTCAGTTGCCTTTAACAGGTAGCTGCTTTACGGATTTACAGCGTCTGCTGAGGTTTCTTTTCCTTCCGTCAATCCTAATACCACTGCAGATTTTTCAGGGTTGTGATCTTTGTCCATCGTCATTTTACCTGTCACACCAACAAAGTCTTTTAATGAAGCAAGTCCAGCGGTGATGTCTTTTGAATCAGCAGAATCTTTGTCTTCCATTGCTTGTTTTAACATATACACAGAGTCGTAGCCTAACGCATTAAATGCAGAAGGTTGTTTGTTGTACTTTTTCTTGAAGGCTTCTACAAACGGGGTTACTTTATCCGTTGCAGGTGCTTTTTCAGAGAAGTGACCAGTGTAGTAAACTTTAGATACATTCTTTGCTCCAGCAATTTCAACTAGCTTTTCATCGCCGAATCCGTCAGCGCCAAGAATTGGCTTGTCAATGCCCATTTCACGTGCCTGTTTGATAATCAAACCGGCTTCAGCGTAGTAACCTGGGATGTAGATTGCATCATAGTCAAGGTCTTTAATTTTAGTTAGTGTTGCTTGGAAATCCTTGTCGCCTGCGGTAAAGGTTTCTTCCTTAGCAATCTTGCCTTTGTAAGTCTCTTTGAAGGATTTAGTTAGCCCAATTGCATAATCACTTGAATTATCACCAATAATGACTACATTTTTCGCTTTTAAATTATCTTGAGCAAAGTTGGCTAAAATAACGCCTTGGAAAGTATCCTGGAAACAAGCTCTAAAGATATATTCCTGCACTTTGTCATTAGCAACAGTAATCGAATCATCTGTTCCAGAAGGAGTGATGACTGGGACTTGAGCTTTGGTCATATTGGGAATGGTCGCTTTCGTTGCACCGGATGTTGCCGGGCCTACTACTGCAACGACTTTATCTTTAGCAGTCAGATTGGCTGCCACAGATGTTGCTTCACCATTTTCCGACTTATTGTCTTTTTCAATAAGTTCTAATTTTTTCCCTAACACGCCGCCTGCATCATTGATTTCCTCAACAGCTAAAGCAATACCTTCTTTTTCTGCATTGCCATAAGCGGATACATCTCCAGAAAGCTCCATGTTCATACCGATTTTGATTGTATCGCCATCCGCTTTATTTCCGCCGCCTGATGTACTGCCGCCGGCTGCCGGACCACATGCTGCTAGTAAGAATAAACTAGCGAACAAAAAACTAAACTTTTTCATTTTATTTCCCCCTTCATTTGAAAAACAACTCGGCTCGTTCTAAACGAACTAACTAGCTGATTCCTATCTCCGCTAAATAGTATTAATCTTTATGATTCACTAGCTGCTTTTTTAGCTACCTATTTCTCTCAATCAAACCTATTAAAGCGAAGTAATTCTCTTTGCATATATAATTATTAAAGAGTATGTATACAAATATAATCAATAACCTTGAAAATGTCAATGAATATTCAGAAAATTTCTATAATTCAAATTATTGGCAATCGTCCGTTAATTAAAAATAATTGGTTGAACGTTTTAAATAGCAGTACGCCGTTCATCAAGGTTTAGCGAATCCAGCCAAATTAAAAACGAGAACTGTCTGCACAGCTCCCGCTTTTAATTTTTCTTATTTCTTCTATAGTTGTAGGGACCATGGTATTCTTGATCCGGATTTCTTTTTAAGCTGAACTTTAGCGGCACATAGTCAATTCCGCCCTTGGTCAGTGGATGACAGCGTAAAAATCGCGAGGTTCCCATCAAAATGCCCTTAAATGAACCATGCGTTTGAATCGCATCAATCATATATTGTGAGCAGGTTGGGTGATAACGACAGCTTGCCGGCAAGCCCGGTGAAATAAAACGCTGATAGCCCCGCACCATTCCTACAAAAATATTTTTTGCCATATCCTCCCTCTTTTCTCTATCCGAAAGAACTATACCGTTTTTTATCAGGAAATGCAAGTCGGAGAGCAATTTATAAAGATCTCTTTAAGTTAAAAAGAAAACTACCCAAATTTCAAAAATGGTGCTACACTATCACCATGGAGCTATCTGATAGTTTACTCAATTTAAAAAGAATGGAGCGAATAAATATGGGATTAAAATTCGAACGTACAGATGATTTAGATAAATTATTTGATGCTTTTGCGGTTGATCCGAAAAAAGTAGAGATGCCCAATGAAGAATTAGAAAAACAACAAGCAAAAGCTGCAGAAAAAGAAGCGAAAAAAGAAAAATAAGGCTTGTTGCTTTCCTGACTGCTTAATCAAAAAAGAGCTGCGACAGAAGATTGTCGCAGCTCTTTTTCTTTCTATAAGTACTTTTCAATTGCCTGCCATGCTTCTTCCTTACCTTCTTTTGTTTGAGAAGAAAAAAGAATAAAGTCGTCATTTTTATCAAAATCCAAAGCTTTTTTGACCATACTTTCGTGTTTATTCCATTTGCCGCGCGGAATTTTATCCTTTTTCGTCGCTACAACGATTACCGGAATATTGTAGTATTTCAAAAACTCATACATTTGAATATCTTCACGCGTTGGTTCATGACGTAAATCCACCAGTGATACGACAGCCTTCAACTGCTTTCTGGATGTGATGTAGGTTTCGATCATTTCGCCCCACTTCGCCCGTTCAGTTTTAGAAACCTTCGCATAGCCATAACCGGGAACATCGACAAAATGCAGTGCGTTTTCGATTAGGTAAAAGTTTAGCGTTTGCGTTTTTCCTGGTTTACCTGAAGTTCTTGCCAGATTTTTCCGATTAATCAGCGTATTGATAAAAGAGGATTTCCCAACGTTTGAGCGACCTGCCAAGGCAATTTCCGGCAGCTCTGTTTCAGGGTACTGCTTTGGTGAAACGGCACTGATGACAATTTCAGCGTTATGTACGTTCATGTTTAGCCCTCCAATCTGTTTATTTTTCACACAGTAAAAGAGGCAGAGACAGAAGTCTTTAACTCAAACACTCAGTTAAAAAACTGTTTCCATCCCGCCATCTCATTATTCTTTATTTAGCCGGCTTTTTGGTCTGTTTTGTCATAGACAATCGCTGGTTTGCCGGTACCTTCTGCAGCCATTTCAGTGATAATGACTTTTTTGATCGTATCATCAGACGGAACATCAAACATGACATCCATCATGATATCCTCGATGATCGAACGCAAGCCACGTGCACCAGTATTACGTTCGATCGCTTTATTCGCAATCGCCCGTAAGGCTTCTTCCTCAAATTCCAGTTCAGTATCATCTAATGAAAGCAATTTTTGATATTGCTTCACTAACGCATTTTTTGGTTCAGTCAAGATTCGAACCAAATCATCCGTCGTTAGTTTTTCTAAAGCTGCGGTTACTGGTAAACGTCCGATGAATTCAGGAATCAAACCGAATTTTAGTAAATCTTCCGGAATGATTTGCTGCATAACACTTTCACCTTCAACCAGTTTGCCGTTATTTGTACCAAAGCCAATCGTTTTTTCACCTAAGCGGTTTTTAACAATTGTTTCGATGCCATCAAATGCTCCACCAACAATAAACAAGACATTCGTGGTATCAATTTGGATAAATTCTTGATGAGGATGTTTACGTCCGCCTTGTGGTGGTACACTGGCAACCGTTCCTTCCAGAATTTTCAGCAATGCCTGCTGTACTCCTTCACCTGAAACATCTCGTGTGATAGAAACATTTTCGCTTTTACGGGCAATCTTGTCGATTTCATCAATATAGATGATGCCTTTTTCAGCACGCTCAACGTTAAAATCAGCAGACTGCAGTAATTTTAAGAGAATGTTTTCGACATCCTCTCCCACGTAACCTGCTTCCGTTAGGCTCGTTGCATCGGCAATCGCAAATGGCACGTTTAATGTTCTAGCCAAGGTTTGCGCTAAGAACGTTTTTCCAGAACCCGTTGGTCCAATTAAACAAATATTGCTCTTTTGTAATTCTACTTCATCGGAGCTTGAATTTTCAGTTTGATTTACACGTTTATAGTGATTATAGACCGCTACTGCTAGTGAGCGCTTTGCCTGATCTTGTCCAATGACATATTCGTTTAAGACGTCCAATATTTCTTGGGGTTTAGGAACATCTGTTAATTCACGTACGGCTTCATCGTAAAATTCTTCATCAATAATCTCTTTACATAAGTCGATACATTCATTACAAATATAGACACCAGGTCCGGCAACGATCTTCTTCACTTCTTCTTGTGTTTTTCCGCAGAATGAACAGCGAACAGCACCGTTGTTGTTATTTGTATTATCGTACATGCATGTCACCCCTCTAAAATTAAAAATGACTGTCCTTACAGTCTTAGAATATAATAGCATAAAACAAGTGAAAATGCGAACATTGGATTTATAAAGATTTTATTAATAAAAGCATTCTTATGTTATACTAAAAGAGCAAAAAAGATTCGCTGTTTCTTTGCTGAACAGCAGTAAAAATGGAGGGAAATGCATGCTGGAACAGATTTTATTGGGAACGTATACGCGTCGAGTAAGTAAAGGAATTTATCAGATTGCCTTGGATACGGAAAAGGGACAGCTTTCTGAGGCTGCCTTATTAATAGAAGAAACTAGTCCTACTTACTTAGCACTAGATGAAAAGGGTGAGCTTTTCAATGTCACTTCTGTAGACGGAAAAGGTGGTATGGCCGCTTACCAGAACAACAAAGGTCAATTCGACTTATTAAACAAAGTAACGGAAGAAGGAGCACCTCCTTGCTACGTTGCTGTCGATGAAGAAAAACAATTAGTGTTTGGTGCAAATTATCATCAAGGAATCGTTCACGTATACCGTATTTTAGCGGATGGGCGTTTAGAGGATGCGGACAAGCTGATTCATGATGAAGCCACTGGACCTCATGAAAATCAAGACAATGCCCATGTTCATTACACAGATTTAACGCCTGATCGTCGTTTAGTTGTCTGCGATCTGGGAACAGATCGCGTCTATACGTATGATGTAAGTGCTGAAGGAAAGCTTACTGAAGTCGCTCAATATGTAGCGGAACCGGGAACTGGTCCTCGTCACCTTGTTTTTCATCCGAATAATCAAATCGCTTATCTTTTCGGCGAATTAGACAGTACGGTAACTGTATTGGCCTATGATGCTGTAGCTGGTTCTTTCAAACAGCTGCAAAAGGTTTCAACTTTACCGGAAGGCTTTAATGAATTCAACGGCGGAGCAGCGATTCGGATTTCTGCTGACGGCCGCTTCGTCTATGCTTCCAATCGCGGCCATGATTCAATTGCTATCTTTGCTGTAGCAGAAGATGGGACAAGCGTTGAACGTATTCAGTTGATTTCAACAGAAGGCGAAATTCCTAGAGACTTTGACCTTGATCCTTCAGGTAAGTTTGTCGTAGCGGCTAACCAAAACACCGACAACTTAACACTTTATCGTCGTGATGAAGCAACAGGATTGTTGGAAATGATCCAAAAGGACGTTTACGCACCTGAATGTGTTTGTGTTTATTTTAAATAATTCATAAAAAAGACGATTTCGTTTGCCGAGCTTAATGCCAGGAACAAACGAAATCGTTTTGTCTATTTTTCGTATTCTCTCACTTCTTCTTTCGATTTTTGAATTCTATCTAAGGTTTGATCAAAGTTTCTGGAGGCATACGCATAGAATAAGACATCTACCACAATAAACTGATCATGTAAGGACGTCGTAGCAGCACTTCGTAAAACAGCTTCATTGGAACGAACTGTTTGCAGCGCATAATCGGCTTTACTGCTTAACGAATTATCGCCGAACTGGGTCAAGCCAATTGTTTTTAACTGATGCTTTTTGGCAACCTCCATTAAGCGTAAGACCTCCTTCGTTTCTCCAGAATGAGAAATTCCAAAAAAGACGGCATTCTTTGGCGCTGATACTAATGTAGCGATCAACACATGTGGATCTTGGACACAAACCACTGTTTTACCGATTCGGTTCCATTTTTGCGCAATATTTTCTGCAACTAAATAAGAAGCGCCAATGCCGTAAACGTAAAGAATCGGGGCTTGTACAAGTATATCAACAATCCGCTCAATTCGTTCTTCTTTTAGGAGAGCAACAGTTTCCTGCATGGACTGATAGGCATTACCTAATAGTTTCGCTTTAATTTCCGCAACCGTTTCGTCCGCTGCAATATCGGAATAGCCTTCATGAACGGGCGTATCGATTTCTGCGGAAAGTCCAATTTTTAATTTTGTAAAGCTGGGGATATCAATTTTTTTGCAAAAACGAATAACTGTGGCTGGACTCGTACCGGCATAAGCCGCCAGTTCAGAGGCGGTCATACTAATTATCTTGGCCGGCTCCATTAAAATAGTCTTGCCGATTTTTTGTTCTGATTTAGGTAAAAGTTCCAGCACACTGCTGATTCTGCGTTGAATATTGTCCCTGCTCATTTTTTCATCTCCCGATTTTTCTTCACTTTATGTAAGCCATAACGGCGGCTAAGTACCGTTATGCTTTGATTAATAATAAGTAATACTGCCTAAAGGCACCGCTCGCGCAGCCCCTGTTGCACTTGGTACATTCCCAGCCTGATAATGAAGCGTTTGGTTAGCTAGAACCGCCATGGCGATTGCTTCTTTGGCTTCTGATGAATAGCCCAAATCTTCTTGAATTTTTACGCTCACTTCAGGCAAAGCTTCTTGCAGCATGTTTATCAGCGTGTGATTATAGCTGCCGCCACCACCGATAATCAGCTCTGTCGGTCCGTTGATAAACGGTTGTACAGCCAGCGCAATTGATTGCGCGGTAAACATTGTTGCTGTGGCAATGAGATCGATTGGTTTAAGCGGCCACTTTTTAATCAAAGCTTGCGTAAATGGCTTGCCGAACTCTTCTCGTCCCGTTGTTTTTGGAAAGGACTTTTGTAGATAGGGATGTGCCAATAGTTCTGCTAACAGTGCTTGGTTGACAGTTCCTTGCTTGGCATAGTCTCCATTTTTATCATACTCGATATCAAAAAAATGTAAACACAATTCATTCATAATCATATTGCCAGGTCCTGTATCGAAGGCGATAACATCCTTTAATGTCCCATTTTTCGGTAAAACTGTCAAATTGCCGATGCCGCCGATATTCTGCAGCAGCCGTACTACTTTATCACTGCGGTAAAGAATATATTCAGAATACGGCACAATCGGCGCTCCTTGTCCACCCACAGCCATATCACGCTCTCTAAAATTAGAAACAACCGTCGTTTTTGTCCGTTCACAAATGACAGCCGGTGCTCCTACCTGCAGGGTTGAAGCCAAATAATTAGGCTGAGCGGTCGGGAGGTGATACAAGGTTTGACCATGACTGCCAATAAAAGCGAGCTGCCTCTTATCGATCTGCGCTTTTTGACAAACGGCCAGCGCAGCAGCAGCAAAAGCTTCTGCCAATTCAACATTTAAAGAACAAATCTTTGCCACATTCGACTCGCTAAGTGAAAGCGCCTCTCTGATTCGCTGAACTGTCTGCTCCCGAAACGGCAAGGTTAAAAATTCAATTAAGCGGACAGTTGTCTGTTCATTTTCACCGGCAATATCAACTAAAGCGGCGTCAATGCCATCTAACGAGGTTCCTGACATTAAGCCAACTGCATATACCATGTATCTTCCTCCTGTACTTATCCTTCGTTAATTTCGTTAAAAGCAAACTTCTGCCAAGGACGTAAATACGGCAGCAGGACTTGATCCGCTGCACTGATTTTACCTACAACATTGGATTTACCGGAATTTTCCATTGGCAACAAAGCGATTTGTAATTCTCCTGCATAATGCGCATACAAGGAAGTTTCCACAATAATGTCTCCTGTTTGCATATTGATCGTATTGAATGGCTCAAAAGAATGGCCTTTATATTTCACCCGACTTTGTGTCGAACGTACCACATAATCCGAAACATCGCCACGATTAAAATGAAATTCTTCTAAAACGATCTTCCGCTCAAGCTCCGGCGTTTTTGCATCAATGACACAATCAAAGGTAAGCTTATAGGGATCGATTTCACTCAACGCTTTTAATTCTGCCTCAGAAGCAAAGGCATTGGCAATAATCACATCATCAATTAAATCCGTTGCCCATAAATGCTTGGCCTGCGTCGTAATCGGCCACTGGCGATGCATTTCCAGTGTGCAAAGACCTTCTTCAACCGGCCAAGGACCAATCGTCGCACTGGGTGAATTCACAAAGGCAGCCGTATGAATACCGTTTTCCTTGTAAATTTGCGTTGTTTTAAAAAAGTGTTCATAACTTAGACCGGTATAACGATGCGGATAAAAATTATGACAGCCTAGCAAGCGATCTGCGTTCGCCTGATAGCTTAAAATATTTTCTAAATAGCGTGTCCCTGAACTAATATTTAACTCGATAAATAAATCCTGTGGGTTAAAGGTCATGATGGATTCTTCATTTCCGGTAAATCCCATATCCAAACGAATCCCATCTGCGCCAATTTCCTTAAAAAAAGCTAAATCCTGATAGCTAATCCCCAGCTCGCCAAAAACCTTTGGACTTACATCCGCGATTACTTCCATCCCAAGATTTTTCGCGTAGGCAATGGTTTCTGTAAAATCCTTAACGATCTGCTCCTTGCCTTCTTCAACCGATAACAAGCAAGTGAATACCCGTTTAAAACGATAGCTTGCTGCCAACGACATATATTCTTTAATTTCTGCTACACTGCTGTGATTAGGATAAACGGAAATACCCAGTCTTCTCATGTTTCCACTGCTCCATTCTTCAAATAAAAATATAAAGCGCCTTTTGCGCTAGAACTGTTTTTTTCAATAAAGTTGCACTGAAACGAACAATGACGTAGATACTCAAAAAAAGCTTGCCGTACAAAGGGATTATGTTCAATTACACTCCCATTTAGTCCTACGTTGACTACCGCACTATAGGGCATTTTCTTTGCCGTTTTTTCCACAAGTATGGCAAGCTTAACGCCTGCTTCATGCAGCAGGGTTCGCGCTGCAATTTCCGTTTCTGCCACCTCGCTGACAATCTTAGCGAGCTCTGCCAGCTGATCCTTAGTCAAACGATAAGCAAGCTTAACCAGCTCTAAAATGGTGGCTACTTGAAAATGCAGCAGCAGCTTTTTGGTCAGTAAGCTTGGCGGTCGATTGTCATCATAATCAGCAAGCACCTGTTGAATGGCACATTTGCCAATATCATAGGCACTGCCTTCATCGCCAAACAAATGCCCCCAGCCACCCACGCGGTACCAGTCTTTTTGCCGGCGGCCAATGCTGACAGAGCCAGTTCCTGCGATTAATAAAATGCCCGCTTCACCTTTTAACAACGCATAATGAGCCAGCTGGCCATCATTTAACAGCACTAGCGGTACCTGAAATACGGCTAACTCTTCAGCCAATATTTCTTTTAAGCCACCGCTGTCCATTCCGGCTAGACCTAAGACAAGCAAGCGACACTTTTCAGCTGCCCGATTCATTAACACCGTTTGAATAGCCGTTTTGATGTTCAATAGCCCTTGCTCAGCATCCACCAGCATATTCCCAAAGCCGGTCATGACACGTTGCAGCTGATTCCCCGCTAAATCATAGACAATTGCCTCTGTTTTCGTACCGCCACTATCGACTCCAATGATATATTCCATGCTTCTCACTACTTTCCTTTTGGCTGCGTTTTGACAATTCCTTTGTATTCATTGCGTTCTAATATGCCTCTAGTCGTTTCAAAGAAAATCACTGCCAGCAATGCACTTATGCCATAAAACAATTGTTTAAACCCAAGCGGCAGCTGTGGAAAAAGAACACTGGGAATTAAAATCACCAGAAAAACCAAACAGCCTGTCAGCCAACGACTCGGTAGCCAATGTCTTGTTTCCAAAAAATGTGTAATGCCAACGCCTAAAAGAATAAAGCCAATAATAGCTACAATCAATAGTAATTTTAACATAGGATGCTTCCTTTCTATCTGCTTCTTCTCTTTACTTAAAGTGTGAAACAAAGGTTTTTTCACCTCTGTTCCACACTCACTACTCTCTCATCAGCCGCAGACTAACTTAAGCCAGTTGTTCTGCGTTTTCCTTTTCATTTTCCTCTGCCAGCATTTGTTTGTCATACATTTGGACAAATGGGAAGTAGATAGCCATCGCTACTAAAATATTAACGACGACTAACACGATCATGCGCCAGTCATTTCCTGAAGATAGGTAAGCCCCAATCGGTGCTGGCAACGTCCAAGCCTGATTACTGATAAAGCCGTTCACCAGCTCAAATTTTACTGCAAAATAACTAATCGTTGTCGTTACTAAAGGCGCAACGATAAACGGTAATGCCAAAATAGGGTTCATAATAATCGGTACACCGAAAATCAACATTTCATTGATGTTAAACAATCCGGGAATCAACGAGAAACGCCCTACTTGTTTTAGGAACTTAGAACGACAGAATAATAATAAAATACAGATAGAAATCGACACCCCTGCGCCACCAATCGTTACTGTCCATTGATAAAATTGTTCCGGCGCGATATACGGCAATTTCGTAATCGGCGTACCTGAAGCAAATGCATCAGCATTGGCATCCAGCATAACCAGCCACATTGGACGAACCAGTGAACCAATGATACTCATGCCGTGAACACCGGCAGCCCATAACAAATGAATAAAGAACATCGGCAATAAAACACCTAATAAATTATTGCCCATAATATCCACTAACGGAGCAAATAGATCCATCAAGAATTTATTCACATCAAATCCGATTAACACGCGAATAACCCAAACAATCGTAATAATAACAAAACCTGGAATCAATGCTTCAAAACTTCTTGCCACAGCTGGCGGTACTTGCTCCGGCATGCGGATCGTAATATTATGTTTCGTAAATAAACGATATAACTCACTGGCAAAAATCGCCGCAATAATGGCTGAGAACATACCTGATCCGCCTAAATAATCCATTGGCATAACCCATGCTAAACCAAGACCTTTTCCTTCTGGTAAGAGTGCATCTACATTTTGTGGAATTGTCAGCATTAAAAAGCTGGCCAACGACAACATCCCGCCGGTAATGCCGTCCAGCTTATAGGATTTCGTCAAGTTGTACCCAATACTGAATGAGCCGTAAATCCCCAACAAGCCCATCGTAATGCGGAAGGGAATCACTAAATCAGCCTGATAAGGCTTGATCCATTCTTCAAACCCAGGAATCGGCAAATTAGAGATGGTTAAAAACAGCGTGCCGATCATAATCAGAGATAAGGTGGAAATAACCCCGTTACGGATGGCTTTCATGTGACGCTGCTCAGCAAACCTTGCCATTGGCGGCATTAGCTTTTCTTCAATCCAGTTTAATACGTTTTGCATTGCATTTCATCTCCCTAACATTTATTCATTTTTTAGTGCTTTCAAGTGCTTTACCAACAAACCCTTTATTTTTTTGCAGTAACTGCTCCGCTACTTCTTTGCTTTCACCTGATAAAATTCGGACAATTGCCAATTTGGGATTTTGTTCGGAATCTTTTAAGTAAAAAGCCGCTTCTTCTTCTGTACAATCTGTTGCTTCCATAATAATTCTTTTTGCACGTTCAACTAATTTTTCATTGGTCGGCTGAACATCCACCATTAAATTTTGGTAGGCCTTGCCTTGTCGAATCATGCTGGCTGTGGAAATCATGTTCAACACCAGCTTTTGTGCTGTGCCGGCTTTTAAACGAGTCGAACCAGTCAAAACCTCTGCTCCGGTTGCTACTTCAATAGCAAAATCTGCATAGCGCGAAATAGCTGCGCCTTTGTTGCAGGACAGCGCACCGGTTGTCGCCCCTATTTCTTTAGCATACTCCAAACCGCCAATGACATAAGGTGTTCTGCCGCTAGCTGCAATACCTAAAACAAAATCTTCTTTCTTCAAATGATGTGCTTTCAAATCTGTTTTGGCTAAATCTAATGAATCTTCCGCACCTTCAACTGCAATTGTCATCGCTTTCATTCCACCTGCGATTAATCCTTGAACTTTTTCTGGCTTCGTATTAAACGTAGGGATACACTCAGCGGCATCCAACACGCCCAATCGACCGCTCGTTCCCGCACCAATGTAAAACAAATTGCCGCCTCGATCCAGACAGGCAACGACAGCTTCAATCAAGGCAACAATAGAAGAAAGTTCAGCCTTTACTGCGTAAGCGACCTGCTGATCCTCTTGGTTCATCGCTTCAACAATTTCTCTGACGGAAAAACGATCCAAATCAGTTGTCGTTTGATTTCTTCTTTCTGTTGCTAAAGCATCAAGCATAATTCTCCTCCTTCGTAGGTTTATTGTTTACACTTAGAATATAACTTATTCGAATTAAAATTTCAAGTTTTTTAAATTATTTTTGAAATAAAATTTCTTTTGTTTGCATAAATAATAGAGTAAAGGAAGAATGTTTATTCCTTTACTCTATTAAAATCAGTTGATGAATTATAATGAAATGATATTTTCAAACAATAGATCATCAATAGGATCATTACCTGCTGAATCTCTAGCATATCTAGCAATAACTTTGACTTTTTTCCCTTCTAATCCGGTTTTGTTGAAAGTCACATTAAAGCCACTATTTGAAGCAAATGGTTGTTTCGAATAGGCTCTACCTACATCTGGACGGGATGCTGAGACAAAGGTTTGACGTCTTACTTCCTTTCCTGTAGCCTGATCGATTAAAATTAAATAACGAAAAGTACTACTATCTGCATAGTTTGTCAGATGCCAACCATTCAAACACACAGCAGTCGAAGTAACTGTTGTACCATCTAAACGACCAACATTCAATCGGCTCAATGTTTTTTTCACCGAAGTGTAATAATAGTCGCTTACTCCGCCATTTCCACCTGCTTGTGTGGCATATCTGGACATTACTTTAATATTTTTTCCCAACAATCGATCGGTAACGGGAATACTTGTCGAAAAACCACTCATTCCTGAGCCTGAGATGTTCGGGTGAACTCTTGCCACATCTGGCCGCGCTACTCTATTAATTTTTTTACGAACTAACTCTTTTCCAGTATCTGCGTCCATCAAGAAAATATAACTGTAAGGCCCTTTACCACTATTTGAGGTGGCGTGCCAGCCACTTACAATGATTTCTCTTGCTTTGATATTGAAAGAATCTAGACTTCCACCTTGAATTTGACTTGGTACTTTTTTAACTGAAGAATAATTATAGTCGCTTACTCCGCCATTGCCGCCTGCTTCTGTAGCATATCTTGACATTACTTTAATATTTTTCCCTAACAATCGATCAGTGATTGGGATACTTGTCGAAAAGCCGCTCATTCCTGAACCTGGAATGTTTGGGTGCGCTCTTGCCACATCTGGCCGCGCTACTCTATTAATTTTTTTGCGAACTAATTCCTTCCCTGTACTCGCATCCATTAAAAAGATATAACTATGCGGGCCTTTTCCACTATTGCTAGCTGCATGCCAGCCCCCCACTGTAATGTCTCTTGCTTGGATGTTAAAAGAATCTAAACAGCCTATATTTTGTTCAGATACTTTATTCTTTAATGTATTCTCCGGTGCATGAAGAATACACTTGACTGATCTACTTGCTGAAAGACCTGTGTAATGACTGCCATTATAGTTATATGTCACCCGACCGTTTGCTGAAGCATTTTGCTCAACTGCATAAATGATTCCCTTGCTTGTATCCGTGTAATCTACAACTGATACGTGTCCGTAAGGGTTCCAGCTATTTCCATTTTCAATAACCAAATCCCCAGGTACGGGAACATATTTAGAACCCGGATTATATCTTTTTAAACCTGGTGAACCTTCTGGAATATACTGTGCTCCTCCATTTCCTGCTGCATACACTCTAGGCCAGCCCATTTTAGGGTATAATCTTTGCTGGGGCAATTCCACACACTGATAATAGGTGCTGTAATTACCTCCATTCGAATAGACAGGAACCCCTTTTCCACCTAGCCATTGAGTACCTGAAATTAAAACTGTTCCTTCTGCCATTTTTGTAACTCCTTTCTTTAAACTATATTTTTTCTCAATCGTATGCTTCAAAATAATTAAAACAAATTGACTGAGTAAATAAAGTATAGGTTATAGTTAGGAGTCACTTCTTTTGATTTTCTTTCAACAATTGTTCAACTTTCATTTACTTTTCTTTCATGCTTTGAATTTAAATCATTCTTAAATACAAGTACTATCAGAAATAAAAGCTGAATAATATCGTATATTTTTATTATTGCTTTTCGCAAATGCAATTTCTTTTCTGGTACTTTCTCCAATGTACCCGCCAACATCCATGACAAATATTTCGTCGGCTAGTTCTATTTTTCTAAAATGCATGTTCCCTAATAGCTGTGCAACTTCTTTCGTAATTTTGCTGGTTTTGCTTTGTTCAAAAAATATTGGACTGAGTACAGCGATACCTTTTAAACTTAAATTTGCTTCAACTTCTTTAAACTCTTTCATAAACTTTGCAGAGCCACATAACGTTATTACTTTTATTTTTGATACATCTTCTCCATAATTGGTATATTCAATTTTATGTTTTTTCAGCATCATTCCTTACTCTTTCTAATCATTTTTAGTTAAATTATTATGTCTAGTAAAGTACCCTTTTATATCATCAATCATATAATCTTTAATCAAACTGACTTTATGAAGATCTTTTCCGCGGGATAAAACTTCCTCACAAGAAATAAACGACCAGTTAGCTTCTTCCCCTCTATATTTTGGATTATTCGCATAAACGATGCCGTCAATACCTGCCCAAACAGCTGCTGATGCACAAAGCGGACATGGTTCGAATGTAGAATATAACCAATAACCTTGCGGCAATTTATCCGTCCTTAACACCTTACAAGCATGCCTGATTGCATTAATTTCTGCATGAGCTGTTGGATCTGAAGCAGCAACAACTGTCGTCTTTCCCTCACCTACTACTTTTAATTCATTATCTACAACAGCAGCATATATAGAATGCATTTCCCATTGTTTCTTAATTAAATCCGACATTATTTCTTTTTTTGGATGCCTTCTCATTTTTCACCTCTTATATATTTGGATATAATTTTATTTATTTGCCTCGTTCATATTGAAACATACTTTAGCATTCTAATCTGACAACTAATTACTCTAATTCATTCACAATTACTGTCGCATTATAGCCAATATAGATATTCGTTTTCAAGCCTGTGTCGGCATCAATATATTCTAAGCGACCTTCGCTGTAGTTGATATCAAACTTTCCTTTTTCTTTGTAAATTACTGATCCATCAGAATTATAAACGATAATTTCTCGATTTAGCCCGTCATTTAAAGACGACTGCATATTTTTTTGCCAACGTCTGCCACCTGCCGTACCAAAAATAATGAAAAGTACCAAGACAATCAACAATACTACCGAAATAACCGTTCCAATTAATAATTTTTTCTTTTTCATTTTAATCCCCACTTTTCATTTTTTATAGTTAATAAAAATCCCTTTTATTTAACTTCGTATATTTCTATTAAGCTTACCATAATAACAAATCTATTTTAACCATACAAATGAATATAATTCACAATTTTTCTACATTTCTGCCAAAAAATAAACGAGCTAAAAGACGTAATATAAGACCCTTTAGCTCGTGTTTTCTACTCTAGTTTTTCTTGTGTTTCTTCTTTTGATATAAATAGACCAAATACGCAATAACCAGCACATAGCTCAGCATCGCGAACAGGGAAACCTCCACGCCAAATTCACCGCCAGTTAATAGTAGAGAGCGACTTTTTAATACATAATTGGTTAATGAATAACTACTCTGCTCTATCCCGATATTGAATATTCCTCCAATCATGAAAATATTCCACACCGCATGCAACGCTGTACTTGCCCAAATTGATTGATAATAATCGGCCATTAGTGAAAACATCACACCTGCCAGTGTTCCGCCAAGCAGTAATAGCAGGGTACTTTGTATATTTAGTGCTCCATTCAATAAATGGACGAGACTAAATAAAAAGGACGGTAGAATAATTGCTACAAGTTTATTGCTTTTTCGTTCAACCACATTCATGATAATACCGCGGAAAATCATTTCTTCCACAATGCCTGTCGCTACTCCAATTAGAAAAACTGCAGAAAAAATCGTTCGAACAGTATCTCCTGTAGAAAAATGGTTTACTGAAAATGTTCCTGCCATTAACAGGATAAAGCAGCCGATAACAGCCAGCGGCAACAAGAACGCTATGATTCCCCAGCTAGCTTTCAGATGAAAACGATCAATCAGCAAGTCTTGTAATGATACTCCTATCCACTTTTCCATCAATAATTTCAGTAATACATAAACGACACCAGCGTAAGTAACGCCTGTCAAGATCTGCTCCACACCGTACAAATCCAGTATAAGCCAAAAGCTCGCAACGAATTGTGCGGCTAAGAGGATGGCAAGGCTTGCTATACTGATGACAACTACTTTCCATAAAGACAACTCTTTTTTCATTAGAACACTCCCTTTTTATAGACAATAAAAGTTTACCATAACAACAAAAACTAGAACTCCTTCTTAAGTCCTAGTTTTTGTTTTTACATTCTATTTCGTAAAAAAATTTTTGTTATTTTTCTTTATATAAGGGATGATTTTTATTTGTTATTTAATTCTATCAAATAGTAAATTCGTTTGCGCTATCATTGGTCTTTCGGTATAATATAATTCATGGGATAGAAATTCGTTTTACAGAACAATTATAGTAGATTGCTGATGTAAAATAAGACAAATAAATAAAAAATTGGCACTTCAATCGTTTGGCGGCAACCTTACGATCGAAGTCTTGTTAAGACTTAGTAGACCAAGTCCAAACAAGTTGCCAATAGTACTAGCAACATGTTACTAGCTCTTTTATTGTACCAAATTTGAAGAAGATTTCCAGAAAAACTTTTCTTTGTGTACAATTTAGTTAGCGCATGTATGAATCTAGTCTATTGTCGACGGTATTGGGCGTTTGCTCGATGCCGTTTTTTCTATCCCTAAATTTTGTTGGAAAGGAGGATCGCAGAATTTATTGTTACCTGTAAAACAAAAAGGCACTTCACTACTTGGCGGCAACCAAATAATGAAGCCTTGCATAGACATTAGACCCTATCTATACAAGTTGCCTCTTTCCTAGTACCGTAGTCCTAGTTTCTTTATTGTACCTAATTTTCTTTTAAATTTCTAGTTTTTTCTAACTTTTAGGAATGTTTGGGTTATTTTTAGAAAGAAATGATAGGTTCGGTATAGTGGATGATTGGCGGTATTGGTGGTGCAATAGCGCTTTTTTGTTTTATAGATGTGTATGCTATGAATACAGCAAGGCTAAAAAGCCATTGATAGCATATGCTTAAAGGCTTGCCTCGTCAATGTACAATAAACCAGAAAATAATTGATATTGCTGGGAAAAGTCTGGAATGGCTTTTCCCGTCTATGTAAAAGGAGAGTGGGCGAATGGATAAGCAAGTGAGTCATTTAAAAGCAGTTTCCTATCAGGAAATTAATGAACTGAAAGATGTAATGGAAAAGCTGAGTTCTTGGCAAGAGCCTTTAGCGATTTTGGAGCATTTCTTTGCTTTTCGTGCCGGACCGATCAATAAGAAACAAATAATCAAAGAATATTATGCGCGAGCACAGCTGTTTCATGCTTTCTATGAGGATTACAATCACTTGGTTGAAGTTGGGGATAAAGCCGTGCAGGAAATGAATCGCGCGAAAAAAATTGATTTGACAAAGAAATTGGGCTAATTTGCGTATAGTATAAAAGAGGATGGAGCGACCATCCTCTTAAAGTTTTTCACTTTTAATATTCCCTTATCATTTCTCCACCAAAATCACATCACGGACGTCTCGCGGATTGCCTACATCAACACTGACTACCTTCATCTCGTTCACAATTTTTTGCGTCATTTCTCTGATTTTATCTGGATTATTAGCGATCTCTGCCGGCATTTGCCAATGACTTGGAACTGGATAAAGATTAATCGTACCGTTATGATTGCTCGTATAGACGACCTGGCCTTCTGCTGCATAAGAGCCGTAAAGCATCACTGCGTCTGCTGGATAACCGAGACTGCCCTTATCGTATTGATTAATTGGAGTTCCTGCCGGAATTCTCTTCACATTTAATTCAGAAGGTTTGCTGCCGATGACTTTCAGCCACACGCGGGCAAATTCAATTTGATCATCTGAATAGCCTTCCAGCAGCTTCTCATCACTTGTCGCATCGTTTAGTGCTTTTTCTGTTTCTGCTTTGGCTTTTTCCAAAGCTTTATCCATTTCAGCTTCAGCCGCTTGTTGTTGTAAGGTCAAAGCATTGATCTGGCCTTGTGTGTCAATCATCGCTTTCATCAAAATTAATTTTGCCGTATAGTTCGTTTTAAGCTCTGCGTTCTTGACCTTTTCAACTGCTTGATTCAATGTATTGTATTGAGCTTGCTGTACCGTTTCTTTTGGTACATTTCCATCAAAGGCTTCATTAAACAGCTGTTCGATTTTTTCCTTTTGTTCTACTTGCTCTTGGGCATTTTTTACAACTAAACCAAGTGCATTCTTCCACTTGCCTTCAAGTTGTTTGTTTTTCGCAAGCGCTTTTTCAACAATGGCAATTTTGTCTTTGGTTAATTCCGCAGTGATTGGCAGCTCATCATTTACATGATTCCCTTCAACAGCTGAATCCATAGAACTGAAAAGCTGATTGGCTTCTGTTTGGATATCGAGCTTTTCATTAGCTAGTGACGTTTTTTCCAGAAGCTCTTGAAGATTCTTTTCAGCACCGTCGAACGTTAATTTAAAGGTATTTTCACGTTTTAATAGTGCAATCTCAGCTTGTTTTTTTAGTAATTGATTCTTCACTTTCTTAATTGAGGATTGTTTCGTCTCTTTATTTAGAAACTCCTGATCCTTGTCATACAAAGAAGCTACCTCTTCATACAGCATGCCAGATTTGTCTGTTTCTATTTCAATCGCTGCGATTTTTTTGTTGGCACTGACAGATTTTTGCAGTAAAAATCCGCCAATAATCAGCAAAATAGCTGCCGCTCCCCCAATAGCGATGCCCCAATATTTCTTTTTCACTTCGTCAAACACTCCTATCTTTTCATTCCTTGGCTATTATTAGTTTAGCATATTTATAAATTATTTTGATATAAATTCAGAAAAGATTGTCAAAAAATCTTTTCAAAAAAAGTTGACATATACAGTCAGACGATATAAACTCTAACTATACAGTAACACTATATAGTTTACCGATATAAAAAAAGGATGTGCCTCAATGAACAAAAACAAATTACTGCCTTTAACCGAAACAACGTTTTTTATTCTGCTTGCTTTGCTTGAACCGCTGCATGGCTATGCGATTATGCAAAAGGTCGAGGAATTAAGCAATGGTCGCGTAAGAATCGCCGCTGGTACATTATATGGCGCTACTGAGAACCTGCTAAAGCAAAAGTTGATTCACGAAGTACCCGGTACTGACAAACGCCGCCGAGTTTATGCCTTAACAGATGCCGGCAAAGATCTTTTGACACAAGAAGCCGCTCGTCTAAAAGAACTATCAGCACTTGCTGATGCACTACTATAGGAGGGGTACGATGAAAAAATTTAGAGTATTTATTGATATGGAAAAAGAGGAACACTATTTGAAGCAATTAGCTGAACAGGGCTGGGGCTTGGTAAAATACAGCTCATTAAATATCTATACCTTTGAAAAAATTACTCCGCAGACACTTAACTATAAAATTGACTATCGCGTCTTTAAAAATAAGGCTGCATATAGGGATTATCTTACTTTATTTGAAGATAGCGGCTGGCGGCATGTCAGTGGCAGTAAAGATAGCGGCATTCATATTTTTTTACCTCTAGATAGTCAAGCTCAAGCTATGGATATCTTCTCTGATAATACCTCAAGAAATGAGCGTTATAAACACCTATATAATCATGCATTGTCTTATGGCACATTGATGTTAATCTATTTGGTTCTCTTTCAATCATCATGGCCTTCTTGGTACCTGCAGGAAAGTCTTTGGTCTTCTTACAGTGGACTTCAATTAGTCGGTATGGTTGTGATGGAAACCTTCTTCCTGCTCGTTCAAGCAATGCCGCTTCTATTCTTTTTAGCGGCGGCGATCTATTACGTGATTGTAGGAACGAACGCGAAAAAGTATCTAAAAGACGATCAAATCGCCGAATAAACCGAAAATGTGAGCGGGACAAAACTAAAAAAAGTTTTGTCCCGCTCACTACTTACGAATAAATGGCGGCCAGAAGTCAGGTTCTTAGGCAATTTCATAAAATCCGAACAATATAAAAAGTATATTGTTCGTCTTTTACCCCAATTGCTCGAACCTAACCGACTTTTGGCTCAACCTTATTTTTTAATCAAGTTTTCGCGCTCTGATTTTCAAACGACGATAATCCGCTTCCCAATGATCCTCATGCCATAATTCAGGCATTAATTTTTGTTCTATCTTTTGAAATAATCGTTCTTTTTGACTGGCAGTTAATCGGTCAAGCTCTGTCGGGTAAAATTGCTGCAGCCATTCTCTTAGCCCTAGCTCTCCAGCCTTTAACGGTGTTGGGCGATCATATTCCTGAATGAACAAAATTTCAAAATGATTAGCGACTAATAAATTCCGGTACTCAGCAATCGGCGTAAAACAGAATGGCTCTTCGAACACGTAGTCCAAGATCTGCAGTTCCTCTCCAAATGCTGCGCGAATCAAGGCGACATTGCCAGCAGCTCCAAACTCACATAACAGTTCTCCATGTGAGTTTAATCTACGATAGATCTGCTTTAATAACAAATCTTGATCTAAAATCCAATGAAAAACCGCATTGGAAAAGGCAATATCGTATGTTTCCAGCTGTTCTGACGGCTTTAAAATATCTTCCCGTAAAAAGGTCAGCTCCGGAAAACTGGCTCTGGCTTGTTCAATCATATTTGCCGACTGATCGATTCCAGTCACCTCATGCCCTAAATCAGCCAGTTGCTTTGTGAGCTGTCCCGTACCACAGCCAATATCTAGAATCCGTTTTGATTCCTTCGGCAGCGATTCAAATAAGTTTGCGCCATATTTAAAAATAAAATCATGACTTGTATTGTATTTTTTTGCATCCCACTCCATTGGTTACCCTCCTTTAAACGACGAGCTCTTATTGCCAATAGGCTGGAATATTTTGCTCATATGCTGTGATTTCTGCTTCGTGTGACATACTGATAGCTATATCGTCCAAACCATTTACCAGCTTATGTTTCCACGTGCTGTCAATCTCAAAAGAATACGTACCGGTGCTTGAAAGAACTTGCTGCTTCGGTAGATCAATGGTAATTGTTTCAGTTGAAGCGAGCGCCGCCAAAGCTTCTAGCTCTTTACGTTTTAGCACAATCGGCAGCAAGCCGTTTTTGGTGGCATTCATATAGAAGATATCGCTAAAGCTTCCGGCAATCACCGCCTTAAATCCATAGTCTGTCAGCGCCCAAGCCGCATGCTCGCGGGAAGAGCCTGAACCGAAATTATCCCCGGAAATTAAGATTGAAGCACCCTGATATTGCGTTTCATTCAACGTAAAATCCGGATTAGGCGTTCGATCAGGTAAATAACGCCATTCATCAAATAGAAATTCGCCAAAGCCTGTTTTTTCAATTCGTTTTAGAAACGATTTAGGAATAATCTGGTCTGTATCAATATTATCATTCATCAAAGGAACCGTGGTCCCCGTATGTTGTGTAAAAGCCTCCATTATGCACCTAGCTCCTTTCTAATATCTACGAATGTGCCTGCAAGCGCGGCCGTTGCTGCCATTGCTGGACTACAAAGATGGGTTCGCGCGCCTTTCCCTTGACGACCTTCAAAATTTCGATTGGACGTTGAAGCACAGTGAACGCCCGCCGGTACCTGATCCGGATTCATCCCCAGACACATCGAGCAACCTGGCTCACGCCATTCGAAGCCCGCTTCTATAAAAATTTTGTCCAAACCGATTTTTTCAGCTGCTTTGCGAACCGGTCTGGAGCCGGGTACCACAATCGCAGTAATGCCTGCTTTGACTTTTTTACCTTTGACAATTTGTGCGGCTTCTTCTAAGTCGGAAAGGCGGCCATTCGTACAAGAACCGATAAAGACATAACCAATTTCAATATCTGACGGTCGTTGTCCCGGTTTTAGATCCATATAATGGTAGGCGCGTTTATCATTGATATCCTTGATTTCAGGGAAAGTGCCTGTTACAGGAATGCCCATTTCCGGATTGGTTCCCCAAGTGATAAACGGCACTAGCTCGTCCGCGTTCAATTCCAAATTGGCATCATAAACAGCATCTGGATCTGTCGGCAGTTTTTCCCATTCAGCAATCGCTGCTGCCAAATCCTTTGGTGCGTACTCTCGGTCGCGAAGATACGCATAGGTTTTTTCATCCGGCGCCATCATCCCCATTTTCGCTCCGCCTTCAATCGCCATGTTACAGATGGTCATTCGTTCTTCCATGGTTAAGTTTTCGATCGTTTCGCCATAAAATTCAACTGCATAGCCCACGCCGAAATCCACGCCGTATTTAGCAATCAACGCTAGAATAATATCCTTGGCATACACGCCTTTCGCTAGCTTGCCGGTAATTTTAACGCCCATCGATTTAGGTTTTCTTTGCCATAAACACTGTGTCGCAAAAACATGCTCAACTTCACTTGTCCCAATCCCAAAGGCTAAAGCGCCAAAAGCCCCATGCGTCGCTGTATGCGAATCGCCGCAGACAATCGTTTTCCCCGGCTGTGTCAAGCCAGTTTCTGGTCCTACCATGTGAACAATTCCTTGGCGATCACTGCCATTTTCACACAAGGTAATGCCGAATTCTTCACAGTTTTTTTGCAAAGCTTCAATTTGTTTTTTCGCGACTAAATCAGTAATATTGAAAATATCTTTAGTTGGAACATTATGATCCATGGTTGCGAAGGTTCGATCCGGACGGCGCACTTTACGACCTGCTTCTCTTAAGCCTTCAAATGCTTGCGGCGAGGTTACTTCATGAATCAGATGAAGATTGATATATAGTAGCTGCGGTTCGCCTTCTTTACCGGTTACGACGTGCTGTTCCCAAAGTTTGTCAAATAGTGTTTTCCCCATTGTTGTCACATCCATTTTTTTATTTTTTATTCTTTGCTGAATCTTTTCAGTGTAATGCCTGAATTACAGCATCGGTAAACTCCGTCGTTGAAGCCTTTCCGCCTAAATCAGCAGTTAAAATCCCTTGATTCATCACTTGATCACAAGCCGTTTCAATTCTCTTGGCAGCCGTTTCCAAACCAAATGATTGACGTAGCATCATTGCCGCAGATAAAATCATTGACATCGGATTGGCAATATTTTGATTGGCAATATCCGGCGCAGAGCCATGAATGGGTTCATATAAAGAAGGTCCATTTTCGCTGTGACTGGCACTTGGCATCATGCCCAATGAACCGGGAATCACCGATGCTTCATCACTTAAAATATCGCCAAACAGATTTTCGGTAACAACCACATCAAAGGCTTTTGGTTTTTGAATCATCACCATAGCTGCTGAATCTACTAATTGGTGCTCTAGGGTACAATCCGGATATTCAGCCGCTACCTCTTCTGCTGTTTGACGCCATAATTTGCTAGTAGCCAAGACATTGGCTTTATCAACGGAGGTAACCTTTTTGCTTCTGGTACGGGCAATATCAAAGGCTTTACGAATAATTCGCTGAATTTCGGCTTTGGAATAGGTACAAAGATCAGAGGCCGCTTCAGCCGCCAGCTGCTTCTCACCAAAATAAATACCGCCAGTTAATTCACGAACTACTACGAAATCAACCCCACGAACATTTTCGGCTTTTAAGGGTGACAAGTGAACGATTGCATCCGGCACTGTAATTGGACGAATATTGGCAAACAAACCCAATGCTTTTCGTAAACCTAGTAGACCTTGTTCCGGACGTTTCGGTGCCTGATCCCATTTAGGACCACCGATCGCACCAAGTAAAATCGCCTCTGCTTTTTCACAAGCTGCCAAAGTCGCCGGCGGCAAAGGATCACCGGCTTCATCAATCCCGGCACCCCCAAAGGGATACTGTTGAATATCAAAATCCAAATTTTCTAAAAGCATAATTTCTGCCAAAATTTTTAAAGCACTGGACATAATTTCTGCGCCAATCCCGTCACCTGGCAAAGCTACAATCCGTTTGGTCATTTGTTTTTCCCCATTTCTTTTTGAAATTGTTCGCTAGCTTTCACGTAAGCCTTAGCGGAGGCTTCTAAAACATCGAAATCAATGCCGATGCCGTTAAATTTCTTTTTGGTTTGGCGGTCGGAAAGCGTGACATGCACCTCTGCCTGAGCGTCTTCTCCTCCCGTAATGGCTTTAATATAGTACTCTTCCAATGCCGGTCTTTGTTCAAAAATTTTATCAATGGAATTATAAATCGCTTGAATACTACCGGAACCGATCGCTGATTCAGTCTTGACTGCTTCAGCTTCACCGGAATGAATAGAAACAATGGCGCCTTGGCTGCCGTCTGAAACATATTGCAGCTGAACCCGCTCCAAGCGATAATCCTCACTACATTCTTGCGTTTGCCCGACCATTAATGCAATTAAATCATCCTCTGTTACTTGTTTCTTCTTATCTGCCAATGATTTAAAGCGTTTAAAGGCAGCTTTTAATTCCCCTTCTGTCAGCTGATAGCCGAGTGCCTCCATTTTTTTAGTAAATGCGTGCCGTCCGGATAATTTCCCTAGCGGTAAGGAATTTTCGTTTACACCGACTAATGACGGCGTGATAATTTCATAGGTATCCGGATTTTTCAATACGCCATCCTGATGAATTCCCGATTCGTGGGCGTAGGCATTGGCTCCAATAATGGCTTTGTTTCTCGGCACAGCCACGCCCGACAAACGACTGACCAGATCGCTGGTTCTTTTCGTTTCGTTTAAGGTAATGTTACTTTGAACCTGATAAAAATCTTTCCGAATATACAAGGCCAGCGCCACTTCTTCTAGTGCAGTATTGCCGGCACGTTCGCCAATGCCGTTAACTGTTCCTTCCACGCGACGTGCTCCATTTTCGATGGCGGCCAGCGCGTTTGCGGTAGCCATGCCCAGATCATCATGGCAGTGAGAAGAAAAGATGATTTCTTCTTTACTTTGAATATTTTCAATTAAAAATTTGAACAGAGCGCCGTATTCAGTCGGATTAGAATAGCCCACCGTATCCGGTACATTAATAATTGTTGCGCCGGCATCAATTGCTGTTTGAACAGCTTTCAGTAAAAATTGTTTCTCTGTACGTGTTGCATCTTCCGGCGAGAATTGAACCTTGTCGAATTTGGTTTTGGCATAGCTGACATGCTCTTTAATTGAAGCAAGTACTTCATCCGGCGACATTTTCAGCTTATATTCCATATGAACTGGACTTGTGGCTAAAAAAACGTGGATTTGCGGGTAGCACGCATGCTGCAGTGCTTCATAGGCGCGATCAATATCGGCTTTTTGACAGCGAGCTAAACCAGCTACGGTCATCTTTTCTACATTTTCCGCAATGGCCTTGACTGCTTCAAAATCACCATCAGAAGCGATCGGAAAGCCGGCTTCGATAGTATCAATGCCCCATTTTTCCAGCTGCTTGGCAATTTGAACCTTTTCTTTGGTATTAAAGTTTACTCCGGGTGTTTGTTCGCCATCTCTAAGCGTGGTGTCGAAAAATTGAATGTTTTCCATACGTTGACATCCTTTCCTGTTTGACTACTTCATTTTTTAATTGCTCATTCTTGCAACAAAAAAGCATCCCATGATTTGGGATGCTTGTCATCCCGTTCATGCAATGCGAAAACAGGACTCCTCATAAACTGAATGTTCAGCCAGCTGAGTCCTTACAGTAATAATAAGAATGTAGTTGTGATTTGTCTGTTCATTGTCGTCAACATCCTTTATTGTCAGAATTTTTGAATAATTCAAACTATAGTGTTAAAGATACAGAACTTTTGAATGAAAGTCAACCGTTTTATGAGAATTTCTTTAAGAAAACAAGGGTATAATCTTCGTCAGATTTAGAGAAAGTCAGATTGACACAATTTTTTTAAAGTTATTTTCGCCTGAAGAAATTCCTGATCTGATGGATTTACCTGCAAAATGAAGTTTGTTTTACCAATCAGCTGCTGGAGATATTGTTGCATTTCTTCTTGTCCTAATGTCTGTTGATCGTCGGTTCTTTGCTGCATAAGATGTGAACGCACGCCAAACTTTAGACAATAGTAAATTTCCTGACGCAGTTTTTTGCGGTAAGAACGGTTGGCTTGTAGCTTGGCATTCACTACAATTCCTGTAACGCATTGGCGCTGACTCGCCTTACGCTGGCTGGTTTTCTTTTTGTTCAACGAAAAGCCTAGTTCAAACAAGAAATTTTGTACCTTATTTTTCACCTCTTTTAGCTCAAACGTTCCAGAAAAAGTCAGATCATCACAAAAACGCGTATAGGTAATTTGCCGATCGGCGCACCAAGCTCCGATATAATCATCGAAAGGCTTCATCACTAAATTAGAAATGCATGGCGAGGTTGGCGCTCCTTGTGGCAAGCAGTCCTCATAGGAACATAGCTGCGTTAGAAGACCAGCAACAGACGGTGGAAAATAAATTCTGGGAAATGCACTTCTAGCGATCATCGGTACAGTAATACTGCCAAAAAAATCCTCAATATCCAGCTTCAATAGCTGCTTTTGACCTAGATGAGGTCTTGCATTATCTACCAGTTGGACACCTTTTCGATAGGCAGTCGCATACGGGGAACAGCTTCTCTGAGCCAGGCAACTAGTAACTATATTTTTTTGAACTCGTTTTAAAAGCTGATCGGGAGCTGAAATCTTGCGTTTTGCACCATTTCGCTTCGTTAAAAAATAAGTCCGATAATGTGCTTCAAGCTGATTGCTTAAACGATATAAACAGCTAATTTGTTGCTCTGCACTCAAATCTGTTCGTCCCAACAGCTGCAAAGACAATAGAAATTCGCGATTTTTTTCTGACGTACTATATTTCCATAAATCCCCGTGACTCATCTGTTACCTCCACTTTATTGGTTAAAACAAACGAGAGAGAATACTAAAAAATGATCCTGTTCCTTGAGAGAGGTACCCAGCCAAAGGCGCAGCACATGCAGTGTGCGGTTGTACCTTGAACAAGGAACAGGCCTTTATACACGATGATTGTTTCCCGATGATGACTCACCAGCAGGCTGAAAGCAAGTTTCAGTGTCGCTATTCTCTCGATTTTTAACGTTTGTTTCTTTTATGATACCATAGTTGCTTTTATTTAATACAGGCTCTTTTTAAAGCTTATCCAAGGCTTGCGCCAAGTCTGCCAATATATCGGCAATATTTTCGGTACCAATTGATACTCGAATCAATTCTGGCGAGGTACCGGATGCCTGCAGCTCTGCTTCACTTAACTGAGAATGGGTGGTTGAAGCAGGATGAATGATCAGGGATTTAGCATCGCCAACATTTGCCAATAATGAAAATAGCTGAACCTGATTAATCAGTTTTTTGCCGGCTTCCGCTCCACCCACGACGCCAAATGTAAACACAGAGCCTGCTCCTTTCGGCAAATATTTTTCTGCGAGTGCATGATACGGATTCGCACTCAAGCCGGGATAATTCACCCAAGCGACTTTAGGGTGCGTTTCTAAAAATTCCGCGACCAGCTGTGCGTTTTCAACATGACGTTCCAAGCGCAAGGATAAGGTTTCCAACCCTAAAATCAATAAAAAGCTGTTAAACGGGGCGATCGCTGCGCCAGTATCTCTTAATAGCGAAACCCGCAGACGCGTAATATAGGCAGCTGCACCAATGTCTTTTACGTACGATAATCCGTGATAGCTAGGGTCAGGATCGACAAGTTTAGGGAATTTACCATTGTTCCAATCAAATTTTCCCGAGTCAATCACTACGCCGCCTAAAGCAACGCCATGTCCGCCAATGAATTTGGTCGCAGAATAAACGACAATATCCGCCCCAAAATCAAACGGACGATTTAGATACGCTGTAGCAAAGGTATTATCCACAATCAAAGGAATCTGATGCTTATGGGCGATTGCTGCCAGCTGCTCGATATCCGCTACATTCGTTGTGGGATTCCCAATAGTTTCGACAAAAACTGCTTTCGTATTTTCTTTAATTGCCGCTTCCAGCTCTTCTAAGTGATCAGGATCAACAAATGTTGTGGTAATACCGAATTCCGGCAAGGTATGCGCCAATAAATTAAAGGTGCCGCCATACAAGGTAGAGGCTGATACAATGTGATCGCCGGCGCTTGCCAAGTTTTGAATCGCATACGTAATCGCTGCTGATCCGGAGGCTACCGCCACTGCACCAATACCACCTTCCAATTCATTTAAACGATCCTCAAGTACCGCTGTCGTCGGATTGGTAATCCGAGTGTAAATGTTACCGGCTTTGGCTAAAGCGAATTTCTCCGCTGCATCCTGCGTGTCATCAAAGGTGTAAGAGGTTGTCTGGTAAATCGGTACAGCTCTGGAATTGGTATCCTTGTCCGGTGTATGTCCGCCGTGGACTTGAATCGTTTCAAAGTGATAGTTTTGATTGGTCATTTTACTCATTTCCTTTCTTATGCGATAGTTTGGTCTTGCTAGTAAAAAAATATACGTGCTTTTTTTGCGTATAATTTATTATGAAAGTAGTAGAAGCTGCCTGTATTATCTGCAGCTCTGCTACTGAAAGCCAACTTCTTCTTAGCCAAACAAATAATATTGCCCTGATTCCGGATAGATGTATGAAAAAAAGCCCTCTACCAGCAGCTGCTCTGCTAGTAAAGGGCGACAATCGCGGTACCACCTTTATTGGACGTTTCTTTCCATCTCAATTCAAACCACAACTTTGTGTGAGTTGACACCTTGTTAACGGTGGCAGCCGTAAAAATCAGTCTGATTTTTCCTCTCCAAGTTCATCTTCAACAAGCGTTTATTGCTTTCTCGCACCAGCCGAAAGCTCTCTGAAACCGTCTTTTAATAATCTTTGGGACGGCTATGAATGTCTGCCTGCCTACTCTTCTTTTCTCCGAGTTTTAGTTATTGCTCATAATATTAGAGTATTCTCATTTAAAAGTCAATGGTTTTTCTATTGAAATAAGGGATACTAGTTTTCTTTCTATTCATTATTGATTATAATAAAAAAAACTGGAGGTCGATAAAATGGCAGCAAGCAACGAAAAAATTGAGGTTCTTTTGGGCTACTTATCTGAAATTCATAATAAAAGCTTATCTTTGTATGATTTAATTACCAGCCAGCCTCGTACAGATGAAACACGTATTCTTTTGAATATTAATGAAGTTTTCACCTATTATCACAGCATCCGCATCTTCTATTATAGTCAGGATGAATTGTTTACAGCCGATGTTCAGCCCTTTTTTACTTCGTTCGAAGATTTCTATTTCGAGCTGAAACAGGTCTTTCTTCATGATGACAATAACACTGCCTTACTCTATAACAAGCTTTCTTCAATGAAAGATTCCTTCGAGCAGTTGACGAATGATTTTAATGTTTTATAATGGAGAAGATGACAAATAAGGAAGGTGCTTAAATGGATCAAAACGAGGTACTTGATCGTTTACGTGAAGAATTAGAAATTCCATTTTTTAATGGAAAAATTGAAGAACGTGAGTATACCGAAGCAGAATATCAAAAAATCAAAGCTGATCTTGTTCAGTATTTTGATGACTATGTTCGTAATGTAGAAAACTAGTATTCGTTAAGCATGCGGTTAGAGGAGCTGATTCACCTTAAGTGATCAGCTTCTTTTTTAATAAACAGGGATGTATATTTACGTATATAATTTATCGCTTTTTTTATGATAAAAATAAATAAATAATCATTTTGTCAAATAATAAAAAAAACGACGTTATTTTTTATTGTTATAAAAAAACAAAAAACCACCGACGTGACCGTCGATGGAAAAGGAGTATTACTCAATAAGAGTAAAATGAAAAATAAAAAGGTTGTTGTTGGTATGAACTAATAATACAATAATTCCCCAAAACTGTCTACTAAAAATAATATTAATTTAGAATTAGACATTCCTTTTTTTATTCATTTTTTCCTTTGTTTTTTTATTTTTTTAACAAAAGATTACTCATGCGTGTAATGGAGAATGAAATATCATCTGTTGCTTTATCCTGCTTCTCTTCTGAGCGATTGAACAAATCAACATCAATGCCTTTTTCCGGATCTAAGGATAGCACCATTTCATTGCAGCCCGCTAAATATTCGATGTAAGAACGTTCAAATTTTTTGTGAATCCCCATGACGCGTGCCGGCGGACGTAATTGAGAAACCTGTTCCAGCATCCGCTTGTATTCTTTCGTACCTTCTTCAAAAATACGTTGAATTTCAGCAATTCGTTCAGGAGCCAAGTCTACTGTCTTCCCCTCGTCAATCGCTGTGCGAATTTCTTCGTAGTAGACGTTCATTTTTTCGCCGACTTCTTCTGTTTCTTTTACAATATCGTTAATGTTTTGTACATAATAGCCTAAGTTTGGTTTCACATTCTTTCCTACTTTCTTTTGGTAGTCACTTAATTTTACACTTTTTTATAGGGCTGTGACAAGAAGAATCTGTGCAAAGAAAAAGTCCTGCCGCCAAACGCTGATTGGGTTTGCAGCAGGAGCTTTTAAAAGCTTGTTTGATTAGATAATTTCATCACTCGTTTGAATGATTTTTGAAACCATGCCATAGTCTTTGGCTTCATCCGCTGACATCCAGAAATTACGATCGGTATCCTTCGCAATTTTTTCATAGGATTGACCTGTCGCTTCAGCAATAATCCGATTCACGCGTTCACGCATGCGAATGATTTCTTTGGCTTCAATTTGAATTTCTGTACTTTGCCCTTGAACACCGCCGGCAGGCTGATGAATCATGTAGCGTGTATTTGGCAAGCTGTATCTATTTTTCGCTTCAGCCGCTAAGTAAATGGTAATCCCAGCACTTGCTACCCAGCCGGTACCAATGACAATTACTTCCGGTTTTACAAATTTAATCATGTCATGGATCGTATCACCTGACTCTACATGTCCGCCTTGGCTGTTTATGAAAATCTTAATTGGTTCGTCGCCCATAGCCGCAAGCAACAATAATTGAGAAGAGACTTCACGTGCTAAATCCTGAGTGATTTCGCCGTAGATTAAAATAGTCCGTTCTTCAAAAAGTTTTTTCATAAATACATTAGGTTGTTGCTTTTCTTCTGTTTCTTCATTTTCATCTAGATAAAACATTCTTTTCCCTCCAATAATAAACAATTTATTAAGATAGAAAAACTCTTCTACATCAATTCCTTATTTTATCAGAAAAACCAGTATTTGGTAAATAGAAAAGGCTGATCTTTTGCAACAATCCAAAATCCCCTTTACTATAAAGATATGCTCTTCAATGAGCAAAATAGAGATGAAAGAGGAGATTTTATGACAAAAAAAGTAGCAGTACTCGTCACTGATATGGTTGAAGACGTAGAATTAACCTCACCTAAAGAGGCTTTAGAACAAGCTGGTTATGATGTTGTTTTAATTGAAAAGGAAGCAGGAAAAGAAATTACTGGTAAAAAGGGAACGACCTTTGTGATTGATGCTGCCATTGACGACGTAAAACCTGAAGAGTTTGATGCACTTTTACTTCCGGGTGGGTATTCGCCGGATCAGCTGCGCAGTGATGAGCGTTTTGTTGCCTTCACAAAATACTTTCTAGAAAACGACCAGCCGCTTTTTGCCATTTGCCACGGACCTCAATTATTCATCCAAACCGGATTAACCAAAGGTCGGACACTTACTGCTTATACAACGGTTCAACCGGATCTAGGTTATGCAGGTGCTAATGTTAAGGACGAAGCCGTTGTCATCGACAAGCAATTGATTACCAGCAGAAATCCTGATGACTTACCGGCATTTGACGAAGCAATCGTTAAAGCACTGAAAGAACAAGCTTAGACCTAATAAATAAAAAAGAGAGCCAAACGTTGAAAAAATAACGTCTGGCTCTCCTTTTTTAGAATTTATTTCAACTGTTAGTCAAATGATTAATTCGCTTCTTTTACGAACCGGCGCTGAAAGAACTTAACAATTTCCACGATTGGAATAATTGAGAAGGAAGTTCCAGCAACAATTGCCCATTGATAAGCATCTAAATGCGTTACACTAAACAAATCATTAAAGCCAGGAATAACGATGGTTGCCGCCAATAATAGGAAGGAAACCAAAATCGCCCAGTTAAATGATTTATTTCTAAACAAGCCAACTTTAAAGATAGACTGGTAAATAGATTTCACATTAAAGGCATGGAACAGCTGAATCAAGCCCAACGTAGCAAAAGCCATCGTCAAGGCATCCCCATGCTGTAAATCATACAAGGCTTGTGCAGAAAGGTTTGGCATGTTAGCCGCAGTATGCGCTGGGAAATCAATGGCCATCTTATAAACGAACAGAGTTAAGCCACCTTGGACAATCCCTTGATAAATAACGCTGCTAAACACGCCGCCAGAAAAGAAGTTGGACTTCTTACCGCGCGGTGCATGGCTCATTACATCACGCTCGGCAGGCTCTACTCCTAAAGCAATCGCCGGGAATGTATCCGTTACTAGGTTAATCCACAACAAGTGAACCGGCAATAGTGTGTCCCAAGCAAGCAGTGTGGCAATAAAGAGAGTCAACACTTCACCCAAGTTAGCAGAAAGCAAGTATTGAATCGTTTTTTGGATATTTGAGAAAACCTTACGTCCTTCTTCAACAGCTACAATAATGGTTGAGAAGTTATCATCCGCCAAGACCATGTCTGAAGCACCTTTGGAAACTTCAGTTCCGGTAATTCCCATACCAATCCCAATATCGGCAGCTTTTAAAGCCGGCGCATCATTCACACCGTCACCTGTCATGGCAACGACTTTGCCTTCTTGCTGCCAAGCTTTAACAATCCGTACTTTATGTTCAGGCGAAACCCGTGCATAAACAGAATAGTTTTCAACTACTTTTGCAAAAGCTTCGTCGGATAATTCGTTTAATTCAGCACCTGTAATAACCGCGTCATCTTCGCCTTCTTTAATGATACCAAGACGAGCAGCAATTGCTTCTGCCGTATCTCTGTGGTCACCAGTAATCATAATCGGACGAACACCGGCTTCTTTGGCTACTTTTACAGCTTCTGCTGCTTCTTTTCTTTCAGGGTCAATCATTCCGACTAAACCGGCAAAAGTCAGCTCATTTTCCACAAGATCTGAATCCATTTCAGCGGGAACTGCATCAACATATTTATAAGCCATTCCTAAAACACGTAGTGCTTGTTTGGCCATGTTTGTATTGTTGGATAAAATTTCTTGACGTTTTGAGTCAGTCATTGCTGTTTCTTGTTCATTTAGCAGAACCTGATTACAACGTTTTAACAGCTCATCCGGTGCACCTTTGACTGCCACTAAGAATTTACCATTCGCTAATTGGTGAACGGTAGTCATTAATTTACGGTCAGAATCAAACGGAATTTCCGCAACACGAGGCTGATCAGCGACTTTCTCCGTCACATTGAAGCCATGATCCAAACCATATTGAATTAACGCTGTTTCAGTAGGATCACCGATTAAAGTACCATCCTGTGCAATTTTTGTATCGTTGGCAAAGGTCATAATTTTTAAAGCCATATTATCGGCGGCAACCTCTGTTGTCGCAGGGATTACTTCATTATTTGAGTAAAGAGCTTCAACAGTCATTTGATTTAAGGTTAAAGTACCTGTCTTATCTGAACAGATAATATCTGTACTTCCTAATGTTTCAACTGCCGGCAGCTTACGAACAATAGCGTTTTTCTTCGCCATCTTTTGCGTACCTAACGCTAGAATAATCGTTACAATTGCAGGCAAGCCTTCCGGAATTGCAGCAACGGCTAAGGAAATAGATGTTAACAGCATATCAATCCAGGTTTTGCCGTTCATCATTCCGACAACAAACATAATTGCGGCAATCACTAAAATCGCAATTGTCAGCATTTTTCCTAATTGGTTTAAGTTTTGTTTTAACGGAGTTTCAGTTTCTTGTTCATTTGCCAGCATACCGGCGATTTTACCAACTTCGGTATTCATCCCCGTACCGACAACGACACCCAAACCGCGCCCGTAAGTGACATTACTATTGGAATAAGCCATATTAATGCGGTCGCCAATCTCGATATCTTCAGCAGTACCTTCTAAAACGACTGCTTCTTTTTCAACCGGCACAGATTCACCTGTCAAGGCTGCTTCTTCGATTTTTAAGCTTGCGGCTTCTAGCAAACGTAAGTCGGCAGGTACGACATCTCCTGCTTCCAGTAAAACGATATCTCCGGGAACCAGTTCATCACTTTTAACGGTAATCACGTGACCATCGCGGCGAATATTGGCATTTGGCGAAGACATTTCTTTTAAGGCTTCAATCGCTTGCTCTGCTTTGGCTTCTTGAATCACACCAAAAATAGCATTTAAAACCACTACCAGTAAAATGATCACCGAGTCAACCACATCATGTGAAAAGACAGCTGAAATCACTGCGGCAACCAGCAACACAATAATCATAAAATCTTTAAATTGTTCAAAGAATTTCACGACAATTGATTTCTTTTTCCCTTCATCTAGTGCATTGGCTCCATAACTGGCCAACCTTTTTTTAGCTTCCTGATCTGATAAGCCTGCGGCAGTCGTGTTCATTTTTTCCAGAACCGTTTCCTCCGACTGCGTGTAAAACGCCTCAGATAGTTGAACCTTTTTTTCTTCTGACATGTTCTTCCTCCTCTGTAATTTGCAGCTCCTTAGATCTATTTTACTTCATAAATGAACAACAAACACGAGTTAACCCTCTTAATTTGTTGCTCAAAAACAAAAAAATAGACCTGTGTATGCTACCTAAATAGAACATACATAAGTCTCACCGTTTAAGACAACACCAGAAATTTCTTTCGGAGTTGGTGATGTTGTCACGGCTAACGCCGTCAGTTACTCCCTCATGAAATAATCGTTCGATAAGTGACCAACGCCAATTACCAATTAATTATTGCTGTCATTTATTATACCTGTTCTTTTAGTGTTTTTCAAATGAAACTTATTGATTTTCTGAAATGAACTTGAAAATTGTTCTCCTAAAAAAGCCCGCAACTAGAAAGTCGCGGGTTCAGTCTTTATTTTTATTTTTGTAAAGGGGCATAGGTCTTGGTCCAGAAATTAGCTGCCAGACCTTGCTCCATCCCCATAATGAATTTTTCTCGAATATCGGGATAGCTTTGGGCCAAGTTTGTAACTAAGTGCTTGATCTCTTCCCGCTTCGTCTGCTTATCTACCGGACAAGGATTAAAAATAACCGGGAGCTCTTCGCGTTTTACAAAGTGGATAATCTGTTTTTCTTCAACATAGATCAGCGGACGAATCAGGGTAATGCCTGTTTTGGACAAATAGCTCTTAGGCTCAAAGCTGGCCATTTGGCCATGAAATAAAAAGTTCATGAAATAGGTCTCAATCGCATCATCCAAGTGATGGCCTAAAGCTACCTTGTTACAGCCTAGCTCCTTCGCACGATTGTAAAGAATGCCTCGCCGCAGCTTCGCGCACAAAGAGCAAGGTGAACGTTCTTCCCGAATATCAAAGACGACTTGCGCAATATTTGTCGGAACAATCTCCAGCTCATACCCTAAAGAGGTCGTAAACGCCTGAAGTGGTGCAATATCTACATCAAAGCCCATCGCTAAGGTAATCGGCACAATTTCAAATTCAAAACCCAGCCGTTTTTGCTTGGCAATCATATCCAAAAAGTACAGCAGACTGGTACTATCTTTTCCCCCACTCATCCCGATTGCGACTTTATCGCCCGGTTCAATCAACTGATGATTTAACACCGCCCGCCGAATGGGATTATAATAAATCTGATTATCTTTCTTTTTAAAACTCATGTTCTGCTCCTTTGGTTACTTTTCTTTAAAAAAATCGGAATCCAAACTGTAGCCCTGACCAGATACAATATCGTACTGAATCAGCTGATACTCCTGATACAGCTTTTCCTGCTCCTTCGTTAATGACAAGGTCTTTTGCCACTGCTGCTCCTGATAGTAAAGACCATTTTCAAAAGCCGGCACTTCTTTTTCCAGCTCTGTTAAAAGCTGATAAAAACCGGAAACAGCTAACTCACTTTGCTCAAATAAGGTGGGAGCAAAATAAAAAGGACTGGTCATCGCTTCATGATTTTTTTTATCTGAAAGCTGATTTTGGGTATCATACATTAAAAATTCTGTTTGATGCAACGTTGCTTGATCATTATCTGCTTTGATTTCATCAGAATAAATACTTGGCAAATGATCTCCCCAAAATACGACCAAGGTTCGTCGGTCCAGCTTGTTTAATGCGGTCGTAAATTCCTTCAACGCTTCACTACTGTAGGCAATATCCTGCATGTAATTATCAATCGCAGTTTTGTTGCCTTTACTTTGTGACGAATACGCTGATGAAGTGTACTTGTCGCTGTACGGCATATGAGTTTGCATTGTCACTAAATGAACAAACTGCGGAGTATCTCCGTCTTTCAGCACATCCAAAATTTCTTTATACGCTGAAGCATCGGAAATATACGGGTTATTTTGCAGTTTTTCCTTATGAGTCATTGTTTCTTCACTAATAAACTGATCGAAGCCTAAGATCTGATACACATCTTTTCGTTTATACATCGAGGTATTGTACGGATGAATGGCTGTGGCATGATACGTTTGGTTTTTCAATAAAGAGACAATGGACGGCAGCTCCTGCATTTTAGGCACCAGCATCGTATAAGGTGTTGTCATTTGTGGATTAAAAAGTGCCATGGAAAAGCTCGTCAGCGCTTCAAATTCAATATTGGCTGTACCACCGCCGTAGTTTTGTGACAGCATTTGACCACTGTAGGTTGTATTCGCTACTGAGCGATAATCAGCTAAGGGATCCTGATTGACAGTTACACCGTTGAGATGCTGCGGATCAGAGAAGCTTTCGCTCATCACAAAAATAATATTGGGCTGCTCCGTAGAAGCTTTTTGATTGAGCTTTTGCGCTTTTTCGGTATATTTTTCAGTAATGGTATTGATTGTTTTTTCACTATAATTAGCCGGTTTTTCCATTGCTTCTACTTTTAAATTATATAAAAAGCCGCCGATAAAGCCTGTGTTATAGTAATTCATTTTTTGACTATAGGGAATCCATAAAGCTGTACGATTGTAGGCTTTACGCAATAAATTCGTTGGCTGGTTGAAGTTGCTGACATAGCTCAATGAACCAATTGTTATAACTAGCCCGAGCACACGCAGGATTTGGGCTTTTTTCGACAACAACCGACTTTTATAAATTGCTCGACCAAAGAAAAATAATCCGACAGCAGCTATTACTAAGATCACCACAAAAGGAATGGTGCCAACCATTTCTCTAAGCAAACCAAATTCAGTAATCATCTTTAAGTCATCTGGATAAATCGGCTCCGTTCGATAAAACATCTTCTGATAATCTGCAAAGCCTAAAATCCCAATCGCAATAGCATATAGTAGACCTCCTAAGGCAAACGAGCCCGCCACACTGCACAAAAGCAGCAAAAAGAGCAGCAGAACGAAGCAACCTAACATAAATTTTTCTGTATGCCACGAAAAAGCAAATTTGACTGCCAAATCAACTGACAGCTCATTTTGACACCACTGTAAATAAAGATTACTTACCAATACTAGCAGCAGTAAGCCAATAATTATCAAAGGATACTTGATTGTTTTTTTCTTGAATATCTGTAATTTTTCTTTCACACGATTCTCCCATTCATTTTCCAAGTTCTGTCCTCTATTAGTTTATGCTTAGTCAAAAAAAAAGTAAAGCTTTCTACGAATGAGAGCTTTACTTTAACTAGGTTTATTAATTAGCGCTGCTTACTGCCAGCAGTTGTTTTCTTTTTTCTCTTTTGGCCTGTTGAATAATTTTCAAGGCACGTTTGCGTGTTTTTCGATTTGCACATTTCAAACGTCTGCGGGCACTGGCAAGGTCTTGCTTTTCCATTGAATCACCTCTTAATTAACTTAACTATTATGTGTTACCAGCTGGCTTTTTTTACACCGGGAATTTTCCCTTGATGAGCCAAGGTTCTAAAGTTGATCCGTGACAGACCAAATTTGCGCATATACGCTCTTGGTCGTCCGTCAAACTGATCGCGGTTTTTTAAGCGATTCGGATTTGAATCCTTTGGCAGCTTCGCTAAAGCCGCGTAATCTTTATTCGCTTTTAATGCTTGTCGACGTTCGGCATATTGTTCAATCAGCGCTTGCTGCTGCTTTGCTTTTGCTATTTTAGCTTTTTTGGCCATACGTTTCCCCTTTCCCAAATCGTAATAATTACGTTTTACAGGTTATAGGATACCATTTATATTTCTCAATTGCAAGCAGCTTTATTCAAAGAAAAAGTTGCGTTCGACTGATCCCGCCGTTTATTCGTAAATAGAGAGCGTAGCAAAACTGTTTTTTAGTTTTGCCTCGCTCTCACATTCACTTTTTTATTCACTTAACGCCATAATCGCTTCCGGTAGAACTGCAACTTCCGTCACTGTCTCAATCTGCAGCTGTTTACTTCCTTTCCACCAAAGCTTCGTTCCTTCATGATTCAACCACGCATTTTGTTCAAAAGGTGTTTGTTGAGCGTACAAATACTCGACTGCCAGTTGATTGACACCAGATACCTTAGGCAAAAGGTCATGGGCACGAATTCCTATATAACGATGCTTTTCCTGTACCTCACAAGCGACCGTCAGTGTTTGAGACCAGCCCAACACACGAACCGTATGCGCATCAATACGTTCGATCGGCAAAATGTTTTTGCAGCCAGTCAGCTTTGCGGCAGTTACGGTCTGCGGCTGTTGAAATAATTGATCCGTTTGGGCAAAGACACATTCCTTTTCCGAAACTACAATTAACGCCGGACACAAACGATACAGCTCGTCCAAGCTATGACTGACAATCAGTACATTACCGTTAAAATCAGCTAAATGCTTTTGCAGTTCAATTTGCAGCTCCTCTTTTAAAGAAGTATCCAGCGCCGCAAAGGGTTCATCTAATAAAATCAGCTCAGGCTTTGCTGCCAGCATCCTTGCAAAAGCAGCTCTTTGCTTTTGGCCACCAGATAATTGAGCGGGATAGCTTTGCTGCACATTTTCCAAATGAAACATCTGCAGCAGCTTCACCAAAAAAGACTGATCCTGCGTGACACTTTGCAAATTTTGCGTAACAGTTAAATGAGGGAAAAGCGCGTATTGCTGAAACAACAAGCCGGTTTTACGCTTTTGCGGCGGCAGATTAATCCCTTGTTTATCATCGTATAAAATCCGTTCTCCTAATTGAATCCGACCAGTGTCCGGCGTTTCAATCCCGGCAATACATTTTAGCAGCATACTTTTCCCGCAGCCCGAAGCACCTAAAATGCCTAACTTGGTAGATTCAATCTCAAACTGGATCGTTAACTGATGATTTTTTAATTGCTTTTGAATATCCACCAATAGCTTCATCTATTAAACCCTCGTGTTTTCTTAGTAAAAATTTCGGTTAAAAATAAAATGACCAAACAAATTACTATAATAATCAAAACGTATTTTTGGGCTAAAGACCAATCACCAGCCGCTACTGCTGAATAAATCGCTAAGGGTAAGGTTCTAGTTTTTCCGGCGATATTCCCTGCCAGCATGGTTGTTGCACCAAATTCTCCCAAGCCTCTGGCAAACGCCAGTACACCGCCTGCCAGCAACCCATTTACCGCTAGCGGCAAAGCGATTTTTCCAAAAATTTTCATTTCGGAAAAGCCCAGTGTTTGTGCTGCGGCAAATAACTCCGGATCGATCTGCTCAAAAGCGGCAATCGCAGAACGATACATCATAGGAAAAGAAACGGCAACGGACGCAATCACCGTCGCTTGCCATGAAAATACCACTTTTACCGCAAAAAAATCCAGCAAGAAACGTCCGATAGGCTGCTCCACACCAAAAATTTCCAACAGGAAAAAGCCAAAAACAGTCGGCGGTAAGACTAGCGGTAATGTAAACAAGCTATTAAAAAGCATTTTCAGCTCTCGCGTTTTCATTCGAAAAATAAGATAGGCACTGACCGTTCCAATAAAAAAGGTGAATACAATCGCAACAATTGCTGTTTTAAATGAAATAAAGATTGGACTCAAATCCATCTGCTCCACCTACTTATTCACAGTAAATCCTGCTTCTTTAAAGGCCTTCGCTGCCGTATCACTTTGTAAAAAGTCTAGGAAGTCTGCAGCAGCCTTGTTGTCTTTGGTTTTTTCTAAAGGAGCGACCGGATAAATAATCGGATCATCCAAGGTATCCTCCGGTAAAGTAGCAATGATCTTCACTTCATCACTGGATGCTGCATCCGTCGCATAGACCAGACCAGCTTCGGAGCTACCTTTTGCCACCCAATTTAATACTTCAGTTACATTGGTTCCAAAACTGGCATGCTCTTTTACTTCATCCCAAATACCAAGTGCTTTTAAGCCTTTTTCTGCATACTGACCTGCCGGCACACTTGCAGGATCTCCGATCGCAACCATTTCCGCTTTCTTTAAATCATTAAAATCCTTCCAGTCTTTATCTGAATTTTTCGGTACAATTAAGACTAACTGATTTTCCAGCAACGGAACGACCTCGTCTTTAGCGACTAGCTTTTGCGAGACCAATGCATCCATTTGTTTGGTAGCGGCGGAAAAGAAAATATCGGCTTCTAAGCCTTTTTCAATTTGCGTCTGTAACTTTCCCGAGCTATCATAATTACCTTCAATAGTGACGCCTGAATGTTCTTTTTCAAAAGCAGGAATCAACTCTTTTTCCATAACATTTTCCAAACTGGCAGCGGCGGCAATCAGTACATGTCCACTCTCGGCTTGACTTGAGCTGGAGCTGGCGGTTTCTGAAGAATCCTTATTCGCTTCATTGTTGGAAGAACAAGCGCCTAGGCCTCCTAAAGTCAGTACAATCAAACTAATCAGCGAAAATTTTTTAATTCCTTTCATTTCTGTTTCTCCTCCTTTTATAGGTAACCGCCATAGCCTAAACCGGCGATTTCTTCCTTTGTAATTTTGTCCTGTGCCATTATCCGTGGTAACAGCAAATCAAACACTGTTCGTTTGGAATACAGCACACCACCCGGCAGTCCGACAATCGTTCGACCATTTAAATAAGCCACCAACAACATGGAACCTGGTAAAACAGGCGTTCCGTAAAAGGCAATCTCAGCTCCGGTTTGCTTAATGCCTAAGGGTGTTCGGTCGTCAGGATCCACACTCATTCCACCTGTACAAAAAATTAGATCCGCTCCTTTAGCCAGCATACGTTCAATCGCAGCGGTAATATTTTGCGGCTCGTCGTTGACAATTTCATGAAACCGGATCGTCGCATTCGGATATTCAGCTAGCTTCGCTTTGACAACCGGCGTAAACGCATCTTCAATTAAACCATTAAAAACCTCACTGCCCGTTGTGACAATGCCAACCGTTATACTTTCAAAAGATAACAAAGACAGTACCGGCTCATTGCCGACCAAAGCTTCTGCCTGTGCCAAACGTTCCGCCTCAATCGTTAAGGGAATGATTCTGGTTCCCGCCAGTTTTTGGCCAGCAGTGACTTTTTGATTCGTAGGTAATGTAGCGATGGCAATTTTAGCTAATAAATTAAGCTTAAGTAGCTTTTCTTGATCAATTTTTAACAAACCATCTTTCTCAGCAACTACTTCGATTTTTCCTTCTGAAATCTTAGTAGGCTTCATGTTTTTATCAGCAACCAGTTGATACAGCACTTCAGCTGCTTCATTTTCATGAACCATACCGGGCTCTTTCGACCAGACAAACAAATGCTCTTTTCCCAAAGACAACAAAACCGGAATATCCTCTGCGGTCACTTGATGACCTTTTTTGAACAAAGCACCTTTAAATTCGTCTTTAACAATTTTAGTAATGTCCTGACACAAGGTTAGCCCTTGAGCCTCGACTGTTTTAACCACTTCCATATAATTCCCTCCATATTAATGCTCTGTCTTTCGGTCTGTGAGTATATCTAACGCGTGCGGCAAAATCGGCAGAACATACGTCAAATTCTCCGAAACACCGGTAGGACTTCCGGGTAAATTAATAATTAAGGTTTTGCCTCGCTGAACACAAACCGCTCGACTTAACATCGCAAAAGGAGTTTTCTGCAAATTAAATAGACGCATGCCTTCTGTAATTCCGGGAACTTCCTTATCAGCAATTGACAGCGTCACTTCCGGTGTAATATCTCGCACGCCTAAGCCTGTTCCTCCGGTAGTTAGCAGCAAATCACAGACCGAACACCAATCAATTAAAAGCGAGCGCAACTGCTCCTTATCATCCGGTAAGATCGTTTGCTTGACCACTTGAAAATTTTCCGGCAGCAGCTCTTTGATCAAGGCACCAGATATATCCTCCCGCAGCCCTTGAGCCCCCTTGTCGCTTAACGTAATAATCCCTACTTTATACAACTTCCAGCCGATCTCCTTTTTTAATATGTCCTGGTGTGACCACAACTGCAAAAATCCCTTCCCTAGGCATAATACAATCACCGACGCGCGCATAAATTTGGCAATGATGATGACATTCCTTACCAATTTGAGTCACTACTAATTCAGCTGCGCCAATTCGGATTTGACTACCTACTGGTAATTGACGTAAATCTATTCCCGAAACGACGATATTTTCACCAAAAGCGCCATTGCCTACACGTGCACCGCGCTCATTGAATTCTGTTACCTTTTCAAAGGATAAAAGACTCACTTGGCGGTGCCAGTTGCCGCCATGAGCATCATCCTCCAAACCAAAGCCTTTAATTAGTTCGACTTCCTCAATTTCCTTTTTTTGTGTTCCTCTTCGTTCACTAATGTTAATTGCAATTACTTCCCCAGTTGCCATAATCTATCCTCCAATTTGAGACATAAACCGTTTGTCTCCTTGTTTTTCTAAAAAATGATGCTTTTCCGGTTTTTGTTGAATCGCAGAAAGAATTTGTTTCATTAATAAAGATTTATTGCCTGTTTGCAGCGCTGCCTTCAGCTCACAGCCATCGTCCATATGTAAACAGGTTTTCAGGCTACCGTCAGCTGTAATTCGAATGCGATCACATTCGGCACAAAAGCAATGACCTAGCGCACTGATAAACCCGATTTTCCCTTTAAAATCAGGTAAAGAATAGTAATTAGCAGGTCCATTGCCTAACCGCTGTTCAAAAGCAGTCAATGCTCCATATCTCTCCGTTAAAATAGCCATAATTTCTTCCTGACTCTTTCCTGAACAACCGCTACCCAAGCCAATCGGCATTAATTCAATAAAACGTACATGAAGCGCATCCTCTTGTGCCAGCTCCGCAATTCGACAAATCGCTTCTGCAGATAATTCTCCTCTAGCAACAGTATTGACTTTAATATTCGGCAACCCAACTGCAAGCGCTGCGTTTAAGCCTGAAAGAACCTGCGGCAAAGCACCTACACGAGTTATTTGGCGAAATTCTTTCGGCTCTAGGGTATCGATACTAATGTTTACGCCATCTAACCCGGCAGCTTTTAACTCCTGAGCATATCTGGCCAGTTGAACGCCATTGGTAGTAAGCGTGACTTTTTCAATACCTTTAATTGCTTTCAATGCTTTAATGATCGGCACCGTATCTTTGCGGGTCAGCGGTTCGCCCCCTGTGATTTTCACTTTGCGTACACCGTGTTCTGCCAAGCTTTCAATTAAAAATAAAATCTCACTAAAGCTCAAAACTTCAGCTTTTTTTAAAAAGCACATACCTGTTTCTGGCATACAATACGTGCAGCGTAGATCACAGCGATCGGTTACGGATAAACGAACATAGTCAATGGTTCGGCCAAAGGAATCCTTCATTGATTTCGCGCCCTTTCTTTAATCACGGTTATCAGTTGGAGCCATATAGTGCCCGCTTTTCCCGCCGTCTTTTTCTAGTAAATGAATATTCGTAATCTTCATCCCTCTATCCAATGCTTTGCACATATCATAGACCGTCAATAACGCAGCGTTTACTCCTGTTAAGGCTTCCATTTCAACACCAGTCACGCCTGTGGTTTTTGCCTCACATTGGACTGATAAGGTAGACTCTGACACCCAATCGAAATCAACCGAGCATTTAGTTAAAGCAATCAAGTGACACAAAGGAATCAGCTCAAAGGTACGCTTAGCGGCTGAAATACCAGCTATTCTAGCCACCTGCAACACCTCGCCTTTTTTGATTGTCTGATTTTTGATTGCTTGTGCTACGGAAACCTTCATGATAATTTCACCATATGCGACGGCTTTTCTCTCTGTGCTTTGCTTAGCGGAAACATCAACCATTCGTGCCTGTCCTTGCTCGTTTATATGAGTAAAGTAAGCTTCATTCTTCATCTTCGCACCTCTTAAAAACGCTTTCATTTCGTAATAATAAATGATCCTTGTCTTGATTTAAGTTTATCACTCTGGCTAAAAAAAAACAATCTGCTATAAATAATTTTTTTTAGCATAAAAACAGCATCTCTAAACGATAAAGCTGCTGTTTTCTCTATTGATTTAAAACTTCCAATAATAAACGGTGACATGCTCACCTTTTTTCAACTCGCTGTTGGCAGGCTGATCAATCAGACAATTCGTTGCTAAGGTATTCTGAAAAACAGAAGAACGATGACAGGCTGAAACCAATGATACTTTTCCATCTGCTTCAAAAGCACGAATGAAACGACGAATCTTAGTCAAAGGCAAATCAGCAGCTAAACGAACCTGCCGCTGTTGGAGACTCAGCTCTGGACAATTCATAAAGTGCGCCAGCAAGGCCCAGTAAAACACGTGAAGATTAACCACGGCTGCAAAAGGATTACCGGATAAGCTTAAGATAACTCGATCTTGGTATAAGCTGGCCATCACCGGCGTTCCCGGCTTCATATTTACAAAGTGAAATAGCTGTTCACCCTTTAAATTCTGAATAGCGGCCGGTACATCATCCTTAGCCCCCACAGATACACCACCAGTCGTGATTAAAAGGTCTACCTGTGAAATTCCTGCTTGAATTGCTTGTGACAAGGCAGTTACATCATCAGAGCAATGTTTAGCAAAAACTACTTCACTGCCACTCCCTTTAAGAAAAGCGGCAATCGTATACAAGTTACTGTTGTAAATTTTCCCTTCAGATAAGTCTTCTTCTAAAGCAACTAGCTCACTTCCAGTTGCTAAAAGACCAACCTTCATTGGCGCAAAAACACGAATTTCTTTCAGCCCTTGGCTGGCCAAAACCCCAATCATACGGCTATTTATCCGCTGATGCTTATGAATGATTTTCTGCTGAAACTGAATATCCTCGCCAATTTCACCATAGTTTGCTCCTTTGACCACTGATCGGTAAATCTTTACTTCTGTTTTGCCGCCATCTGTCCATTCTTGCTTAATCACCGCATCAAAGCCAGCAGGAATTGGCGCGCCAGTCATAATTTTAACTGCCGAACCTTTAGCTGCTCGGCCTTTTTTCGGAGAATCACCGGCATAAATGGTTTCAGTAACCGGCAAAATAAGCGGCTGTTCCCCACTAGCTCCTTGTGTTTCACAAGCTCTCACTGCATAGCCATCCATTCCTGCCCGTGGAAAAGTGGGAACTGCCACTCTCGCCAAGATATCCTCCGCACAAATTCGTCCTAATCCATCTAAAAGAGCAACAACCTCTGTTCTTTTTTGTTGCGGTAATACCTGACAAATTTTTTCTACTGCAGCTTCCACTTCGAGCATCGCTTTTCATCTCCTTTTTCCGTCTGATCAACAGGTAGCACATCAATGACCCTTGTCATTAGTTTGCTTGTTCAACCGGCTCAATCGTCACCGCACAAACCTTGTATTCTGGAATAATCGCTATATCGTCAAATTCCGCATTGGTTAATTCATTAACATTCCCGTCTGGAAAATGGAATGTCATAAACACTTCCTGCGGAAATACTCGATTACCAACCGCTGCATAGGTTTCAATCGTTCCTCTGCGGGAGCTGACTTTCACTTTATCGCCTTCATTAATTCCTAGACGAGCCGCATCTACTGCATTTATTTCAATATAGGAACGATTCACAATTTGATTAATCCCTTCCGTCCGTCCGGTCATTGCACGCGTATTATAATGATACAGCATGCGTCCGGTAGACATTAAGTATGGATATTCCTCGTCCGGCAGCTCACGTGCTTTTTTATAAGGGATTGCCATAAATAAGCCTTTGCCCCGAGCAAATTCGCCCACGTGCATAATGGCTGTTCCCGGATCCTCTAAGCTGCGACAAGGCCATTGCAGCCCACCATTTTCCAAGCGTTCAAAATTAATCCCCGCAAATGAAGGTGTAACCGCCGCAATTTCATCCATAATTTCCTTTGCCGAATTATAATGACAAGGATAGCCTAAACGCGTCATCACATCACAGAAAATTGCATAGTCTTCTCGCGCCTGTCCTTTTGGCTCCACCGCTTTGCGGATACGCTGAACTCTTCGTTCCGTATTAGTGAAGGTGCCGTCTTTTTCTGCATAGCTAATTCCCGGTAAAACAACATCCGCATACGCAGCAGTTTCCGTCATAAATAATTCCTGTACCACTAAGAAATCCAGATTTTCCAAGGCTTTACGAACGTGATTAGTATCCGGATCAGTGACAATCGGATCTTCTCCAAAAATATACAAACCTTTAATCGTTCCCTTAATCGCTGCTGGCAGAACTTGAGTTGAGGTTAAGCCCGTCTTTTTATTTAATTCAACATTCCAAGCTTTTTCAAACTTCGCCATTACCTCTGGATTATTCACCTTTTGATACCCAGGGAAATCGTATGGCATACAGCCCATATCACAAGCTCCCTGCACATTGTTTTGTCCACGAAGCGGATTGACACCACAGCCTGGCTTGCCCAGTTTGCCAACTAGCATTGCTAGGTTTGACATACTCATTACGCCTTCCGTTCCAGTCGAGTGCTCCGTTACACCTAGACAATAAATGATCGGCGCCTTTTCCGCCTGTGCATAAAGTCTGGCCGCTTGAACCAAGTCGTCAGGATGAATATGACAAATTTCAGCTACCTTTTCCGGTGTATATTCTGCTACCAGCTGTTCCAAAGCTTCAAAGCCTTCCGTTCGTTTTTCGATAAAGTCACGGTCAGCTAAGCCTTCTTTCAAAATAACATGCATCATACCGTTGGCAAAAGCGACGTTAGTTCCTGCTTGTAGCTGGAGATGCAGTTCACAGTTTTTCACTAAATCGATTTTCCGCGGATCGACTACAATAACCTTCGTGCCCCGCTGCATCGCTTGACGAATTTGCGAGCCAATGACCGGATGGGCTTCTTCCGGATTTGAGCCGACTAATAAAATAACGTCGACATCTGTTGTAATGTCTGCGATCGGATTCGTCATAGCACCAGAGCCTAAGGTATGAGCCAAGCCGTGTACTGAAGCCGAGTGACAGACCCGCGCACAGTTATCCACATTGTTAGTACCAAAGGCCGCCCGCATCATTTTCTGGAAGACGAAATTATCTTCATTCGTTGAACGCGAGCAGGAGAAGCCTGCAAGTGAATCTGCCCCATAATCTGCTTTCAGTTGACTAAATTTATCCGCTACTAACGTAAGGGCTTCTTCCCAGCTGGCTGGTTCAAAGACACCATTGCGTTTAATTAAGGGCTCCGTTAAACGATCACCCGACCCGACAAATTTATAAGAAGCAAATTTACCTTTCACGCATAACAAGTTTTTATTTGCTTCACCGTTTAATGGTTCCACGCCAACCAGTTTATTGCCTTTAACGACTAAATTCATTTGACAGCCAGTACCGCAATGCGGGCAGGTAGTCGGAATTTTTTTCGTTTCCCATTCACGATAGCTCTTATGCTCCTTAGCCACCAATGCGCCGGTTGGACATACAGAAACACAATTTCCGCAGGATTCGCATAGTGATTGATCAAAGGAAGCTTCATAGCTTGGCGTCATCTTGGTATCAAAGCCGCGTTTTGCAATACTGATAATGTCCCGACCCTGACGCAACTGACAAACCCGTGAACAACGACGACACATAATACATTTTTCTGGATCATAGTCAAAGAATGGACTAGTCGTATCCTCTTGATGACAAGGCATCCGTTTTCCATCTGTAAAAGTGGTATTGTCAACGCCGTATTCCATACTATAATCCTGCAGCTTGCAGTCGCCGTTTTTCCCACAGGAGAAGCACTCCATTTTGTGATTGCTCAATAATAAATCCAAGACAAAGCGGCGTGAATCCTTCACTCGTTCGGAGCTAGTATAAACCACCATATTTTCTTGACAATGTGCCGTGCAGGCAGTGGTTAAGCCGCCTTTTCGTCCACCTTCGATTTCAACAGTACACATTCTACAGGAGCCGTCCGGTGCTAATTCTTTCAAATGACACAAGGTAGGAATTTCAATACCGAGCTGCTCTGCGGCTTCCAGTATCGTTGTCCCTTTTGGCACCGAGACCGCTTGTCCATCAATGGATAAGGTAACTGTTTGTGTCTTTACTTTTGTTTGTGTCTCCATTTTACCAAAGCCCTCCTTTGACTGGAATCGCTGCTTCACGAATACCGGCTGCGAACTCTTCAGGGAAGTGAGTTAAACCACTGCGCATGGGATTTGCTACTGATTGTCCTAAGCCGCAAGCCGAAAGATTCGTTACATGGGTCAGCATTTTTTCAAAGCGTTCAAGATCGCCAACCGCCGCTGTTTGATGATTAAATTTTGTCAATTGCTCTAGAATGCGAGTCGTTCCTAAGCGACATGGTGTGCATTTTCCGCAAGATTCATGTGCAAAGAAAGCCGCCACCTGCACCAGATAATCGACGATACTGACGCTGTCATCCATAACTACAATCGCACCGGAGCCAATTGATAAATCCTTAGCCCAGAGTCCTTCATAGGAATATACGCAATCCTCTAAATCTGAAACAGCCCCAATCGGACCGGATTGTCCACCAAAATGAATGAATTTCAACGGACGACCAGTAGCCGAGCCGCCACCGTATTCCTCCGAATAAAGAATTTCTGACAAAGGTGTGCCCAGATTCACTTCGTAAAGACCGCGATTTTTAATATGACCAGATAAACAGATCAGCTTCGTACCGCCGCCATCCTCTGTGCCTAAGTCCCGGTATGCTTGTCCGCCAGCACGTAAAATAACTGGAATGCCAGCAAAGGACTCGACATTATTGACCAAGGTAGGCTTCAGATACAAACCGACATCGGCTAAGTGCGGTGGTTTCACTCGCGGACGACCGGTTTTCCCTTCAATTGAGTTGAGCAAAGCGGAATTCTCTCCACAAACATAAGCCCCGGCTCCTGAAATGATGGTTATCTTGTAATCAAAGCCTTCAATTCCCAAAATATTTTTACCTAAAAAACCGGCTTGTTCAGCATTATCCAATGCTTTTTGAAAGGTTTCCTGAATCTTGCGATACTCGCCCCGCATGTAGATGTATCCGGCTGTTGCAGAAAACAAATACCCGGCAATGACCATGCCTTCAATTACACTAAGCGGATCATGCGCCAATAAAGCCTTATCTTTAAAGGTTCCCGGCTCGCCTTCATCGGCATTACAGACAATATATTTTGTGTCTCCTTTCGCACCATATAAATGTCGCCACTTTCGTCCTAACGGAAAAGCAGCACCGCCCCGACCACGTAAATGAGCCACATCCAGTTCATCCAAAATCGCTTCTTTATCCATTTGAATTGCTTTCATTAAACCGCTAAATCCTTCAAGTTGCTGATATTCTGCGACATTGGTGGCATCCAACATTTTCCCCATTCGAGCCAGTAAGACTGGCTGGTTTCGTTTTATCATCCTTTGTCCTCCTATAGTTCCTGATAGCGGTTGTTCTGGAGATCTACAATCAGCTGTTCAATCTTCGCCTCCGTCAAATGTCCGAAAACAGTATCCTTGATCTTAATCACTGGACCTTGGTCGCAAGCACCAATACAAGGAATACTGTGATACATAAATAAACCATCCGGTGTTGGCTGATCCGCCGGTACCTCTAAGATTGTTTCCAAAATCTCAGCCACTCTTTCTCCGCCAGAATAGTGACAAGGCGTACTATTGCAGATCTTTAAGACATATTTGGCCTGCGGCTCCGTTTTTAAAATGGCATAAAAGCTTAAAATTTCATATACTCTGGCCTCTGTTAAATGCAGATGCTTCGCAACCAGCTTGGCGGTTTCTTCGTCAATATAGCCTTCTTCTGATTGATACTGTAAGGCAAGCAACATATTTAAAATACGCTGCGGATCAGCCTCATTAGCTAAAATAAACGCTTCCTTTTCTGCTAAACTTAATGAACCCATGCATTCACTCTCCTATCTTTTGATCCAACGATCAGCTTATCGACTCCCTGCTGAAGGCAAAAGGTTTCCGGTAATTCCGGTGTTTTTAAAATCAAATCTGCCTGATCAATCACTTTTGCTGCTGTTTTTTTCATTCCTTTTTGATTGTCCATCATGATAAAATAAGCTGGCTCAACCACTTCTCTTAACGAATTCGATTCACAAACAATGAGCGCATCTTGCGGCACTAATGCTAAAAATGCTTGAAAACCAGTAAATAAATGTTCTTGAAATGCTTTTAGTAAATAGACTTTTTGACAGCCTGCCCGTAAAAGCTGCATTGTATCCTTATCGCCGCGCCGATTTTTTTCTTCAATCAGCTCATAGCCCTGATCAATGCTCGTACAAATCCCACAACCGACAGCTCCCCGCTGACAAGCACCGCGAGCGCCACTGATGGTAATAATCTTTAAGCCGTAAATCGTAAATTCTTGGCTGTATTTGGTAATTAAAGCCTTGGCAATGGTCGTTTTTCCGCTGTTGCGCCCCGTTGAACCAATTTGAATCAAACTGGCAACAATCTCATTTTTCATAAACGCCTGCCCCGCTCAGCTCAACTTCTTTAGGCTTGGGTTTGGTTGTCACAAACATCAAGGGAACTGCTAGAAATAGACTGCCGCCAACCGCATTCCCAAGAAAAACAAACAACACGTTTTCTAAGTAATCCAGCCATTGAATTTGACTACTGTGACTGAAAATCGCTGCTGGAATAATGAAGGCGTTGGCTACAACGTGCTGAAAGCCGCAGACAACAAAAACCATCACAGGAAACCATAAGCCAAAAATTTTACCTAAATAGCTTTTGCCCATCGCACCTAGATAAACAGCGAGACAAACAAAAATATTACAGCCGATGCCTGAAACAAATGCCACCATAGGGGAATCAGCAATTTTTCCTTGTGCTACAGATAATGTCTTTTCTAAAAAAGCTCCCTCTGTCAATCCGACAACATGCCCAAAAAGATAGGCCACTAGAATTCCGCCCAGACAATTTGTCACTAAGACAATCAGCCAGTTGAATAAAAGTGCGTTAAGGCGAATTTTCTGTTGCATTACACCTAGGGTCATAACCATCATATTGCCAGTTGCCAGCTCTCCACCAACAAAAGTAAGCGCTACCAATCCAATTGGAAACAAACAACCACCCAGAAAGGTTGACAGACTGCCCCAGTTTTGCGGCAGAGTTCCGGTAATTCTAATAAATGATAAATAGCCTAATGCAATAAAAAAACCCGCCATGATTCCTAAAATGCTCACCCGCAACAGAGAAAGTCTACTCTTTTCCTCTGCTTTATCTCCCAATGCTGTAACGACTTCCTGACTACTATAAAAATCCATCTTGCCGCTCCTTTCTCGAACCTGTTTGACTACTGCCAAAAAACCAATTCCTCAGGAGTATTCACATTGTTTAATCCATATGAATCCTTCAAGGGTATTTTCTTTACCGAAAATTGCGCAAATTCTTTACGAATGCGCCAATCATCTGTAGCCAGCTGTTTTAAAAAGATCGGCAAACACGACCGATGATAAAAAGCAAACAACGGCTCCAAACGCGACTCTTGCTGACAAATAACCACCTCGTGCGTGTAAATATACAGCGCCATTTCTTCAATTAAAGGCACACTAAACTGGGGAATATCACAAGCCATTAAAAATAAATGACTGGTTTCAAGCTGCTCCAGTGCCGTAACCAAGCCGCCCAACGGACCTTTTTCAGAATAATGATCTTCGATAATTGCTGCTTGCTGAAAGGTTGGTGGAAACTTTTGACGATCATTTGTCACTAAAAGAACTTTCGGAAAAAGCTGTTCTAATTGCTGTACCATTTTTAATAAAACATATTCTCCGTTCACTTGAAGTAAAGCTTTATCAAATCCCATGCGTAAACTTTTCCCTCCGCATAGAATTACAGCACTGCAATCTGATAATTGCTTAATTCTTGTCACCTCCTCGATGAACTAATGAAGCACTGACAAAAATACTCTACTCGATAAAAATTAATTAGAACTAAAAAATAATTTTTAGCTCCAACTTTTATTCTATTATAAAACATCCATCCAACATGTCAATTACTATTTTGTTATTTCTTACAATTAAATTCAATTCTTTAGTGCAATATGAACAATTAATGTAGCACTTTGACTATCTTTCAAATAGAAAAACGTGAAACAAAAGTAGCTTCTGCTTCACGTTTTTTATTTCCGATTTAGTTGTTGCTTTCATTGTCCAATAAACGATTTTGCCCTTCTATTGTTTGAATTTCGGTAATATCTTGGGTGACTTCCAAACAGCCAAGATATTCGTTCGCTTCGTTTTTTAAAGCAAAATAGCGAATGTAGATCTTCCGTCCCCGCATATCAATCCAAAAATCGGCCTGCTCTCTAACATTCGTCCGAAAATCATCCAATATTTGTTGTACGATATGCATACTTTTTGGCGGATGACAGTTGACTACTTCACGGCCGATGACAGAGGTTGTTCTTGGAAAAACACGTGATTTTCCTTCTGAAAAGAAACGGACGCGGTCATTTTTATCAACGAAGGTCAAATCAACCGGCAATACCTGAAACAACGCTGTTAATTCTGCCAACTGCAAGGTTCCTGTAGGTAAAACGACGGTTGCTTCGGATTGTGCCTTTTGCCAATCGAAGTATTCTTCGTTTGCGTTTTGCTCTGCTGTTTCTACATCAATACTGCCGGCAATTGCTGCCGTATTTTCCTGCGCCTGCTTAATAGCCGCTAAACGTTGTGGCTCTCGCTCTTCCTCACTCTTTCTAGCACTGGCGCTGGCTTTCCAAGGTAAAGGTTCCGGGATAAAGGCATAGCCGATATCTTTGCTGTCGTGAGCTATTTTTTCCCAATCATCCAGAGTGAAGGTATCCAACGTCATCGGCGTCATAATTTCTTCTTCTTTGAAAATCATTTCTTCGATTTCTTTTTGAACGGTCTCTAATTTTTCTCTTAACGGATTAATAGCTGCTTTTTCACTGCTTAAGTAGCTAATCACTTCTTTAATCGCTGAACGAATACTATCATCCACACCCCACATTACTTTAGGCGGTGCAGAAATACCATATTTTTCCATATAAGAGAAAATCAAGGTTTCTTTGCGCTGATAATGAATGTCAATGGTTAACAGCTCTTCTAAAGCTTTCAGTAAGCGCTCACGGTAGCTCCAATCACCTGCCGCCATTTTTTCAAAAACCCACATGATCTCATCATCTAAAAGAGATTGAATGATCTTGTTTTCCAGCTTTAAGGTATGAATAGGATGACCAGGCTGCTCATGCTCATAATTCGAACGATGAATCTCATTAATTGCTCCTTTAAAGACCGCAGCATGGACATTGCAGAGTCTTTGAATTTCACTAGGATCTAACCCGCTTGCCAACAGTGCTTTTTCTGCGGCTGTAATTTCTGTGACATCGACCCCTTCAAAGGACTCATTAAACAGCCGCTTGGCTTCTTCAAAAGAACCTCCTTCATGCAACAAGGAAAGAATCTCAACAATTTTTTTCTGACGCTCTACTGTATTCATAGCCAGTCTCCTTTCAAAACAAACCCCTTTTCAGTAAAAGCTTGTTCAATAGTATTTATAGGAATTTTCTTTAATTTTGCACCCTTGGCAAGTGTCATGTAACGTCCGGCTGTATTCAGCATTCCAGGCTCAATAATACTCTTGAAGCCCAAATCATACATGATCTTCTTTGTTTCTGGGAAAGTAGTGACCATTTGATACACAGATTGGTTCACATTAATTTCTTGCATAAAACCATACCTCCATCCATTGAGAATGATTCTCAACAAAGTTATTATACGCTTTTTGTGATTGTTTGCACGATATTTTAGAGAATTTTCATTTTTTATTTTGTTATTAGGGAAGACCCTTAGAAAAGAAAAAATTTTAACCTAGAGAATTTACCAACGAAATAAGGTATACTAGTAGATAACAAAAGGAGGTTATTCAATGAAGTATACAATGACAGAGAATACGGTATTTCCGTTGGTAGAAGTTTTTTTAGCCGCCGATGAGTATATTCAATTAGAAAGCGGTGCGATGGTTTATCACAATGGAGAAATCAAATTAGAAGGTAAAATGAACAGTAATGGTAAAGCCGGTATCGGTGGAGCTCTTCGTGCGCTAGGTCGTTCGATCACAAGTGGTGAAAGCTTCTTTATTACAAAAGCGATTGGTTTAAGCGATTCAGCTAAAGTTGCTCTAGCACCGCCCACACCGGGAACAATTAAAGAATTACAGGTTGGTCAGCAGCATTGGCGTTTAAATACAGGTGCTTTTTTAGCCTGTGATGAAGCTGTTTCTTATAATATGAAACGCCAAAAATTAAGCGGTGCTATCTTTGGCGGAACCGGCGGATTATTTGTTATGGAAACGGCTGGCACAGGTTCATTATTGATAAACAGTTACGGCGATATCATCGAAATTCACTTAGATGGCTCAAAACCTTTTGTAGTGGATAATCAACATGTAGTGGCATGGTCAGAATCCTTAGATTACAATATCAAAGTGGCTTCCGGTATCTTTGGCTTTACAACAGGTGAAGGTGTTGTCAACGAGTTTCACGGTAAAGGTACAATTATGATTCAAACAAGAAATATTCAAGGCTTGGCAGATTTAGTCAGCCCTTTTATCAGTACCGGATCAAGTAATTAATAAAACATAAAAAAGCAGAAACATCTTTGAAGCGATGTTTCTGCTTTTTTGTGACTTTTTCATTTTGAAACAAAGAGTGATTCTCAACACCTTGTTGAGGACACCAACTAGATGGACTCTCCATTACTCACTCCAGAATAGAGTGAGACAAAATAATCAACGTATCACACCAAGAAATAGCTATTTCAATCCACTCACTCCAGAATAGAGTGAGACATAATGATTTTTTGTCGATTGTATCGTCAGTTACTAATTTCAATCCACTCACTCCAGAATAGAGTGAGACCCTAACAGAAAAGGCGTCTCACGTCCTAAGCAGAATTTCAATCCACTCACTCCAGAATAGAGTGAGACCCCACAAATCAACGTTCGTGATTCTGATTAAAGATTTCAATCCACTCACTCCAGAATAGAGTGAGACTAAAACAAGTCACTCAAGATTTAAATTACAGCGAATTTCAATCCACTCACTCCAGAATAGAGTGAGACACTAACTATCCGCTTAGCCATGTGATTGGTAATACAATTTCAATCCACTCACTCCAGAATAGAGTGAGACGTGTAGCTGAAAATCCTAATCTTGGGATATCTGAATTTCAATCCACTCACTCCAGAATAGAGTGAGACCTGCGGAAACGACTAGTCAAAACGTGTCATCACAAATTTCAATCCACTCACTCCAGAATAGAGTGAGACTTCAGTTCCGGCTAGTTGTAACGCTTTAAGTTCTTTATTTCAATCCACTCACTCCAGAATAGAGTGAGACTATCAGGGAGCAACTGGAGTGGCGTTTCGTCTACTCATTTCAATCCACTCACTCCAGAATAGAGTGAGACTACCTATAGGCAAGCAATGGGGTTGGTCGCACAAATTATTTCAATCCACTCACTCCAGAATAGAGTGAGACGTACATCCAGATAAATTTATCACAGAATTTATCAAAATTTCAATCCACTCACTCCAGAATAGAGTGAGACGTTATGTGGCTTTTCTTGATGATGAGTGTTTAGGCATTTCAATCCACTCACTCCAGAATAGAGTGAGACCGTGAAAAACGAGTTAATTTCCATCTTTTCCTCTGTCTTCCACTAACTTATTTCTTTAATATTAAATTATAATGAGAAAACGTACGATTTATTATACATTTTTAAGCAAAAAGTGGTGCGAATCCCTCAGACTTTTTATGGGCACTTAAGGTTCGCACCAAAAAAATCGCGCTTTTGTCGCTTTACTTGCGCAGAATTTTTTCCATTTTTTTACCTTTTGCCAGCTCATCAATTAATTTGTCTAGATAACGAATCTTTTGCATGAGAGCATCTTCAATCTCTTCTACCCGATATCCGCATATTACGCCTTTAATCAAAGATGCATTTGGATTAAGCTGCGGTGCTTCTGCAAAAAATGTTTCAAAATCCACCTGTTCATCAAGTTGACGCTGCAGCCCCGCTTGATCATAGCCAGTTAACCAAAAAATAATTTCATCCACTTCTGATTTTGTCCGGTTTTTCTTTTCGGCCTTTTTAATATATAGCGGGTAAACACTACTAAATGCCATTGCAAAAATTTTTGGTTTACTCATAACCGATATCCTCTCAATCAATTGTTTTTGTTTGCTTTAAATTGTCAATAATTGTTACTAGCTGCACAGCAGTCTTTTTTTCTATCTCTGTAAGAACCAAAACCAATTTTACCAGATTTTCTTCTTTTTCTTGCTTCAGCCTTTCATCAAGTGACAACCTTTTAACGGGAACCTTTTTCTCAATCACTTTATTTTCTCGTTTATTTCTATTCGTCAAACTAAGATATAAAAGAATAACTATTATTACGGTATTTACTAAATAAATCATAACAAAATACCTCCAATAACTATAGTATACTGAATAATTCAAAAAATGGAAACTTACAATTAAATCAGGCAGCAGAATATTTCTACTATTTCTATTAAAAAATTTATCGTTTATTTACAAAAAAACTGCAAACAAAAGTTGTTTACAGTTTCTAATTAATTATAATATTATATACTTTATAATTACGTAGCTAATAACTTAATCCAAACCAATGGCCTAAGCAATTCTCATGCCAATTACCATTTGATCATTGAATCATCAAATAAATAGCCGCGCGACCGAACCGTCTTAATACTTTCAGGATAACTTTGATTGTATTTTACAAATTTATTTCGAATATGCGAAATAATATTGGCAATCTGTGCTTTATATTCAGTAACTTCACCAATCCATACTTGTTCGGCTATTTGTTCATATGTACAAACCGCTTTTTTATTTTGGAACAACAAGTCCATTACTTTGTATTCAATTCTAGTAAGCTCAATTTCATTTTGATTAAAGACAACACTACAATTTTGTGAATTCAGTTTTATTTCTTTGACTTCTTCTACTAAAGCTTCTTCTACTAAATGGACTTGATTATTTTTAATTGATAATAAAATTTCTTCTGGTAAATAATCATGACCAAAAATTCCCATAGCGCCCATTTGTAAATAAATAATGCGTTCTTCGCGATTTTTATCATCCCCAACAATCCAAACTGGTAGCTTAACCCCTACTGCTTTCAGCATCCACTCACAAACGTCTCTAATACCGATTTTTTCATCTTTGAAAATGAGTACTCCCTCAATTTCTTCCAATTGTTTTGGTGAAAGCATATTGCAAAATTCGAATGAAAAATGATAATTTGATCTACTTTTATCTTCTAAAGTGTTTAACGTGTCCAAATCGCTACTAACTACTCCTAATTTCATCGAATAACCCCCTCATTATTGATTTATTTATATTCTTAATTTAAAGAAACATATTACTATATTTTTTTTCGTAATTCTTTTACAATTACGAAATACTGCTTCAAATTGCTTGTATTACATAGTCTAAATAACGATTTCTACCATTTTTTTGACGGCTATTTTATATTTGAAAACAGATCGTCCAATTTTGAAATAGCAATTCGTCTGGTTTCCATTAATGAGTTTGCATAAGTATCTAACGTCATTTTTATTGACTGATGGCCCAAAATTTTACTTAAGCTAGCAATATCAACATTTTTCTCCAAGCATCTTGTTGCAAAAGTATGCCTTAATAAATGAAAATTAATATGGTCCAGCTCTGATTCTTCTAAGTTCTTTTTCAAGCGATTCGTGATCGTCCTTGGCTCAGTTACACCGTTTTCGTTCTCGATGACATATTCTGAAGTTGAATTTTGCTTTTTTTCCAGTAAATAATCACGTAAATTTCTAGCAAGCGGAATCTTTCTGATTGAACAGCTCGTTTTCGGTGGTCCTTCAATTAATTTTGTTTTTTTTATTGCCGAATTTTCATCAATGATTCTTGAAATTGTACGTTTCACATAAATTAGATCAGATTCAAAATCAATATCCTCCCATTTTAATCCACTGATTTCGCCAATTCTCATTCCAGAATATAAGCTTAAAATTACTGGAGAACAGGTGCTTTCTTGTATAGCAACTCTTTCCAATTTTTGCTGTTGTTCCCTCGTCAGCACTTCTATTTCTTTTCTTTCCAGCTTCGGGAGAATGGCGTATGCACACAGATTTTCTGAAACATAACCGTATCTTTTGGCTGATTTCATGCACATATTAACAATATTGAAGATATTCTTTATAGAACCTGCGGATAATCCTTTGTCCTGTAAGTCATAAACAAAATTCTGCAAATCCTTAATTTGAATTTTACTTACAATTCGTTCCCCCAGAATTGGAATAATATGCTTATCTATCAGTCTAGAATAGGCAGAATAAGTTGTTATTTTTACATTATTTCGAACCTCCGTTGACATCCAATATTGAATCCAATCTTGAAAAGTACCACTGTAAGGTTGTATTCTTTTCGAATTTCCTTCAAAATGTTTTGCTTTAATCATAACCAACTTGTCTTTTACTTCTGAGTATTTCTTTCCATAGACAGAACCATAGATAATTTTTCCAGAACCATTTCTAGATTTAATATACCGTCCTTCCCATCGTCCATCTTTACGTTTATAAATATTCTCTCCTTTATTTGTCATTCAAACACATCCTTTTAATCAAAGTAATTACGATATTTTGACGGCTAATAATTTCAACTCGGATAAAAAACAATAAAAATTCTTATATTTTTTTACTTTTCCAAATAATTTTGATAAAAAAATGAATTGACTCTTGTTTATCCAATTGATATTATTACTTTGTGAGATAAAAATCCTACTCATATCGGTTACATAATTGTAAAAGAATTACGAATTTAGAGGTCAGAATAAGATTCTGACCTCTTTTAGATTACCCCAATAAAAAAATGAAAAATCCAATTTTATGCATATAAAATGAGATTTGATGTAATTTTTTCAAACAAATATTGAAAAAAAGTTGTATACTAGTATAAAATAAAATAATAAATAGAAAAAACTACTGATAACAAAACCAATAATAAAAAAAATAATAGTTATGCTCTAAGCATATTTTTAAGGATGATGTCCCTTGCACAGCATAGGTCTTGTATTTTTATCACAAATTACTTATTCTCTTATATTATTATGGGGAATACAATATCATATTTTCTTACATAAAAGACAGACAATACTATTGTCACTATTCGTACTTAGTACTTACTTTATAAAAGTTTTTTCCATATTCGAATTTAAATATATAATTCTCATATTTTTCTTGCTTTTCCAAGCTTGGTTGGTTTATAGAAATTATCGCAATTTTCTAATTGCTCTTTTATCGCTAATAACCTCTTATACCTTGCTATTAGTAGTTTCTTTCTGTACCTTTGATCTGCCGAGAATTATTCTTAATATGAAATTACAAATGAATAATTTGTTTTTTTATCTATTTATGTTTCTTGGTTGTGCCATATTAATTGCAATCTGTTGGATTATTCACTATCTAGCAGATAAATTTGAAATAGTTACTGCTTTCGCTACCATTGAAAAAAATAATATTCTGCTGTCGACTATTATTTTTATTCTCTATTATTTGATGATTGTGATCCACCAAGAGCTGATGTATCCTGCTCATACCACTTCATTTTTATTTAGTTTACTTTATTTAATTTTAAACAGTCTTTTGTTTTGTTATACTATTTATCGAACTGTCCTTTCTTACAATAGAGAAAAAGAATGTCAGCAGCTTAATAGAACTTTAGAAGCTATTAAAGCCCAATACGAAACGACTCAGGAATTTCGTCATGATTATAAGGATATTTTGCGAAGTATCTCCGGATATTTGGAAAGTGATGAAATAGAAGCTTCTAAACAATATGTAGCTAAGATTATTGATTACTCTTCCCCAGTTTTAGTGTCAGAATATTATTCGCAGCTCGAAAGAATCCATATTTTACCCATCCAATCTGTTCTTGCCTCTTTCGGCGAAGAAATGGCGCAAAAAGATATTCCTTTTAGTTTATTGGTTAAAAGTAAGATTATTCAATTGGATATTAATTTGATCGATTTTGTCCGTTGCTTATCGATCCTATTAACGAACGCTAAAGAAGAGTTATTAAAACAAGAGCAGGGGCAATTACAGGTAACGATCTCAAGTGAAAAAAATAAAGTCACCTTTATTGTCCGAAATACGTTAATTAATACTGTTCCGCTAGCATCACTTGCTCAAAATGGTTACACTACTAAAGCGGATCATCAAGGCAAAGGCTTATACATCATTAAAAAGATCGTAAAAAGGTATAAGAATCTTGATTTTACCATACAAGCTTCTAAAAGCCTTTACACTGCCACACTTACAATAGAAAATACGAATATTTGAATTAGATAATTGACTGAAGGTGATGTTTTGAAAAGTGTGATTGATGTATACATAATTGAAGATAATCTCTCTCATATGAAAGAAATCCAAATAACGATTGATGATTTTTCAAAAAAAAGTGTACTACTGAACTTTATGCCCTATCCAATTTTAAATTATATTGAATTATATGAGAACCTCGCAGATTTTTCTTTTAAATCAGGAAGTTTATTCATTATAGACATTCATTTGCGCACCTATTTTACTGGATTTGATTTAGCACGTGAGCTGAGAAAGCTAGACAAAAATGTTAAGCTGGTTTTTCTTACCAGTGACCCTACATTAAGCATTGAAGCAATAAATTCTCATATCGATCTGTTTGCTTATTTAGTAAAACCTGTAGAATCTGATCAGTTCTTTAAAGCTGAGCTGCAAGAAACGTTAAAAAAAGTAGAAATAGAATCAAACCTTATTTTAGATAAAGGCAGCTCATTGATTGTGAAAATAGGAACAGAAAACTATCCGATCAACATTTCTGATATCGTCTATATCACTTCGATCAAAGATTGGCGCGGAAAGGTCGTTTTAAAGACGTTGTATTCTGAAGATATTTGTAATGGAAAGCTTTCTGATTTTAAAGCCCATTTAAACCCCGACATTTTCTTTCTAAAGGCTAAATCAGTGATTCTTAATCTAAACTACATAAAATCCTACAATCGTATAGAAGGCATCGTAGTGTTCAATAACGGCGATGAGCTATTTGTAGGAACAAGTATTGTTGAAAAATTAAACAAGTTCATAAAAAAAAGAGCGGTCAAAATCTGATCGTTCTTTTTTTGCACAAAAATAGGCGGGACAAAACTAAAAAAACAGTTTTGTCCCGCCCACTACTTACGAATAAACGGTGGCCCAAAGTCAGGTTCTTCGGCAATTTCATAAAAGACGATCAATATCAAAAACATATTGGTCATCTTTTACTCCAATTGCTCGAACCTAAACGACTTTTGGCTCAACCTTGTGTCAGAGTATAAGGAGAATGAATCACTAATTCACTGTCCCTTTGAACGTTTTATAATTGAATTATTTATTTTTTAAGTTGTAGAAAGATTTCAACCCTTTGTATTCAGCAACTTCGCCTAATTGGTCTTCGATACGTAATAATTGGTTGTATTTTGCAATACGGTCAGTACGTGATAGAGAACCAGTTTTGATTTGGCCAGCGTTTGTTGCAACAGCGATATCAGAGATTGTTGAATCTTCTGTTTCGCCTGAACGGTGAGATACAACTGCAGTGTAGCCAGCTTCTTTCGCCATTTCGATTGCTTCAAATGTTTCTGTCAAAGTACCGATTTGGTTAACTTTGATTAGGATTGAGTTAGCGATACCTTTTTCGATACCTTCAGCTAATTTTTGAGTGTTTGTTACGAATAAATCGTCACCAACTAATTGAACTTTGTCGCCTAATACTTCAGTTAATTTTTTGAATCCGTCCCAGTCGTTTTCGTCTAAGCCGTCTTCGATTGAAATGATTGGGTATTTAGAAACTAATTCTTCGTAGAACGCGATCATTTCTTCAGTTGTTTTTTCGCCTTCGCCTGAATCAGCTAAAACGTAAACGCCTTTTTCTTTATCGTAGAATTCTGAAGAAGCAGCATCCATAGCAAGAACAACGTCTTTACCAGGTACATAGCCAGCTTTTTCGATTGCTTCGATAATTACTTCAAAGCCTTCTTCGTTAGAACCCAAGTTAGGAGCGAAACCACCTTCGTCACCTACTGAAGTTGCCAAGCCGCGTGATTTTAAGATTGCAGCTAAAGCGTGGAATACTTCCGCACCCATACGTAAAGCTTCTTTGAATGTAGGCGCACCTACAGGCATAATCATGAATTCTTGGAAGTCAATGCTGTTGTCCGCATGTGATCCGCCATTGATGATGTTCATCATTGGAGTTGGTAATACTTTAGTATTGAATCCGCCTAGGTAGTGGTATAAAGGTACTTCTAGGTAATCAGCAGCAGCACGAGCTACAGCGATTGAAACACCAAGAATAGCGTTTGCGCCTAATTTACCTTTGTTAGGAGTTCCATCTAATTCGATCATTGCTTTGTCGATCGCCATTTGGTCACGAACATCATAGCCGATGATTGCTTCTGCAATGATATTGTTTACGTTGTCAACAGCTTTAGTTACGCCTTTTCCGCCATAACGAGCTTTGTCGCCGTCACGTAATTCAACGGCTTCGTATTCACCAGTTGAAGCACCTGAAGGAACCATCCCACGGCCGAAAGCACCGCTTTCTGTGTATACTTCTACTTCGATTGTTGGGTTACCGCGTGAGTCTAAGATCTCGCGAGCGTAAACATCAGTAATAATTGACATGTTTTGTCTCTCCTTTGAGTTTGTTTTTATACTAAGGGGATTCGATTTCCCTTAATTATGATTGTAGTGAATTAACGAAAATGTTGCAAACATTTTTTTGCAGATTTCATCGTTTATTCATGGATTTGTTCCAATAATGCGTATCTTTACTTAAGAAGGCTTATTTTACTGCTTCTAAAAGAGCTAAGAAAGAGTCAGCTTCTAAGCTGGCACCGCCGACTAATGCGCCGTCAACGTTTTCTTTTGCCATATATTCAGCAATATTTTCCGGTTTTACAGAGCCGCCGTATTGGATACGAACTGCTTCTGATACTTCTTTACCGTATAATTTTTCAACGGTTGAACGAACAACGCCGCAGATTTCATCTGCAATGTTAGCGTCAGCTGATTTACCAGTACCGATTGCCCAGATTGGTTCATAAGCAATCACCATTGAAGCAACTTGCTCGTTCGTTAAACCAACTAAACCATTAGTGATTTGACCTTCGATCCATTCTGCTGTTTTACCAGCTTCATAAGTTTCTAAAGTTTCGCCGCAGCAGAAGATTGGCGTCATGTTGTTGGCAAAAATAGCTTTGGCTTTTTTGTTAATGTCTTCGTCTGTTTCATGGAAATATTCACGACGTTCAGAGTGACCGATAATCACGTATTGAACACCTAGATCAGCGATTGCAGCTGGTGAGTTTTCACCAGTGAACGCGCCTGAATTTTCCCAGTAGCAGTTTTGAGCGGCTAATTGAACTTGAGAGTCTTTTAGGCTCCAAGCTAAAGGCGCTAGAAATAATGCTGGAGATCCAATCACTGAATCAACGACATCATTTGATGGAACAGCATTTTTTACTGCTTCAGCAAAGCTTTGTGCTTCTGCTAAAGTTTTGTTCATTTTCCAGTTACCAGCGATAATTGGTTTACGCATGAAAAAAACACTTCCTTATCTTTTTTAGGATGAATGGGTGAAACGCTCTGTAAAAAGCCCCTCTTCGCTTATTGATCACACCTATCGGAATTCCTTTTTTTGAAGCCCGACAGGTTCGATCCAATAATACAAAATTATATGCTTTTTATTTATCATTAATGGCAGCTAGACCAGGTAATTCTTTACCTTCTAGTAATTCTAAGCTAGCACCGCCACCTGTTGAGATGTGGGTAAATTTATCGGCAAAGCCTAACTGGATTGCTGCTGCAGCTGAATCGCCGCCGCCGATGATAGTTGTTGCACCTTCAAGGTTAGCAATTGCTTCACAGACACCGATTGTTCCTTTGGCGAAGTTGCTCATTTCAAACACGCCCATTGGTCCGTTCCAAACAACTGTTTTTGCACCTTCTAATTCTTTAGCGAATAAAGCAATTGTGTCAGGACCGATGTCTAATCCCATTTGTCCGTCAGGAACATCGCCTGTATGGATTTCTGTTGGTACGTCATTTGAAAATTCAGCTGCGGTTACAGAATCAATTGGTAAGACCAATTTGTCGCCTGCTTTTTCAATTAATTCTTTTGCTAATGCCACTTTATCTTCTTCAACTAAAGATTTACCAATATTCATGCCTTTTGCTTTATAGAATGTATACGTCATACCGCCGCCGATCAGAATTTTATCTGCTTTAGCGATTAGGTTTTCGATAACGCCAATTTTGTCAGAAACTTTTGCGCCACCTAAGATTGCCACGAAAGGACGTTTTGGTGCAGTGACTGCTTCACCGACAAATTTGATTTCTTTTTCCATTAAGAAGCCGGCTACAGTTGGGATACCAGTTGAAGCGATCCCTACATTAGAAGCATGCGCGCGGTGAGCTGTACCGAAAGCATCGTTTACAAAAACATCGCCTAAAGAAGCCCAGTATTTACCTAATTCAGCATCATTGCCGCTTTCTTTTTTGCCGTCAATATCTTCAAAACGAGTGTTTTCAAAGACTAAAACGTCGCCGTCTTTCATGTTATTAACAGCTGTTTCTAATTCAGTACCACGAGTTTCAGAAACAAAAGTCACTGGTTTGCCCAATAATTCGCCTAAACGTTCTGCTACTGGTTTTAATGATTTGCCTTCTTTATCCGCTTCTGTTTTCACACGTCCTAGGTGAGAAAATAGAATTGCTTTACCGCCATTGTCAATTACGTATTTAATTGTTGGCAAGGCAGCGACAATACGGTTATCGTTTGTGATAACGCCATTTTTCAAAGGCACGTTGAAATCAACACGGACAAGCACTTTTTTATCTTTTAAATCGATATCTTTGATTGTCTTTTTAGCCATTGTGGAGTACTCCTATCTAAATAAAGTTTTTTAGGTATCTTTTTAACATAATAAAAGCGGAGAAGCGCGTTGCTTCCCCGCTTATTATTTCACAACTGTTCAGATTTCACTAATGATAAGAACTTCTTATAGGTTAGCGAAGTATTCTAAAGTACGAACTAATTGTGCAGTATAAGACATTTCGTTGTCATACCAAGCAACAGTTTTCACTAATTGTTTGCCGCCAACAGTCATTACTTTTGTTTGAGTTGCATCAAATAATGAACCGAAAGTCATACCTACGATATCAGAAGAAACGATTTCGTCTGTGTTGTAGCCGTATGATTCATTTGCAGCTTTTTCCATTACTGCATTGATTTCGTCAACAGTTACTTCTTTTTCTAATACAGTTACTAATTCAGTTAATGAACCAGTTGCAACTGGAACACGTTGAGCAGCACCGTCTAATTTACCGTTTAATTCTGGAATTACTAAGCCGATTGCTTTAGCAGCACCAGTTGTGTTAGGAACGATGTTTGCAGCTGCAGCGCGTGCACGACGGAAGTCACCTTTAGGGTGTGGTCCATCAAGAGTCATTTGGTCACCAGTGTAAGCGTGAATTGTTGTCATAAGTCCTTCAACAACACCAAAGTTGTCTTGTAAAGCTTTAGCCATAGGAGCTAAACAGTTAGTAGTACATGAAGCACCTGAGATAACTGTTTCTTTACCAGTTAAGATATCATGGTTTGTGTTGTAAACGATTGTTGGTACATCGTTTCCGCCTGGTGCAGAGATAACAACACGTTTAGCACCAGCTTTTAAGTGTAATTCTGCTTTTTCTTTTGAAGTGAAGAAACCAGTACATTCAAGAACGATATCTACACCTAGTTCGCCCCAAGGTAATTCTTCTGGGTTACGGTTAGCAAGAACTTTTACTTCTTTACCGTTAACGTTGAAAGAACCTTCGTGAACTTCAACTGTTCCGTTGAAACGTCCTTGAGTTGTGTCATATTTTAACAAGTGAGCCAACATTTTAGCGTCTGTTAAGTCGTTGATTGCTACTACTTCGATTCCTGCTACATCTTGGATACGACGGAATGCTAAGCGTCCGATACGTCCAAATCCATTAATACCTACTTTAACTGTCATTAAAGATTTCCTCCTTATGAAAATCAAAAATTTTTTTATTTTAAAGGGTCGCCCCTTTTAAAATCTCGTTTGCTGCAGCTTCATCAGTGATGAGCCACGTTTGTTTTGGTGCGTTTTTCATGTATGCGTGAATAGCTTTGGCTTTTGTCTTTCCGCCGGCAATTGCGACAACATTGGGAATTTTTTGGACATCTTTTAATTGAAGTCCAATCCGCGGGATCTTATAGACGACTTCTCCTTCTTCATCAAAAAAATAGCCGAAAGATTCTGCTACTGCATTGTTTTGCTTCAGCATGACCATTTCTTCATCTGACATCTTGCGGCGCGCCGCCATGTGCAGAGCTCTGCCGATACTATGAACCACACAGTTGCTTTGTTCAATTAATGTCAGCACCTCTTGAATCGAAGGTTCCTGTAATAAAGATTTATATGTTTCAGAGCTTAATTGCTCCGGGACATACAAGGCTCTATGATGTCCGCCAGTATTACTGGCCATTACTGCACTAACAGAATTAGCCTGAACCGACATTGCTTCGCCGATACCACCTCTTGCAGGAACGAATAAGTTATGACGCTTTTCCGTTTCCAATGTTCCTAAGTGTTCAGCAGTGACTGCCATCGTCGTTCCGCCCATAACAGCGATAATATTATTGCCTTCCGGTAAAAGCAAGTCCAGTGATTCAGTTAAAACATCGCCAAATTCATAAAGAACTTTTTCCTGAATATCACTATTTCCGGCAACAACAATACAACGATGTATTCCAAAGTATTGACTGATTTCTTTTTCGATTTGGTGCATACCAAGTAATTGATTCATCATTGATTCTAATCCTTGATAGGCCTCCAAGCCTTTTTCAGTCAATGTCATTCCGCTTTTAGAAGTTTTAATCAGCTGTTGTTGCTTCAAGAAATCCGTCTCGGTCCTCAAGACACGTTCTGTGATTCCCATACTGTCTGATAAACTTCTACGTCCAATAGGCTGCATCCAGTATATATTACGAAGAATATGAAACCTTTCCTGCATTACATCTAGCAAGTCTGGAGCAACAGCTTCAATCATTTTTAATTCATCTAGCATGATGCGCTCCTTTGTTGGTCTAAATATGTCCAAGTAAGACTAAAAACGACCTATGAACTTTAAAAAAATAAAATTGAGTTCAGCTTTTACCTTGTTAAATTCTTTCAACAGTCTTAAAAGTGTCCTTCAATCTTACAAACATAGTTTAACAGTTTTCATTATTCTTTTCAAGAAAAAGCGATTATTTTTTTGAAACTCTCATCTGACTGAGTAAAACGTATGAATCCCAATGATCTCAGGTTCTTTTTCGCAAAAAAATAAACAGCGCAACCTTGAACAGTCGCGCTGTTTTCACTTTTTAAACGGCTATTTTTATATGAAAATTTACAGCTCTTCTTCATAAAAGCGTCCGAGGATTTTCACATTATCAGAAATACTGACAAAGGCAGAAGGATCTGCTTCTTTCATTGCCGCTTCCAAAGCCGGCAATTCAAACCGTGTTACAACAGTCAACAACAACGTTTGCTTATCGTGCCGATACGCTCCCTCTGCTTCATGAATAATCGTGATTCCTCTGCGCATCTTATTTTGAATGCCATCAATCACGGCATCTGGATTTTTTGTAATAATCATTACCTGCATTTTCTTTTGCTTCGTGTAGACCGCATCTGTTACTTTTCCGCTGACAAAAATGGACAAGGCACTATAAAACATATACTGCCAGCCAAACAAATAGCCCGCCACAAAAATAATCAAACCGTTAAAATACATGGAAATAGAGCCAACCGAACGCCCTGTTTTCTTACGAATCGTAATACTAAAGATATCCAAGCCACCTGAAGACAGCCCGTTTTTCAGCGCAAAGCCAATGCCGGAGCCCATCACAGCCCCACCGAAGATCGCGCAAATAATCGGATCATTTGATAAAACCGTTTGAGGCACAATTTGCATAAAAATCGAGGTTAAGGTTACCGTTAAAAATGTAAAAACGGTAAATTTCTTACCGATTTTAAGCCACGCAACAAAAAACAATGGCACATTCAGCAAATACAAGGTAATCGAAACCGGAATTTTAAAGCCCACCAGCTTTGTAGACAAGGTTGTCAGGATTTGCGCCAGCCCGGTAATTCCGCTGGAGTATATATTTCCCGGTTGATAAAAGAAATTCATCGCTACAGATGCTAAGATGGCATAAACAATAGATACTGAAAGTTTGGTCGTATAATCGCCGACAGGTAAACTTCCAAAGAATTTTTTCATATAAAAGCAGCCTCACTTCATCAAAGTTGATTTGTGTTTTATTATACGTGCTTTGGCGTGAGAAAAAAAGCACAATCGCTGAATTCACATAAAAGAATCATATTTTTTTAAAAGATCAATAGGCTGCCAAAATCTCCTGCATTTCTGAATAACCTAAACTTTTGGCATAATCCTCCGCCGTTGTGCCAGTGTTATCCCGTAAGCTTTTATCGGCACCGGCGTTCAGTAATTCTGTAATAATTTCCTGATAAACGCTTGACCCGTCCCGCAAAGCTACTGCTTCAATCAAGGCAGTATAACCATAATTGTTTTGATGATTAATGTTTACCTGTCCATCCTGCAGCAGTAATTTCACATTAGCCAAATGCCCCTTTTCCGCAGCAGGAATTAAGGCATTACCGCCAAAACGATTCACCTTCTGTTGATCGGGATTGCTTTTGTCCAGCATATATTTAAGAATTTCCGTTTTCCCTTGTGCGCTTGCATAAAGATAAGAACTGTCGGATAAGTGATCCTGCTGATTAATATCAGCTCCAGCGTCGATCAGGGCTTTGGCGATTTCTATATAATTTTTGTGAGTTGCGATTAAGAGTGGACTTTCTCCTTGGTTATTGGTTTCATTAATCGGATAATCGCTGCTTTTAAGGATCGCTTGAACAGAAACCAAGTTATTGTTGCTGACAGCTTCCAGTAAAGAACCCGCAGCAAAATGAGCAGTTGTGTCTGAAATACTTTCTTGTGTAGATGAGATCGGTTCATTTGTTTGTTCTGAACGTGCTTTAGTCATTGTTTGACGCTCCTTTTCAGATGAATTAGTGGTGGCTTGCTGCTGACAGCCGGCTATTACAGGAATCAGACAAGCAGCCACTAAGATCCAGTAGTTTCGTTTCATCACACCACCCCTTCTTGTATCCAATTTAGTATAGAAACGCAATATAAACAACTAATTGAGCCTACCAAAAAAGAGCAGAGTGTCTTGCACTCTACTCCTAAACTATCTATCGTAGGATTAATCCTTAACTTTATTGGAAAAAAGAACAAACGGCATATAAATCAATGTACCAATAACAATAATTACTACTTGCAATAGCGCTGCTCGAAAATCTCCGGCAGTAGCCAAATAACCTGATAAAATTGGCGGAGTTACCCAAGGCACTAAGATATAAGTAGGCGAAACCAGCTGCAGACTGGTAGCTATATAAGCAACAATTGTTGAAACCATTGGAACAATACAAAATGGAATCGCATATACTGGATTAAAGACAATCGGCAAACCAAACATCATGGGTTCACTAATGTTAAATAAACTTGAAACCCCGCCTAGCTTAGCAATCATTCGCTGATCATCACGTTTTGACCAAATCAAAACAGCGATCACCAGACAAATCATTGTACCACCACCGCCCATGTAAACATAAGCATCTAAAAAGGGCTGTGTCACGATATTTGGCGCACCTGCTCCTGCTTGAATAGCCTCAATATTTTGTTGTAGAGAAGCCAAAAGAATAGGACTTGAAATGGCTCCGAAAACGAAGGCGCCATGAATCCCGAAAATAAAGACGAAGGTTGATAAAAAGACATAAGACAAGATTCCGGGCAACGTTTGAAAACCACCCACTAATGGCGCTTGAAGTATAGTAACCACGACTTCTGGAACAGTATGTCCGCTAAGTGTTCGTAAAGTTACTTCAAAAATTGCAAATAAGGAAACTGTAAAAATAGCGGGAATCAGATTGTTGAAAGATTTTGCGATAGCCGGCGGTACACTGTCAGGCATTTTTATCTTCAATTTACTATTTGCTGAAAGCTTCACCACTAATGGAACACTGACAATCGCAGCAATAATTCCTAAGAGCATCGCTGAAGCGCTCGTATATGTTTGCGTCAAGGCTCCAGCAGCTTGTATATCCTTCCCATCCAAACCAGTCACATTGATCACATTCGGAACTAAAGTCACGTAGCAGGCTAAAGCAATAATAGCCTCTAAAGCACCGTCGCTACCATAAGATTTTGCCAAACGCAGACCAATTAAAAAGGTCACCATCAATCCCAAAACACCGAGCGTACCATTATAGACCTGGTCTCCAATCTCAGCAATTAATGCATGTCCGGGCATATTTCGCAAAAGACCTGTGTCTGGTGCCAGTAAAACATTGTTGATTAACAAGAAAAGAGCAGCAGCAATCGTGATTGGAATCGTACTCGCAAATGCATCACGAATGGCGGCGATGAAGCGATTGGTGGCAATTTTGTCTGCATAAAAAGCAATTTTTTCTCCCAACGCTTCTTTATTGAACATTGATCCTTTATCCATTATTTATTCTCCTTTAACTGAATCATATTTGCTTAATTCTGCTGTTAATGATAGCCATTTTCCGGCAATCCCAACCCAAACTTCTTTGTAGGTAGCATTATTGAACTGCGGCCAGTATGGCTCATCCTCATTTCCAAAGGTCTGCATTCCTACAGGCAGCTCGCCCATCATTTCTCCAGAAGAGACAGAGTATTGCTGTGGATAATCATAGCCTTCTCCATACATCATCGATTGCCCAAAAGGGTTTTTACCGATCAGCCAATGTAACTGCCCATGAGCCATTTCCAGCAATGAGCGATTATTAGTCAGACGTCCGATAATAGCTGCACTGATGCCCATCGATAAGAGCACACCATTGTTGCCTCTAAATGAAAACCAAACTGGAAAACGCTTGATATATAAATCAGAACCAATCTTCACTCCATGCAGCAGCTGTTCCTGATACGCAGTTTCAGCCTCTTTATCCACTAGCAAATGCTGCCGATAAAAGCTTTCCTGCTCCTGCCATTCATCTGCGCGATAAATCCCGCTGGCAAACATAGGATACGGTGCTGTAAATTCCTTTAAAAAGACTAGATACTCTCCATAAGCTTCCGCACGCTGCTGCCATAATCCGACCTGTTCATGCGTCGGAAAAGCCCGCAGCATTTCTTCAAAGGCCTGGGCAAAAATATGTTCACGTGCTTGATGATTAAAATGCTGAAAGACTTTGTGCGTCTCATCCCGATAAAACATTCCTTTTAATTTTGTACCATTATTCAGTAAAATTCCCTGGCTTTCCTGACAAGCCAGAAGTGCTTCAAACCAGTCCAGCGCCTGCTTTTTATAAGAAGGCTCCGTTGTCAGCTGAAACAGCAAAGCGGCAGTCCAAGAAAGAGTGGCTAAAAAGGTGCTTTTTGAGGTGTTGTACGTATGCTCCCAAAAAACAGGATCATGTGTAAATGGCGCTTTTTTAAACCCTTCATAGGCGTAGCCATAATCTTCCTTTATGACTTGCAACAGTTTTTCGCGTAGTGGGTGGGTCTTTTCTAAATCAAGAACAATTTTTGCCAAAATTCCAGTAATCAGAAAATTATCGTATGGACTATTATGAATTCTCGGTACAGCATCATCCATATTTCCCAAGCGATTATCCGTCCAGCGAGTAATGCCGGCACTTGTTAAGCGGTCGCCCTCGTCAAGCCGCGTTTTTAAAATAAAATCAATGCCCCATTCGCCTTCCTCAAGCAAGCGTAAATAAAGCTGAGGCTGCTGTTCTCGAACTTGGGCAGCCATTTCAAAAATACTGGCTGTCACCTCGGCCGTTTGAACTAGCTGTTGAGATAAATCTCCCGCATCATGCCAGCCGCCGTTAAAAATAACGGTTGTTCCTTTGTATTCCGTCACAATATCCTCATGACAAGTCCCATGAATGCCATGAACCGGACAACCACAACGTTCACAAAAAATAAAATTCAATGATTTCCAAATGGATTCGTAGTTGAGCTTATACATCGTGTCAATCTTGAAGGGCTCTGTTTGAATAGTTCCAACCTGTAAGTAATACGTACCCGTGTCGTTGACTTCCGAAAAATCCAACAACCCAAAGGCACCAATACTTGTCGCTAACGGTTCCACGGCTTTGCGTATTATCGTTTTATGTGTCGTTGCTTCTTTTAATAAAAATTCTGCTGATTCCTGCTCCTGACGAATAAGAGCCGTTTTTTCGAACGCTGGGTGATAGCCATTATGCGCATAAATGATCGCTTGTTCTTTCGGCTGCCAGCCTTTCGCCGCAGTATTATTTTTATTTTTTTCTAAGCGTAAATCTTTGATAGTATAAGAAATACTTCCCTTCAGATTCATATAAGAACCGTTCGCATCTGTTGCAATACGTAAGCCAGTAATGACATCTCTAGGTAAGTTACTAATGTCTAACACACAAGTCTGCCATTGATTATTTTTTAAATTAATCACATGCGTACCTTCTCTGTCATAAATATCGGGAATTTTGATTTCACCCTCATTTTCCAAAGTAATTACTACATTGGGATTTACCACATTTGTGCACTCCGGTCGTATTTGGCATTTTAATTGGGTGTATTCTGACCAGTCCTGACGCTCAATCGGTAAACGAGCAATGATTGAGCCAAATGTTACATAATCTCCGTCGGCCGGAGCCCCATCAGGCCATTCGCAATACCGCGTACTTCCTGAAAGCTTCACCGTATCTGTACTCACCTCAAGAGAACCCCGACCTTCATGCTGCCAAGTAGTTGTATTTTTTGTCATTAAAGGCTGAGAGTTTTCGATTATTTCCTTAGCAAGCTGTCGCTGTTCATAGGAATGACAATCATCAACTATTAATGGACGATGTAACAGACCCGATTCCATTAAAGATGTTTGAAATTTATCCACAGCTATCCCTCCTGTTCATTTGATTCGCTGCCAATAAAGCAGCTCCTTTCAAAGCAATTGTTTGTGGATCTAACGTAGTAATCGTTACTCCTTTCGTCACAAACCTGATTGTTTTAGGATTTAGAAACGTTACCATTTTTTCCAAAAACCAAGAATTACTCATTACGCCTCCACCAAAAACAATGGCTTCAGGATCACTCACCCGAACCAAGTTCATGGTTAAAGCAGCAGCAGATTTCAAAGCTAAATCCACTACATAACGAGCTAATCCGTCCTTTTTTTCATACGCTTCCATTAATTCATCGAAACCGATACGTCGCTCCTTGCGAATATCAAGAATCGTTTCCGGATAACGCCAATGAGCATTTAGCGCTTGTTTATGCATACCCAATCCAGAAGCAAACAGCTCTACACACCCTTTTCTGCCGCAAGGACATTCCTCTTGACTGGTTATATCAACAACCATATGCCCGACTTCTCCGGCATTAAAATGCCCGCCGCTGATGATTTTTCCTTGTGATACTACACGAGCAGCGATACCGGTGCCGATGTTAATATAAATAAAATGATCCGTTTTTCGTCCTATCCCCAGCTGATTCTCTGCGATTGCAGCACTGGAAACATCATTCGTAATACTACATGGAAAACCAAAAGCAGTTTCAATCTCTTGAGCTAAAAATAAGCGTTCAGACAGCCCCGGATAAATCTCCAGCCACTCTCCTTTTTCCGTGTCTACACGTCCAACCACGCAAACACCGACTCCTGTAATTTGTCTCGTCGAAGGATGCTCCTCCAAATAGTCCGCTATGGCTGATTTAATTTTTTCCGTAGCCGCCCGCTGATTGGATGTATCAGATGGATACTTCTTACTTGCTATTATTTCTCCATCTTTGGTCACTTCTCCAACCAGAATCTTGGTGCCGCCTAAATCTACGGCTAAAACTGTTTCTTGCATTCTTTCACCTCTAAGTCTATCTGATAACGTTACCAAATGTATGCGTTTTATTTATTTGACAAACTCATCATATACGATGAATTTATCCATGTCAACACCTAAATTAAAGTTTTTGGTAACGTTATCAAATTATTCTTGATTTTTATTCATAACTAGCATAAACTACTACTGGGAGGTCAAATCTATGAAAAAAAATATCACAATTAAAGAAATTGCTAAAAAAAGTGGCGTTTCTGTTTCCACTGTGTCACGGGTATTAAATAATCATCCCTCCGTTTCACCCAGCAAGCGATTAAAAGTTCAAAAGATTATAAAAGAAGAAGGCTTTCAGCCCAGCATGCTGGCACGAGGAATGGTATCAAACAAAACACAGACATTGGCTGTACTAGTTCCTGATATTTCTAATCCCTACTTTACTGCTTTGGTCTCTGAAATTGAACTGGCTAGTCAACGTTTTGATTATTCCTTATTACTTTTCAATACAATGACCGCCGGACCTAATAAACAGGAAAACAGTAGTTTCACCGAACAAAATACTTTTCGCACGATTTTAGAGAAAAAAGTAGATGGTGTTATTATTCTTGGGGGAGAAATTGATAAGGATGAGCCGAATGAAGCTTACTTACAGGCGTTGAATCAATTAAATAACCAGATTCCAGTCTTGATTGTCGGACAGCAGCAAAAGAATTGTGACGCTTATTTTGTTGAACGGGATCTGGAAAAGGGCGTCTTTTTAGCTACGCAGCATTTACTTGCATTAGGAAATCGATCAATTGGTTTTATTGGCGGTGAGGCTGACATCAAGATAACGACACAAAGGGTAGCTGCTTTTAAAAAAGCTGTTTCGCTGTATGCATCCTTCGATGAATCTTTACTGTTTTTAAGCGATTTTTACACCATCGATGGCTACAACAGTATGACGCAATTGATTCAAGAAAAAGCTGAACTTCCGGATGCGGTTTTAGCGATTAATGATCATGTGGCGCTGGGTGCCTTTCGAGCGTTGAAGGATCATCAGCTCTCTTGTCCAAAAGACATCGCCTTGGTCAGCTGTGATGCGTTTCCTAATGGCGAATATCAAACACCGCGAATTACCACTGTCGATCAGCATAATTCTTATCTGGGCAGGATTGCCGTTGAACGCTTATTAGAATTGATTAATGAAGAAGCCGTGGAGCAGTTTAAAACACATTCTCCAGATTTGATTATTCGTGAATCATGCGGCATAAAAAGGGAGAACTAATTCAATGGAAAAACATTTGATTTTTATGGACATTGACGGAACTTTAGTTGATAATCAGCAAAACATATCGCTAAAAACTAAAAGAGTGATTACTAAGTTACAAAAGGAAGGCCATTTGTTTTATGTCGCCACTGGACGAAAATTTTCTTCTGCCGCTTCAATTGCTGAAACACTCAGTGATCAGACACAGGTCGTTGCTTCAAACGGCAGCATCTATTCTATCAATAAGCAATTGGTTAAACAGCAATTATCCGTTGAGGCACTGTCACTAATTTACACAACTGCAGCAGAGCTTTCTTTGCCAGTGTTCTTTTTTGGCGAGCATACTGTTTTTTATACCTCCGATTTACCGGATTATTTCACTCAAAAGGATCAGGCAAGAATTGCCAATACTCGGGAAAAGGATTTTATCGCCCTGCGCTCTTTGGACGATTTGCTCATGCATCATCAAGCGATCGTTAATGGCATTGTCATTTCTGAAACCGATCTAGTTGCATTAAATCAACTAAAAGAAATCTTACAAAAAAGTGAGCTACTGACCGTTTCCTCTTCTTATTTCAATAATCTTGAACTGATTCCAAAAGGGATTAGTAAAGCTACTGCGATTCAGGCAATACAAAAGAAACTAACCATTCCGACTGAACGAATTATCAGCTTTGGTGATGGTCAAAATGACATCGAAATGCTGCAAGCCTCTGGTATCAGCGTGGCCATGGGGAATGCAGAAGATTCTGTAAAAGCTGCGGCAACTCATGTTACCGATACAAATGAAGCAGACGGTATCGCCAATTTTCTTTCTAATTATTTCAATAAAGGAGCCTTCTCATGTTAGAAAAACCAACAATGCTAACTTACATTTTACAAGAACAAGAAACGTTGAGCGCTATCTTAGCGCAATATCCTAATAATATTGATCGTGCACTGACTGGTTTGGACATTACCACTCAAAAATGGTTAGTTCTAGGAACCGGTTCTAGTATCAACGCTGCTCAAAGCGCAAAATACTATATGGAAAAAACAGCGCAAATTAAACTGGATATTCAAGAGCCGTACAATTTTTCTCATTACGAAACCATTGATCCGGAGCTACAAGTCGTTATAGGGATTTCCCAAAGTGGTCAAAGCACCTCAACCATTGAAGCAATGCAAAAAGTTGCCGCGCATCACGCTGTTCACACAATGGCTGTAACGAGCATACCCGATAGTGAAATTACACAAGCAACCAGCTCCACCTTGGATATTTTGTCCGGGCGTGAAAGAGTCGGCTATGTTACACTAGGTTTTTCTGCGACCGTTTTAAACCTCATGCTTTTAGGCCTGAGGATAGCGGTTAAAAACCAGCTGCTTTCAGAAGCAGATGAAGCTATGGAATTGGCTGCTTTCAAAAAGCTGACGAAGCAATTTGGTGCGGCGATTGAAAGAACGTTGATCTTTTTTGAAAAACATCGTGCTGATTTTAAAGAAGCTCCCCGCTTTTCTGCCATCGCTTACGGACCAGCTGTTGGCACCGCTCAAGAAATGGAAACCAAGTTTTCTGAAACGATTCGTGTTCCCTCTCAAGGCGTCGAACTGGAAGCGTTTATGCACGGACCATATTTAGAAATCAATCCTCAGCATCGGCTCTTTTTTATTGATACACCGGCGCAATCAGACGTTATTGAAAAAGCTGGCTTATTGAAAGCTTATGAACAAAAGCACACAAAGCATGTTTTTACGATTTCTCTGCGTAAAGTGATACCCGAAGATGACTTTGAGCTGGCTTTAGGCATTTGCGAGGATGAGTACAAAGCTCCTTATTTAGCCATCGTACCGTTCCAAGTATTGTGTTGGTACATTTCTAAAGAAAAAGGCATTGACCTTACCCAACGAATCTTTACTGATTTTTCGCAAGCCGTTAAAAGTAAAACAGCTGTTCAAGATTATGTCTAAAAAATACCTGCTAAAAGCTGTTAATTGAACAGCTTTTAGCAGGTATTTTAGTTTTTATTCATCCACAGCCGTTACATCAATGTTTAATTCAAATAATTGTAACGGTGAAACTGTGCTTGGCGCGCTTGTCATCGGATCAGCGGCTTTCCCGTTTTTAGGGAAGGCAATCACGTCACGAATATTGTTTTCACCTGCTAATAGCATTACCAGACGATCCAGTCCTAAAGCAATGCCGCCATGTGGAGGGAAGCCATAATCCAAAGCATCCAGCAGATAACCAAACTGTTCTTGTGCTGTTTCTTTTGTAAAGCCTAAGGTTTCAAACATTTTTTCCTGTAATTCACGTTTATGAATCCGTAATGAACCACCGCCAAGCTCATAGCCGTTCAAGACAATATCATAAGCTTCTGCGTAAACTTTTGCAGGATCAGTTGAAAGTAACGGCACATCCGCTTCTTTTGGCTGAGTAAATGGATGGTGAGCTGAAACATAACGGCCCGCTTCTTCATCATATTCAAACAACGGCCAGTCAACGACCCAAAGGAAGTTGAATTTTGATTCATCAATTAAACCCAATTCTTTTCCTAAGCGTGAACGGATAGCGCCTAATGCTGCCGCTACAACTTCTGGTTTATCGGCACCAAACATTAAGATATCGCCTACTTCAGCATTTGTCGCTTTGATTAGCTCATCAGATACTTCCGTTAAGAACTTCGCAATCGGACCTTTTAAGCCATCTTCTTCCACTTTTAACCAAGCTAAGCCTTTAGCACCGAATTGGCTGACATAAGTGGCTAAGTTATCCATGTCTTTACGAGAATACTTATCTGCTGCACCCTTGGCATTTAGCGCCTTCACTTGACCGCCATTTTGCAGAGCCATTTGGAACACCTTAAAATCGACATCTTTCACTACATCTGCAATATCAATAAGTTCCATATCAAAGCGGGTATCCGGCTTGTCGCTGCCGAAACGAGCCATTGCTTCGTCATAGCTGATGCGCGGGAATGGCAAGGTTACTTCGATGCCTTTCGTTTCGCGCATAACTTTTGCCAGCATTTCTTCCGTCATTGTTTGGATTTCTTCCGGCGTTAAAAAGGTTGTTTCGATATCTACTTGGGTGAATTCCGGTTGGCGATCCCCACGTAAGTCTTCATCACGGAAGCAGCGAACGATTTGATAATAACGATCGAAGCCTGCATTCATTAGTAATTGTTTAAAAATTTGTGGTGATTGTGGCAAGGCATAAAAATGACCTGCATGCACACGAGAAGGCACTAAATAATCACGCGCACCTTCCGGCGATGATTTGCCTAAATAAGGTGTTTCAATATCAATAAAGTCCGTATTGTCTAAATAATGACGAATAGTTTTCGTCACTTGGTGGCGCAACTTTAGATTGGCAGTCATTTTCGGACGGCGCAGATCTAAATAACGATATTTTAAGCGTAGCTCATCTCCCACATTGTTTTCATCTTCAATTAAAAATGGCGGGGTTTTAGCTGTATTTAAAATGGTAATTGCTGTCGCCATTACTTCAAATTCGCCTGTTTTCATTTTAGGATTAATTGCTTCTTTGTCCCGATAAGTCAGCTCACCGGTAATTTCAATCACGTATTCGCTGCGGCATTTATCCGCAATTTCCCATGCTTCTTTTGAATGTGCCGGATTGAAAACAACCTGAGCGATCCCTTCACGATCACGCAAATCGATAAAAATAACTCCGCCTAAATCACGACGTTTTTGTACCCAGCCTTTTAATGTAATTACCTGTCCTGCTAAATCGGCAGAAATCTCGCCGCAATATGTTGTTCGTTTTGTCATCAGTGTTACTCCTCTTCATTTTTTTCTATTTCATTCTTCAAATGCTACGGTCAGCATTTCGTCATACACTTCATCAAAGCGTTCATAGATATCTGTTAAAGCAAAAGTCTTTTCATTCCGCGTAGCCATTGCCTTTACCTTTACAATGCCGTCTGTTAATTCACTCTCGCCAATTGTCAAGACCAGCTTCGCATTTGCTTTGTCCGCTGTTTTAAATTGTGCCTTAGGCTTGCGGTTCATAAAATCACGATCTGCTGAAAAACCAAAACCGCGAATGGCTTGTACTAATTTCAAGGCTTCCGCATTAGTTTCACTGCCGATGCCAACAATATACGCATCAATTTCATTAATTACCGGAATCACCACTTCTTCAGCTTCCATGGTCATCAATACACGTTCAATCCCCAGCGCAAAGCCAAATCCAGGTGTTTCGGGTCCGCCAAGTTCCTCGACGAGACCGTTATAACGTCCGCCCGCACAAATTGTAGATTGCGCCCCCATACCAGGTGCATCGCTCATAATTTCAAAAATAGTATCTGTGTAGTAATCCAAGCCGCGCACCATGTTGCTGTCGACTTCATACGGAATAGCCAACGCATCAAGCATCGCTTTTACTGTTTCAAAATGTGCTTTCGAAGAATCACTCAAATAATCCAGAATGGATGGTGCATCAACAACTATCGCGCGATCCTTTTTATCTTTACTGTCAAGGACACGCAGCGGATTTTCATGCAGACGGCGTTTAGAATCTTCGCTTAACTCTTCTTGTTTTGGCTCTAAATAATCAATAAGTGCTTGACGATAGGCTTTTCTAGTTGCTTTATCGCCTAAGGAATTAATTACTAAACGAATTTGTTGAATCCCCAGCTGTTTGAAAAAATCTAAAGCCATTGCCATACTTTCCACATCTACTGCCGGATTGACACTGCCAAAGGCTTCTGCCCCAATTTGATGAAACTGTCGCAAACGCCCTGCCTGTGGACGTTCATACCGGAACATCGGTCCCATGTAATACGTTTTGTAGGGTTTAGCAAATTCCGGGCCAAATAATTTGTGTTCCACGAAAGAACGGACAATTGGCGCTGTTCCTTCCGGACGTAAAGTAATATGGCGCTTGCCTTTATCATAAAAATCGTACATTTCCTTGGAAACAATATCAGTTGTATCGCCCACACTGCGGGAAATCACTTCGTAATGCTCAAAGATCGGGGTACGGATTTCTTCATATTGATAATCCCGAAAAATCAAACGGGCTGTTTCCTCAATAAACTGCCACTTTTCAGAAGTTCCAGGTAATAAGTCGTTGGTGCCCTTTGGTTTTTGATAACTCATTCTTTTTCATCTCCTAATTTATCAATCATTATCTAAAATACTATAGATAAATTTTTAGCTATTGTTGGTTGTAATCCACATTAAAGCGAGAGGTTTCGGCTACTGTTCAGATTATATAGCTTTTACACGTCAAGATTATGCAAATCACAATAAAAAACTCGCCCTTGTCTTAGACAAGGGCGAGTGAAAAGTCACACGCGGTACCACCTATATTTGAAAGATTTCTCTTTCCTTAAACGATTAACGCTCGCTACGGAACGGCTTTTCCTCCGTTCATCTCCAGAATGTCTTTCAATTTCTCAAACGAAACTGCTTTCAGCCGCGGCAGTCTTCTCTTTTACTATTTGTAGGAAATCTACTCGTTCTTTCATCGATTTTATTAGATATTATCTATAAATTACTAGAATCTCTCCTCAAAGTCAAGCGGAAATTGGTCCATTGCGTATAGTAATGAATTTTTTCACATTTTTTCAGTTATCTTTCAATGCCTGCCAAACCTTTAATGCATCCTTCATTCCTTTGACATTATGAACACGAACGATTTCTACGCCTCGATCAGCAGCATACAAAGAAGCAGTAACTGAACCAAAATCGCGTGCTAAGGGATCAGCTTCATCTGTTAAACTGCCAATCGTTCGTTTTCTTGATACCCCATAAAGCAGCGGAATGTCCTGATAACGAAAATGTTCGGGCGTTTTTAGAATCTCGATATTTTCAGCTAAGGTTTTACCGAAGCCAATCCCCGGATCAAAGCAAAGACGCTCTCTGGCAATGCCGACTTGTTCACAAACAGAAATTTTTTCCTGATAAAACTGCTGAATATCTTCCTCGACCGTTACAGCCTTCCTTCTTGGTCTTGAATGCATAATAATCAAACCAGAAGCCGGATACTGAAGTGCGACTTTCAGCATGCCTTCTGTATCCAGACCTTTGATGTCATTGATGATTTCTACCCCGAGATCCAAGGCTGCTTGAGCAACTTCCGGAAAATAGGTATCGACTGACAACGGAATCGTTGTTCGTTTCTTTATCGCTTGAATCACTGGTAAAATTCGGGCTTTCTCTTCTGCGGGCGTCACTTCCTGATAGCCTGGCCGAGTAGACTGACCGCCGATATCAATAATATCTACACCGTTTTTCAGCATATCATCACACTGATAAAGCGCAGCATCCAACTGCTGATAATGACCGCCATCTGAAAAGGAATCAGGCGTAACGTTTAAAATTCCCATGATTTGTGTTTGCTCTTTTTTGAAAAAATTCTCACTCATCCCCATGCTCCTTCAACTGTTTCATCATCGCTCTTAATGCTGAAATTCTTGGACTTAGATCATTGCGCTGCTTTTCAGGCAACTGAGCCAATGTTTTTTTCAACGCAGGAATGTAAAAAATTTTGTCAAAGCCATACCCCAGCTCACCGGTTTCTTGTTCAGCTAAGGTTCCGCTTAATTTTTCTTGGATAAGAAAATATTCTCCATTCGGCTGGGCATAGGCTAGCACAGCTTGCAGTGTAATCTCGCGAGGCAAGTCCGGCTGTTGATCAAAAAGTGCCAGCAACTGTTGGTTTTTTTGACTATCGGTTGCCTGTTTTGGAAAAAAACGTGCCGTTCTAATTCCTAAAATGGTTGGAAAAGCCTGAATTTCCAAGCCTCCATCATCGGCTAAGACCGGCAGCCCCAGCTCCTTTGCGTAGGTTCGTGCTTTGAGCAGTGCATTTTCGGCATAGGTTTGTCCTGTTTCTTCGACTAAAATCTGTTTACTTGTATAGTCAGCATACGAACGAAAGGCGATTGCCTGTTCTGCATAAGCCAGCTGCATTTCCTTCAATTTCCCCTGATTGGTTGTACCGACAATTATCTCCATCGTTTTCATTCCTTATGATTGAATGGCACGTAAAAAATCACGTTTACGTTCCGGATCGGTTTTAAATACACCCTGATAATGAAACGTCTTCGTTACGCTATGAGGAGATTTTACGCCACGCATCGTCATACACATATGCTCTGCTTCAATAGCTACAGCAACACCTTTCACCGGTACATTTGCTACCAGCTTGTCAGCAATCATGATGGTTAAATCCTCCTGCACGCTTGGACGTTTAGCACAATAATTCACCAAACGAGGCAGCTTGCTCAGTCCTAAAACTTTCTTTTGATCAGGCACATACGCAATGTGGACGTTCCCGAAAAACGGCAGCAGATGATGTTCACACATTGAGTAAAACTGGATATCTTTTACCAGCACCATATCATCCGTATTTAAGCTATCAAAAAGAGCATAATCGTCAAATTCAGGCTCCGTCAAAGAAGCAAATACTTCTCCATACATTTTTGCCACCCGCTTCGGTGTATTTTTCACGCCGGGACGTTCTGGATCTTCCCCAATAGCCAGTAAGATCTGCTTCACAGCAGCTTCGATTATTTGTTGTTGTTTTTCTTCCATTTCTTTACCAACTTTCTCCATTTGTCAGCACTTCTTCCCGATTACCGGTTGCTTCAATCCATTCATTAAAGGTTTTCCCTTGAAGAGTGTTTTCTTCATAGACATCCGCTAAAGGAATTAGCACAAATGAGCGTTTAAACATTTCTGCATGTGGAATTGTTAAGGTTGACGTGTTCATTTGTACCCCATCCAAGAGCAAAATATCAATATCTAAGGTTCTAGGTCCCCAATGAATCAAACGTTCTCTGCCTAACTTTTTTTCAATTTCTTGGGTATGTGCCAGCAATTCAAAAGGTTCATAAGCTGTTTCAATTTGCAGCACTGCATTTAAATAATTATCCTGAGGAACCTCTCCATAAGGCAGCGTTTCATAGAGCTTTGATTTAGCAAGCACATGGATCTTTGCATCTTGCTCCAGCAATGCTGTTGCTTTTTGTAAGGTTAACAAACGATCACCCAAATTGCTGCCTAAAGCTAAATATGCTTTTTTCATTTGAAGGCTCTTTCCATTTCAATTTCCACATTATCAAAAATCCCCGGCATCGGCACGCTGTATTTTCGAACACGAACAAGCGCGCTTTCAAGCACTGCACCATGTGCGGCTTCAATATCATCTAAAATCGCTGAAGCAACTGCTTCGATTAAATTATAGGAATGATTGCTTAAACGTTGCGCGATTTGATCATTTACCAGCGCATAGCTGACAGTGTCCTCCACATTATCGGTTTTACCTGCTGTTTCCAACGGTAAGCGCAGCTCCACGTCAACTTCCAGCTGTTGACCTAAGATGCGTTCTTGCGGCAAAACACCATTTTTAGTGTAAAATTTCATATTATTAATTCTGATTTTCCCCATTGTATCCATCCTTCCCGCTTTCAGTCAAATTCTCACTCATTATACTATAAAAAAAAGAGGTTAAACCAAAAAACTGATTTTCAGTTCCCGTTTATTCGAGTTTTACCTATAAAATTTTCTTTATTCATATTTTTGATAAAAAGATAACTGCCATTTCTACACGTTATTTTGCGTGAAATAGCAGTTATTTAATTACTTCTCTCTTGTATCAATAATAATCGTTACAGGCCCGTCATTAACTAAAGATACAGCCATATCTGCCCCGAACCTGCCGGTTTCTACAGGAATTTCCTGCTGCGCCAGCTGTTCGTTAAATAACTCATACAACGGAATCGCTTTTTCCGGTCGTGCCGCTTCTATGAAGCTGGGACGGTTCCCTTTTTTTGTTTCAGCATAAAGAGTAAATTGGGAAATACTTAAAATACTGCCCTTGACCTCTTGAATACTTACATTCATTTTTCCGTCATTGTCCTCAAATACACGCAACTTACTGATTTTACGAACGAGATAAGCAACATCTTCTGTCGTATCCGCTTCATGAATGCCTAATAAAATCATAAAGCCTTGGGCGATGCTACCAACCGTTTCTCCGTCAATGCTAACCTGTGCCTGAGAGACTCTTTGAATAACAGCTTTCACACCTCGTCCTCCTAGCCATTGGTTCGCCGAACGTTATAAACATCCGGAATATTTTTGATTTTATCAACGATCGTTTTCAAATGAGCCAAGTTTTGAATTTTGACCGTAATGTGAATCATCGCCATTTTATTTTTCGTTGGTTTTGCTTCAACGCTAACCAAATTTTTCGTCATAGAGCTGATCACCTGCAGAACGTCATTTAATAAACCGCTGCGGTTGTAGCCGTAAATTTCCAGATCGGCATCGTATTCTTTCGTTGAATGCTCGGTATCCTCCCACTCAACCTCGATCAAGCGCTGCGCCAATTCTTCCTGATGCTGCACGTTTGGACAATCCGCCCGGTGAATAGATACGCCACGCCCCTTAGTAATATAACCGACAATTTCATCTCCCGGCACTGGATTACAACAGCGACTGATACGTACCAATAAATTTTCCACACCCTGAATGACAATTCCGCCTTCATGGCGAACTTTCATTTTGGGTGCTTCTTTTTTAACCGGTTGTGTCATTAGCTCTTCTGCTTCTTGCTTTTGGCGCTCTTTTTCCTGCTCTTTTCGTTCCTTTTCAGTTAGACGATTCGCAACCATTTGAGCGCTAATTTCACCATAGCCGACTGCTGCATAAAGATCGTCCTCTGTTTGAAAATTAAAGCGATCCAAGGCTTCCGCAATTTTCGTCTTGCTTAGATATTCTTTAGGAGTAAAGCCTTGTTCGGTCAAAAACTTGCTGATCGCGTCATGACCTTTAATAATATTAACTTCCCGATCCTGTACTTTGAAAAAGCGTTTAATTTTATTTTTGGCTTTGCTGGTTGCTACCATTTTTAACCAGTCACGACTTGGTCCAAAGGAATTTGGTGAGGTCAGAACCTCAACAATATCCCCGTTTTTCAGCGTGTAATCCAACTGCACCATTTTGCCGTTGACTTTGGCGCCCGTTGCTTTGTTGCCAATTTCGGTATGCACGCTATATGCAAAATCCAGCGGTCCGGAGCCTTTTGGCAGCTCTGTCACTTCACCAGTTGGGGTAAATACATAAACCTTATCGCTGAAAATATCACCCTTTACGCTTTCCATAAAGTCAGAAGCATCATAGCTTTCATCCTGCAGCTCAAGAATTTCACGGAACCAGCTTAATTGCTTCGTATCCGTATCTTCTTCAACTTTCTCTGTCTTCCCTTCTTTGTAAGCCCAGTGAGCAGCAACCCCGAATTCAGCAATTTGGTGCATTTCATGGGTCCGGATTTGTACCTCAATCGGATTCCCGCTAGGACCAATAACAGTTGTATGCAGCGATTGATACATATTAGCTTTAGGCATCGCAATATAGTCCTTAAAACGTCCGGGCATCGGTGTCCATTTAGTATGAATCGCACCTAAAACAGCGTAACAATCCTTAATCGAATCCACTATAACCCGAATCGCCAGCAAGTCGTAGATTTCATTGAATTGCTTTTTCTGATCCTTCATTTTGCGATAAATAGAATAAATATGCTTCGGACGGCCATAGATTTCAGCGTAAATTTCCAGTTCTTCTGTCGCCAGACGAATATCTTCCACGGCTTCTTCGACATAAGCTTCGCGTTCATCCCGTTTGCTTTGCATTAAATTTACAATCCGATAGTATTGATTTGGATTGATATAACGTAAAGCGGTATCTTCCAGCTCCCATTTAATACGGCTGATCCCTAAGCGGTGAGCTAATGGCGCGTAGATCTCCAGTGTTTCCTGAGCGATTCTGCGCTGTTTATCCTCACGTAGATGCTTTAACGTACGCATATTGTGCAGACGATCGGCCAGCTTTACCATAATAACCCGCAAGTCCTGAGCCATCGCCAACAGCATTTTGCGGTGATTCTCTGCTAGTTGTTCCTCATGTGATTTGTATTTTATTTTTCCTAATTTGGTCACACCATCCACCAGCATGGCTACATCGACACCGAATTCCTTCTTTAAATCCTCCAAAGTCACATCGGTGTCTTCAACGACGTCATGTAAAAAACCCGTCGCAATTGTATGCGGGTCCATCCGCAGCTCTGCTAAAATACCGGCTACCTGTATCGGATGAATAAAATAAGGCTCTCCCGACTGTCTAACTTGACCAGCATGCGCTTTTTCTGCATAATCACAGGCTTTCTGTACAAAAGCAACATGGTTTGGTGCCATATATTTGGACACTATTTTTATGACTCCGGGACCTGTCATGATTTCTTCTTTTGGCATGTTTCTCACTCCTTAAAACTGATCATCCGTTAATTCACTTGATTCTATGTTAAGCTTCCAAACTTACGATCTGCTCTGTTGGTTAAATTTTTATTGATTATGTATCTAAATCACTTATTTAAAAAAAGAAAAGTACCACTTGAAACAGTAGCACTTTCAACATACTCATTATACTAAAAAATCCCAGATTTTCAATTCCTCACGTCTGATCCATTTTTGTAATCAACGGTAGAATTTCCCGACCGTTGGCAATTCCGATCTGGGTTGCTCCTGCTTGAAATAAAAGCTCAATTTCCATCAAGGTCGGTGCTTTAACATTGACTTGAAAAAACATTGCCCGATTGCGTCCTGTATGAAACAAGCTCATATCAGCAATTGCTTGCTCCATTGTTAAATCCAGACCTAGTGAAAAGTGTCTTACCTGCTGTTTGCTTAGATCATTGATCAAATTCTTCTTTTGTGCTTCCGTAATTTTCCCGCTATCGATAAAATAACCCAGCACCCCATGTCCAAAAGAAAGCTGCTCTAATACCTGATAATTGGAATTCCCCCATTGAGCCAGCTGCTCTGGTCCCATGGTTACAAAAACATCGGTTGCTCCATCTTTATACAAGCGTCCCGTTTCAAATGCTTTTTTGGCTAAAGTTCCGGCACCTAATGGAAAATCAACAAAACTGCCAACATTGATTTTTGTCCCCGCTAAAAGCTGCTTTGCTCTTGCCACATTATAAGGCAAAACAAAGATTGAGCGAATCGGAAACTCCTTTAGAAACAGAATTTCTTCTTTAAATGCTTGATCACTCAATGACGAATCCACTAACATAATTGAAAGTCTTTCCAACTCTAACTCCATATATTGCCCCCGTTCACACTAATTCAAAATGATAGCTTACTGCACTTAACACGTATAATGGCGCAGTTTCAGCCCGTAAAATTCGCGGCCCCAATCCACAAATCTGCGCACCAGCTGCCTGAAATTGTACTATTTCATCCGGCGCAAAACCGCCTTCCGGTCCGAAAACAACCAAAAGCGACTCTCCAGCACTCATGTCTGCCAAAACAGAAGCAAAACGGCTGCGTTCCCCTTCTTTGGCAGATTCCTCATAGGCCACCAAGACCTGATCGTAACTAGAAAAAAGCGCGACAAGCTGCTGCCTATTCTCTAATAATACAACACTTGGCGCAAACTGACGATGTGATTGCTCAGCAGCTTCTGTTGCAATTTTATTGAAGCGTTCCGTCTTTTTGGTCATTTTTTTATGATCCCATTTAACCACAGAAGACTTCGCCGGAAAACCAATAAAGCGATGCGCTCCTAATTCCGTGCCTTTTTGTACCACCCATTCTAATTTGTCGCCCTTGGGCAGACCGCAGGCGATCGTGACCTGAACAGGTAATTCTTTTTCCGTCAATTCCTTGCGCAGCTCTTTTAAATAAACCGTGTCTTCTGTAATTTCTGTAATTTCAGCCACTATCGCTACTTGATCGATAAAAGCGAGATATACTTGCTCTTTTGGCGCCATTCGCATCACACGTACAATATGATGATAATTCTCACCCGTAATGATGTACTGCTTTTGTAACTGATAAGGTTCTTTTATAAAATAACGCTGCATCTTATTCTTCCTCAGTTTTCTTTAGAATAATGGCATACCAGTCTCCTTGCTGGAAAATTTGATCAACAAGGAAGCCTGTTTCTGTCAATTTTTCTAAAATCATCGCTTTTTTCTCTGCGATAATGCCCGAAATAATTAAGGTGCCATCGTTTTTCAATAACCGCCAAGCATCGTCAATCATTAAAACAATGATATCCGCTAAAATATTCGCTACAATTACGTCTGCTTCTATCGTTATGCCGTTTAACAGATCGTTGGCTGACACTTGAACATCTTCAGCGACTGGATTCATGTCCATATTTTCCTGAGCTGCATTAACAGCAACTTCATCAAGATCATAAGCATAAACCTGTTTCGCGCCTAAATACTTACTGGCAATACTCAATACGCCAGAACCAGTACCTACGTCCAGTAAAGTTTCCCCGCCGCGCAGCACAGTTTCCAGCGCCTGCAAAGTCAGACGTGTGGTCGGATGCGTTCCCGTTCCAAACGCCATACCCGGATCCAACGTAATAATTTTTTCCGCCGCGTCCTTGGCTTCATACTTTTCCCAGCTAGGGACAATTGTTAAAAAGCGTGTTACTCGTACGGGATGGTAATATTTTTTCCAGGCAGTCGCCCAGTCACTTTCAGCTACCTCACTGACAGTAACTTCATTTTTGCCAATGCTTAGGCCGAATTCCGGTAAATGACAGATACTTTCTTTGATAAATGGCAAAATTTCAGGTAAAAAGGTTGTTTCAGGAAAATAAGCCATCACCAAAGCGCCTTCTTTAATATGGGTAAACTGCTCCTTGTCTAAAATTTCGCCATAAAGATCGCTCTTAAAATTCTCCACATCCAACGCGTCTTCAATCGCTACTCCGCTGGCACCGGCTTCCATCATGATATTGGAAATTGCCTCAACTGCCTCACTGGCCGTTTCAACTTTCACTTCAGTCCACTTCACAGAATCACTTCCTTTCTAATAGCTCGGATAAGCGATATCAGGATCGCTATCGGCTGTGTGATATTTTTTTACGGCTGCATCAAACGCTTCATTTGACCAGTTCAATTCAAAAACTTCTTGTTCGTTGTCAGCTAAAAAATCAAGCAAATCACTTTGTCCTTCTGCCAATACCTCATTTAAATAATCTACAAAACCATCAAGCAGTGATTTTTTCAAGCCTTTTTTTCCTTCATAGGGAATTACAGCCAAAAAGTCCTCTTCATCAAAAACCGATTTTTCCGGATGATAAAACAATACGCCATCCTCAAACTCGATAATGTCCTCAGCAGAAACGGTTCCTGCAGCATCATCAATCTGCTCGTTTTCTTTATTTTCAGCGAAGAGGCGGAACACTACTTCAATGGTATGATTTTTAGTATCCCAGTCCAAGGCTACATCATATTCGGTTATTTTCTTGGTTAATTGTTGATCTAGATAAGTAAGCATGGTTGCTTTTTTCATTAATTTTCTTCCTTCCAGCCGAATGACTGTTGATCAATTTGACTTCGTTTTTGTTTTGAAATATAAGGATTTCCTGAAACCGCATATCTTAAAGGCAGATCGGTCCAAATGCCTTTGTTGGGAATGCCGATACGCGGTAAAGCTAAGATCTTTTTTGGGTACTTCCGTTTTTGCGGTACGATCCGCAACGAGCTGTTAAAAATAGATTGTCCATATAATTCTTTGGTAATGCCCATTGCCCGAACTAATTTTCCGGGACCATTGGAAAGTTCAAAGCCAATTCTGCCGTTGCGATTTTCAGCCATCTGCTCAACTCCGTGCACCGGCTCTATCGCACGAATCATCACTCCCTGTGGCTTGCCTTTTTCCTGTGTAACCATGTTTAGGATCAAATGCGTATGCATCGTATATAAATAAATCGTTCCCGGCTCATCATACATTGCTTTTAATCTGGGTGTATTACGTAAGCCAAAGCTGTGTGCTGCTTCATCCTCCGGTCCCAGATAAGCTTCCGCATCAACGATGTAGCCAGCAAGAATTCCCGCTTCTGTTGTATGTTCTAAATACATGCCCAATAAAAATTGCGCGATTTCTTCTGTTGATTTCGTATTAAAATAATTAATTGTTTCCCTCATTTTTTCACCACTTTCTATGATACACGAATCGAGGGCTTTTATCCATGAAATTAATTAACAATTAGGATGGATAAACACGGATTGGACTTCACTTTATCCTTTATTTTACTATTAACCTGCGACCAATGCAAACGTACGTTCAATATGATATAATGAGGTATACAGAAAGAAAAAAAGGAGGTCCAACGATGCAAAAACCGTTAGCTTATCGTATGCGACCACGCAATTTAGATGAAGTCGTTGGGCAAAAACAGCTGGTTGGTCCTGGAAAAATTATTCGTCGAATGGTTGAAGCCAAGATGCTTTCTTCGATGATTTTATACGGCCCTCCTGGTACTGGCAAAACCAGCATTGCCAGTGCGATCGCTGGTTCAACCAATTACGCCTTTCGGATGTTAAATGCCGCAACGGACACAAAAAAAGACCTGCAGATTGTCGCTGAAGAAGCCAAAATGAGCGGCACAGTCATTTTGTTATTAGATGAAATTCACCGACTGGATAAGACCAAACAGGATTTTTTATTGCCGCATTTAGAAAACGGCCGCATTATTATGATTGGCGCAACAACCGAAAATCCTTATATTACGATTAATCCGGCGATCCGTAGTCGAACGCAAATTTTTGAAGTTACTCCCTTATCTGAAACAGATATTAAAGAAGCCATTCAAGCTGCGTTATCCGATCAAGAACGTGGCTTAGGTAAGTACCCAGTAGTTTTAGAAGAGAATGCACTGCAGCATTTAGCGCGCGCAACCAACGGGGATTTACGCAGTGCCTTAAATGGTCTAGAGCTTGCAGTAAAGTCTACGCCGGAAGATGCCAATGGAAAAATTGTATTGACTTTGTCTGTGATAGAAGAGTGTGTTCAGAGAAAGGCCTTGACCCATGACAAAGACGGCGATGCCCATTATGATGTTATTTCTGCCTTTCAAAAATCCATACGCGGTAGTGACGTGGATGCGGCTTTGCATTATCTCGCCCGTTTAGTTGAAGCGGGCGATCTACCGATTATTTGTCGTCGGTTAATGGTCGTCGCCTATGAAGATATTGGCTTAGGAAATCCTGCTGCAGCTGCCCGTACGGTAACCGCTGTTCAGGCGGCTGAAAAACTAGGCTTTCCCGAAGCCCGAATTCCGTTAGCCGATGCAGTGATTGATTTATGCTTGTCGCCAAAATCCAATTCAGGAATCTCAGCGATTGATGCGGCATTAGCCGATATCCGTGAAGGAAAAGCAGGTGAAATCCCTAGTCATTTACGCGATAGTCATTATTCAGGCGCCAAAGCGTTGAATCGCGGCATAGGCTATCAATATCCCCACAGCTTTGAAAACGCCTGGGTCAAGCAACAATATTTGCCTGATAAAATTAAACATGCCCATTACTACAAACCAATTGACACTGGCAAATACGAGCAAGCTTTGCATCAACAATACAAGCGCATCGAAGAATGGAAAAAGCAGTCTTAATCTTTCACAAAGACAAGCACTCTCGTTGCTGTTTGCTGGAGAGTATGCTATTATAAAGATGGTAAATCTGTGATGTACGCGTTGTCTTTTTTGTGTGTTGACCGAACATTTTATTGATATCTTGGGATCCTTCTGGTACTTAGGCTGGTAACATGCCTTATCATTTGGTAGTTCGAAGCTGATAGTCGTGGAACCCACCTGCTTAGTTTGCGGGTTCAATACTATAGGACGAATAACGGCATCGACGGATTTTACCATTTTTATAGCTTAATCGAACAATTTGCTTAAAAGCAAATTGTTTTTTATTTGATGGAGGTTGTCACATGATTCAAGTATTAATATTTCTTTCAGCGATTTTATTAGTCATTATTGGTATTTTTCTATTAAAAAGAAACACTTTATTTCTAGCTTTTATGCACAACGATCCTACTGAAGAAAATCAACAGTTTCTACGACAATTCGGTTATTTTTATTTAGCTTTGGCAATTATCGGTTTGTTGGTTGGTGTATTCGATTTGAAATTATTCTCTTTATTTTACATTTTTGGCTTATTTGCTATTTCTGCTGTTTTCAGCTTTATGCTGGCTAAAAAGATTCTATAATCTCTTCTCTTTTTTGTTTGCTTTTTCAGCATTTTGTTCTACAATTATAGTAAAGATACAGTTATCTTAAAACTGCTGTGAATTCAGCTTAGGAGTGATACGTATGTTACAAACCTATCAAAAAATCATGGTCGCTGTAGATGGCTCTGCTGAAGCAGAACTTGCGTTTCAAAAAGCCATGAACGTTGCTACAAGAAATGATGCTGAATTATTATTAGCTCACGTCATTGACACACGAGCTTTTCAATCCGTCTCTTCATTTGATGGTGTTTTAGCGGAACAAGCTACTGAAATGGCGAAACAAACACTAGAAGGATACAAAAAACAAGCGAAAGACAATGGCTGTGAAAAAGTAACGACAATTATTGAATTTGGTTCTCCGAAACCTTTAATTGCCAAAGAATTACCTCAAGCTCATGACGTAGATTTAATCATGTTGGGTGCTACCGGATTAAATGCAGTAGAACGATTATTTATCGGTTCTGTTTCTGAATATGTTATTCGCACAGCATCTTGTGATGTACTAGTTGTAAGAACAGATTTAGAAAATAAAGTACCAGACAAAACAGAAGAGTAACTAAAAAGCAAGTGATCAGCCGTAGCCGATCACTTGCTTTTTACTTTTATTATTTTCTTAAACGTTCAACGTCACGTGCAATCATTAATTCTTCATCTGTAGGAATCAATAATACTTTCACTTTTGAGTCATCTGTTGAAATAACAGATTCTTTACCGCGAACATTATTTTTATCAGCATCTAATTCACAGCCAAACCAAGTCATGCCTTTGATTACTTCGCTACGAACATGCGCATCATTTTCACCGATACCAGCAGTAAATACAATCGCATCTACGCCATTCATTACAGTTACGTAGCTACCAATATATTTGCGGATGCGGTCAGTAAAGATATCGTAAGCAACTTGTACTGCTTCTTTATCCATATTCGCTTCTAAATCACGCATATCACTGGAAATACCAGTCAAACCAAGTAATCCTGATTTTTTATTTAAAATATTAATCATATCTTTAATATCTGTTAATTCAAGTTTTTCCATTAGGTATGCTAGCAATGAAGGATCGATATCACCAGAACGAGTACCCATTGTCACACCAGCAAGCGGCGTGAAGCCCATTGAAGTATCTACTGATTTACCACCATCAACTGCAGTAATTGAAGCACCGTTACCTAAATGACAAGTAATGATTTTTAATTCTTCGATCGGACGGCCTAACATTTCCGCTGCACGATGCGCAACAAATTTGTGGCTTGTTCCGTGAGCACCATATTTACGCGCTGCAAATTTTTCATAATATTCAGTTGGAATGCTGTACAGATAGTTATGTTTTGGCATTGTTGTGTGGAATGCTGTATCGAAAACGGCTACGCTGATAATCTCAGGTAAAATTTTCTTGAAAGCTCTAATACCCATTGCATTTGCTGGATTGTGTAAAGGCGCAAGATCTGCTAATTTTTCGATTTTCGCTAAAACTTCATCGTCAATGACAACAGAATCTTTAAAGTCTTCCCCACCGGCAACAACACGGTGACCAACACCAGTAATTTCATCGTAAGAAGATAAAATGTTCAATTCAATCAATTTATCCAATAACATTTTTACAGCAATATCATGATCGTGGATATCTACTACTTCTTCATATTTTTCGTCGTTTCCGTATTTAATCGTAAAGATTGAGTCGTTTAAGCCAATTCTTTCAACGATTCCTTTAGCGACTACTTCTTCGTTTGGCATTTGATATAATTGCCATTTTAAACTTGAACTTCCAGCATTGATTGCAATTGTTTTAGACATAATAATCTCCTCTTTATTGATTGTTTTATTTTAAATTTGAAGACTTCCAAGCCTCAAATTGTTGAAAAAATTGTGTGATTTTGGCAGGATCCTTTAACGAGCCTAGCTTGGCCACCAGCACTTCTGCCTGTGTACTTGCTTCTCCTTTGTTCTGGACAAACAAAATACTTTTTCTTGATTGTTCTGATTTGAATAGTTCATCAGGCAACTGAATCATGCCTTGCAGATAAACGTTTTTCTGCAACCAATTTTTGAAAAATTCACTTTGTTCGGTTTCCAGAATATTGGATGGAACTAAAAACAAACCATAACCATCAGGTTTTACAAATTTCATTGCCTGTTCCATCAACAAGTGATGTGCATAACTGTGTCCTGTTTCTGCCGCGGAATCAAACCCTTGTGCTTTTTCGTCATTCGGGTAATACCCAATCGGCAAATCACTAATCGCAATGTCGACAGGCTCAATCAGTAAATCCTGCAGCCCGTCTTGATGGAATAATTGAATCGCAGCATTGGTCCACTCATTATTGGTTGCTGAAACAGCTAACAAAGTATCATCAATGTCTACACCGATTCCCTGCGCTTGATAATCAGCTAAGTTTAGATTAAGCAACACAGTTAAAAGCAAATTGCCCATACCAGAAGCAATATCTAAAATCTTCAGCTCCTGCTTTGAATTGAACAACTGCTCAATTAAGTAGACAAATAGAAAACCGATACTATCCGGCGTTAACTGATGATTGGCCTGTAAGACTTCCGTCTTGCTGCCTTTCAGTAAAATCAGTTGCGACAAGCGTCTGATTTCTTCCGGAGTCAATTCAATCGCTTGCAATTGTTGATAGAGTGCTTCAAGCTGTTGAACCGTCTGTTCGTCCGGTACGCCGTCTAAAACCCGCACTTGATAAGAATCAAGAATGTTTTCACCATTTTCGATATAGGCATCCAAAAAAGAAGTATCCAAAGAACCTTTTAACAGCTGAATCGCCTGTTCCATCAAATCGAAAGCCTTTTCTATTTTTTCAGGAAACAAAAAAACACCTCAATTTCTATCTATAATATAACAATTTTCATACCTGTTCTATTTTAACGAAAAAATGTATAATAATCAATCAATTTCCTAAGAATATTTATAAAAGACTGAACTCCATTGAGCTCAACAACTAAAACAAAAGCCATTTTTTCCAAACTGATAGAAATTCTGTATTAGTCCTTTTCAAAAAAATTTGATACACGTTTCACAAATTGCTGCTTTGATTCCTTGTGCTGTTTAACAGGCGTCTTTTCATGAAAAGTAATCACTTGATTATCAAGTTTGACTGTGAACATGATGGAATCCTCTTGATATTCGTAATAAAGAATTCCGGATGAAAACTTTTGCTGTCCGCTTTTTTTCGTTTGATCCTCTTTCACTTCAAGTAAAAACATGCTTGCCATTGTCTTGGCAAGATAGTAGTTGCTGGTTTTTTTGGTAAATTGACCAGCAATTCTATAATCCTCTAAAACCACTTCAAACAAAAAGCTGAATAAAAAGACCAGCAGCAAGACTGTTAATAAAATACCGCCTTGTGGTTTATGACGCAGAAGAGGGCTCTTTAGGAATAATCCATCTTGCTGAACAGCTCGTACTCTCTTCAAATTGAACATCTATGATTACCATCTCTTTCCTTTTAGTGAACTGTGCTTGTTTGACTTCCGTCAAAAGCGGCTGATAGCCGCCATTTTCGACTTTGACAATTTTACCTAATTTAAATTCAATCCAGACTGGTGTATTTTTTTTACTGTTTTTGAAAATCATTTTATTCTCTTGCGTTGTTTCATAGCGACAATTTTTCAGTTCATTTTCCAGTTGAATCAGGAATACCTGCCATTCTTTTTCCTTGGTATTTTTCAAACGATTTGTAACAGCCGCCATATTTTTAATGAGCGCAGAAAATAGTAGACAAATCACCATCAATAGATAAAGTGCCAGCAAACACTCCATTAAGGTAAAACCAGGATAGCTATTCTTTTTTGAGTACAATCGTTTCTTTTCCATCTGTCATCCTCACTTCAGTCAGTTTATCCTTCGTTTTTTGAATCTGCAGTCGATAGGTTTGCTGGTCTCTGGAAATAGTCTGTTCAGAAAAGGTACCATGCTGCTCATAATATTTCATCTCTTCATACATTACTCGGGATAACTGTAGTCGCTGCGCGCCTTCTTGATTTTTTCTTAATAGAAAGGTATTGAGACTTACAAAGCTGCCGATTAACAAACAAATTAAGCTTAAGCCAACCAAACTTTCCAACAAAATATATCCTTTAGTATTCTTTAATTTTCTTAACATAGCGCCCACTTCCTAATTGAAATTGACAGTCAATTTTTAGCCGCCGATTTGCCCAAATAAACACATACTTTGATAAAGTTCCGTTGTTGCCTGAGCCTTTTTTAAAGGTGATCTTTTGGGGCCCGCTCATAGTGATATCCGGCGGAACAGTCAAGACTTCCTCTGTAGATGGAGAAGCTAAGAAATAGACTGCCTGTTTGGTTTCGTCAAAAATAACTTGAGTATCATGGTTATCTACAATAGCCAATTGCTGGGTAAATAGTAGCTGTTTTTCAAACGCTGCGATAAATTGTTCGCCTTCCAGACTCCTCTTCACCTGCTTTACTGCCAAGACTGGCAAAAATAGAAAAGTACTGCATACCAATAACACGATCAAGGCTTCAACTAAGGTAAATGCTTGCCAAATTTTATTTTTTAGCTGCTTGGTATTTATCATACTGATCCTTGGTAATGTATTGTTCGTTTAGTAGCTGTTCAATAGTGGGCGTCTGATTTTTATCCATCTGGTATAAATCCATTTGTGTTTCAACAAGCTTTACGACTGCTTCATTGCCTTTTTTATCAACCCCTTCTTTATGTTTCGATAAATTAGGCACAAACAATAAAATTAAAACCGAAATAATCAATAATACGACCAACATTTCCAGAAGTGTGAAGCCTGAATAGCCTTTTTTCTTTTTCCATTTCGCTTTCAAATAAATTCCTCCATTCCCCCATAAATCGGCAGCAGCATGGCCGCATAGACGCTTACAATCAATAAAGCAACAACTAAGAAAATAAGCGGTTGAATCCATTGAATCATTTTTTCCATTCTTGTAAAAAATCGTTGCCAACATAATTCACTATAAACAACTAGCTCCTTACCTAAATTGCCTTTAAGCTCTCCCTGTTGAATAATCAGCGACAGCTCTGGAACAAAAAATGAAAATGACGGCAATTGTTCATAAAAGGTTTGACCAGCTAAAGAGCGCATTTCAATCGTTTCAGCTAAAGCATTCATTAAACTACTCTTGCTGGAGTTGCGCATTAACTGAATTACAGCTTTAATTTCCAGTCCTTGTGAAAATAACTTGCCCCATTCCAAAGCAAAAAAAGCCGAGCTGTATTGTTTATAAAACAAGCCAAAAATAGGAATTTGAGCAAAAAAAACAGCTTGTTCCAGCGGGTTTTTCCGCTTTAAAAGAAGACGAATAAAAAGCCACACTACTATAATAAAAATCAATAAAAAAAGTACATAATAGGGACTATGCTGAATAAATTGAATGCCGATATTATCCGCGCGGACAGAATCATTTTTCAGCAACTGTGGCAATAAGATCTGACGGATACTGATAAGAACCACCGTTAGAAAAATTAACAGCAATAATGGATAGCTGAGTATTTTATAAAAATTTTGGGTTTGCTTTGCCATTATTCGCTGATGCTGCTTTATTTTTTTTAAAGTTCCGGTAAAATCGCCATGCGTTTGAGCAAATTGAATCTGAATAGTTGTCAGTTCGTTAAATCCTATTTGATTTAAGCCTATGTGAAATGCCTCTCCTTTTTCCAATAACGCAATTAAATAATCTACTGTATTTGCAGGAATTGCCTGAGATTTTTTCATAAAAGCCAAGCTCTCTTGTATAGAAAAGCCGTTTCCCAGTAAATCTGCTAAAAGCTGAATGAACAATTGTTGTACTTTTTTAGATAACTTATTGCTCTTTTTCTTGTTCAAATGTTTGATCATCAATAAAGCCATATGCCCAGACCTTTCTTAAATTATTGAGCCAATTTGAATCGGTTGTTTTTGAAAAATTACAATCCATTAGTAAGCCGCTCTGTTCTTCATGAAAAGTTGCTTTACAAGGTAAAAGACGTTGATAAATAATTCCCGTAATACATTCTGCTATTTCTCTTTGTTGAATTCCCAGCTCCAGCAAACGTTCATAGACGCCACCAATACTTCTAGCATGAAGCGTTGCAAAAACAGTATGCCCGGTTAAAGCAGCTCGAATAGCAGCCTGTGCAGTTAATGCATCTCGAATCTCACCAATAATCAATATATCCGGTCGATGACGTAAACATGCTTTGATTAAAACATCATAGGTTAAATTAATTTTTGCATTCGTCTGCAGCTGTAAAAAGGCTTTTTCTTCGATTTCTACCGGATCTTCAATAGTAATGACCTGCTGAAAGCGATCTGTTTCTTTTGCCAATTTGTACATTAACGTAGTCTTGCCGGAGCCTACCGGACCACAAAATAAATGCAGCCCCCGATGCTTCACACGCTCTCGCACTTGTCTCAATTGCTGCGGTAAAAAATAATTTTCCTGGCTGTTGCCAAAAGCATGCAAAAAACGAATGACCAAGCTCTCTCTTTGTCTGAAATCACCGACTGTGGACAGACGCAAGCGTTTATCCTCATCATTGATCCTATAAGTTACTGCCCCTACCTGTGCTTGACGCTTCTCGCCTACATCCATACTGCCGATAAATTTAAAGTGAAAAATCAATTTTTCACCCTCATCATCTGTCAGTTCTGTAAAAATTAGTCGGTTTCTTCCTCTTCTGGCGGACACTTGAATCTTGTCTCCTCTAGGCAAGATATATACATCTTGAATGCCCTGCTTAATTCCCCACGCAATAATATTTAAAGAAAGCTGCTTAATATCCATTCTATTTTTCCTCCTTCAAAATAATATACGCAGTAAACGACAAAAAAAGCGCAACAAATAAATAAAATTTGCTGCACCTTACAAGTAATATAGACCAATTTTCTATAAACTATAATACCATTTTTGTTAAATGGAATTTTTCTTAGAATAAAGGAATGAAACGAAATAAAAAAATACGTACATTTTTTATTCTTATTTCACGCTTCAAATAAGGAGAAAACCTCTATACCAATTTTCAGATGAAATAAAAAAAGGTTATAAACATCGTTTAACCGATATTTATAACCTTATCAAGAGTTCTGATGCACTATCTTCCCCAAAATAGTTTATCGTTTTGATATATCTATTATACTAAAAAAACAATGAGAATAACTTTCAAAATTTGTGAATATCATTAAAATTTTTGAGAAAATCGTTGCTGCTTAAAAGGGATAAGCAGCAGCGAACGCTTTGCCTAAAGACAAAGACTTTAGATCTCTTACATTGTACCAAATTTTTTACCTCTATTTTCTCAATCTCTTTATTGAATCAAATAAATTTTGACAGTTAGTTAGAATGAAACTTTTTAGTCAGCAAATAGACAGGTATGCCCAGTAACGTTATACCAATCCCTACACTCGCTAAAACCGGTTGTACGACCAGCGTAGTTATCAAGATAAATAAGCCGCCAGCCATTGCGATGATAGGAATGAACGGGTAAAGCGGAACCTTATATGGCCGTAGAAGCGCTGGTTCTCTTTTACGTAAAAGAATAACCCCTATAAAGAGTAGAACGCTAAACAGCCACATGACAAAAACCAGCATATCCGTTAATAAATCAAAGCTGCCCAAATACATCATGACAGCAGCCACCCCAAACTGAAATAATCCAGCAATATACGGAACAGCAAAGCTTTTTGATAATTTTCCAAATTGTTTACTAAAAGGAATCATCTCTTCCAATGCTAGTGAATAAGGCACGCGAATTCCTGTCATGGTATAACCATTTAACGCACCGTAAACAGAAACCAATATACCAATCGTTACTAATTTACCGCCCATAGCGCCAAAAATCAGTGTAGAAGCATCTGAAGCAGCGTTCAGATTCCCTGCAATTTGGTCAACCGGCAACGTTTTAAGAAAAACAGTATTAATTAACACGTAGACCAGCATAATAAATGTCAAACCAAAAACAATCGCCTTAGGCAGATCTTTCTCAGGTCGCTTCATTTCTCCGGCTACTGCCCCTACGCCTAGCCAGCCGTCGTAAGCAAACATGGTTGCTAATAACGAGCCGCTTAAAGCTTGGACAAACCCTGTGTTTTCCCCTACTTTAATTGGAAAAAGCGAGATTTCAACATTAGCAGGCATAAACAATCCGACAAAAACAATCAAAGCGATCGGCACTAGCTTCATAACTAATGTAAAAGATTGAAGATTCGCTGCCTGTCTGGTGCCTAGTAAATTAATCATCGTTACACTAAAGCCTGTAAGCAAAGCCACCGGAAATAAAATAGTTGTTGATAAGTGAAACAAATGAATAAATTGTGTCGCAAAAATAATGGATAATGCCGCAATATTTGCTGGAAAATAAACGACACTTTGCGCCCATCCAAGTAAAAAGCCTGGAAGTTTCCCATAAATATATTCAATATATTTGACGGCTCCGCCCGTTTTAGGAATTGCCGTTGCCAGTTCCGCACTAGTTAACCCCGCACAAATCGTTAATATTCCTCCAAGCGCCCAAGCAAAAATAGTCAAACTAGGCGATTGTGCATAACTAACAACGCTGGCGGTCTTGAAGAATACGCCAGCGCCAATAACAGTTCCCATCACTGTGGAGAAAGCACCAAATAAAGTAATTTCACGTTTTAGTTGATTCTGTTTCATAAATGCCCTCTTCCCACTTAAATGTTATTTTTCTAGTATAACTTTTTTCAAAGTAAATTCAAGTGGTTGAGAGGAAATATACCTTAGTTGGAGATGATTTAATCAAAAAAAATTGATCTCTTCTAACCCTGTCCATAATAGGCATGGGCACCATGCTTTCTAAAATAATGTTTATCCAATAAATATTGCGGAATTGGGTCTATGTGTTGATTGACTACCTCCGTCACACAAGCCATTTCAGCAATTTCATCCAGTACAATGCTATTTTCTACTGCTTTTTGCGGTGTTGCTCCCCAGGTAAACGGCCCGTGTCCATAAACTAATACACCTGGAACCGCAGCCGGATCAATGACTTTTTCGTTAAACGTTTCTACGATAACCTTCCCTGTTTCGAGCTCATAATTGGTCATAATTTCGGTTGAAGTCAGCTGTCTAGTACACGGTACTTCACCATAAAAAGTATCTGCATGAGTCGTACCGTAAGCCGGAATATTTCGTCCAGCTTGGGCCCACATGACGGCATTTTTTGAATGAGTATGAACGACTGCATTGATCGTATTAAACGCTTTGTATAATTGTACATGAGTCGCTAAGTCAGAAGAAGGCTTTAGACCAACTTCCAATAGCTCACCTTCTAAATCAGTCACTACCATCTCTTCTGCAGTCATTGAAGCATATGGAACACCGCTTGGTTTAATGACAATGATGCCGGCTTGGCGATTGATTTCACTGACATTACCCCAGGTTAATTTCACTAGCCCTGCTTCAGGCAACGCTAGATTTGCTGCGAAAACACGAGCTTTCATTTCTTTAATTAATTCATTATCCATGGCCGTAGCCTGCCTCCTTTAAAAGTGGTTGTAGAAAGTTCAGTGCCTCATTAATTTCTTTGATTGGCTCTGTACTTGTTTCGCTCCACATTTCAATTAGAAAGGGTCCGTTATAATCCAAAGCTTGCAACGTTTTAAGACAGCCTAAAAAATCCACACAGCCCGTGCCGAAGGGAACCCCTTTGAATTTACCGGGAAATTCGTTGGTTACAGCTAACGTATCTTTCAAATGAACCGCTGTAATATATTCGATGCCGCATTCTAATTCATAGCCCACATCATTTGACGGCCAAGCTGAAAGATTTCCTAAATCAGGATAGACTTGTAAATAAGGCGAAGGAATTTGCTTTTTTATTTTTAAAAATTCAGAAATGGAAGGAATAAATGAATCGTCCATAATTTCAATGGCTAATACAACCTCTTTAGCCGCTGCCAGCGCCACAGCTTTTTGCAAATTTTTAATGAAATCGGCTCGCGTATTAACGTTTTTCTTTTCATAGTAAACATCATAGCCGGCTAATTGAATTGTCCGAATGCCTAAATCAGCCGCAAGCTCAATCGCTTTTGCCACGATCACCAGCGCTTGTTCTCTTTTTTTCGGATCTGCGGAGCCAAAAGGATAACGCCGATGTCCGCTTAGGCAAAGCGAAAGAATCTTCACGCCTGTTTCTTGCATGGCTAGCCAGACTTCTTTCCGTTGCTCTTGGTTCCAATCTAAGCGAGCCAGTCGTTCATCGGTTTCGTCAATAGACATTTCCACAAAATCAAAATTCAATTTTTTTGCCAGCATTAAACGTTCTTGCCAACTACTTTCTTTGGGTAATGCTTTTTCGTAAATTCCTAATGTTGCCATCCCCTCACCCCCAGATACGCTTAATTTCAGCTTGAAAAGCCTGAGCAGCCTTTTTGGGATCACTGGCAGCTGTAATTCCTCTTCCGGCGATAAAGGTGAAGACCTCCAGCTCTTTAAATAGTTCTAATGTTTCCACAGACAAGCCGCCAGTAACAGAAACCTTGAAACCCATCTCAATTAATCGTTTGACCTTTGCTAAATCTTTGGTTCCCCACGTCTCTCCTGCTAAAAGTGCATCACGACTTTGATGATAAATCGCTTGAGAAATACCAGCTGCCAGCCATTGTTCTGCTTGCTCAAACGTCCAGTCGCCATAAAGCTCAACCTGCACTTCTTGAACCTTCTCAGCAGCAGCTTTCATGGTAGGCAACGTAGCACAGCAAATAACCGTCATCCAGTCTGCTCCTGCTGCTTGGCAATTTTGAGCTACTGTGCCGCCAGCATCTGCACATTTAGTATCTGCAACAATTTTTTTCTCAGGATATAGCGCTCGAATACAGCGAATTGCCTCTGCTCCGGCTTGTAAACACAAAATAGTTCCAACTTCAATAATGTCCACAATCTCTCCTACATAAGCGGCAGCCTCGATTGCACTAGGCAAATCCGAATGATCTAAAGCTATTTGTAAATTAGGTCTGCTCATTTTCTCTTCTCCTTTACAGCATCAATAGGTAGAAATATCCAGCCTTTATCGTCGAATCTGATCCTTTCAATGCTTTTTTATTAATTAGTTAAATTTCTCCCCTAAATCAATCGCTTGTACACGTTCGCTAATTTCTTTGGCTGACATCACATTTTTAACGCCGATAACGATGATACCTTTTTTCTTCGCATCCTCAAACATGTTTAAAAAATTCATCGGACAGAAAACGACATCATATTGTCCCGCTGTACTTTTCCCTTCTGAAATAGCGCAATGATGGATATTGGTAATGTTAAAGCCCAGTTCTTTTAAAGCTTTCTCCACGCTTTTTTTCATCATCAAACTCGTTCCAGACCCATTCGCACAAGATACTAATACTCTCATTCCTTTTACCTCCTATTAATTAAGCTTCTTTCGTCGTCATTTGTTTTACGTATTCATCATAATCTTCTGTAATTAAGAAATAGCCTTTCGGGTTTGCCCGATACTGCAGCTGCGGAATCGCCAACAATAGCACTACGACTAAAGCAATACCGAAATACCCCAGATATTTCATCAAAATTGTAAATATTGGCCAAACGGTTGCCCAGTCAAACATGCCCAAATAGCCACCGTATTGAGAAAGTCCGATAAATGTGGCAATCAAAGCGGAGCCTAATACCTGGATAATACCGGATAGTAGCGGGAAAAGACACGCTGCTTTAAAGCCACCGCGATTGTTAGCATATACGGCAATAACGGCATTATCAAAAAATAATGGAATAAAGCCAGCAATAACAATCGTTGGTGATTTGAGTAAAATTAACAAACCAATGGTTACAAATTGACCTAAGGCTCCAAATAAAAAGCCGATCGTTACGGCATTTGGCGAGCCAAAGCCAAAGGTTGCCGCAACATCAATACCCGGTACCGCTCCTGGCAGCAAGGTATTGGAGATTCCCTGAAAGGACTCTGTCAGCTCAGAAACAAAGGTTCTTACACCCAACTGCAAAATCGCTAAATATACAGCAAAATATAACGCTGTTTGCAATATATAGAAAAGAAAGCTTTGACCTTCCTGCATAAACTCAGCTTCAATCAAATAATCAGGTCCTAAAACTACCAGAATAATGCCGAAGAAAAAGAGCATTAAGATGGAGGTAGCAACCATATTTTCATTAAAAATAGAAAGGAAGCCCGGTAACTGAACATCTTCAAGCTTGCGGTTGTTCTTATCCTTCTTCATTTTTTCAGCTAAGCGGGCAAAAAGATACACGCCAAACAATTGTTGGTGAGCAATAGCAAAGCCTGCCCCTTCGGTTAACTCTTGGGTAATATCCACCGTCAAATTAGAGCCCACTGCCCAATAGCAGCCTAAAATAAGTCCCATAATCAGTAAGATCGGAATTTGTCCTAAATTTGGGAAGCAGAACAATAAAATCCAAAAGGCTGTCGCTGCTTGTTGAATTTGGACATTACCGGTAGTAAAGACCGCTCTCAGCTTGGTGTATTTTTTAAAACGAACCAATAAAATATTCATAACAAAGGCAATTAACAATAAAATCATCGTATCGCTGAACGTTCGACCAAAGGTTTCCTCAATTCCGGCTGTTACCGCATTTTGTCCAAAATAAGGATCGATCACCATTGCATCCAAGTTGAACCGCTCTTTCAAGCCAACTAAAATCGGCCGGAAATTATTAACCAAACCGCCGGAGCCAACTGTTAAGATCAGATAACCCACTGTTGCCTTTAAAAATCCAGCAATACTTTCATACAACGGTTTTCTCAGCAAAACATACCCCAAAAGTACAATAAACCCGATTAAAAATGCTGGTTGGGTTAAAATATTTGCAGCGAAATAATCCCAAATTCCCAACAGAAACGCTAAAATTTGTGTCATTTACTCCCCTTCTTTCTTAGACATTAAACCTCGTCATCACTTGCCGATAATCCGCCATTGTTTCAACTGCCGATAATGCTTCAATCAAACCGTCTGTCATCAGCATTTCCGATAATTTTGAAATATTTTCTACATGCTCGTCACTGTTTTTAGCTGCCAGAGTGAAAAATAAACGGGCATTTTTATCTTCATTGCCTTCTTCAAAAACCACATCCTGAGGCATTTTAGTAAACGAAATAGCGGTTCCCAAAACACCTTCACTGTCCTGTGAGGAATGCGGCATCGCGACGCCCGGAACAATGACAATATACGGGCCATACTTTTGCACACAAGTAATTATTTCAGCCACATACTGCTGGGTTATCAGTCCTTTTTCAATTAAGGTTTGACAGCTGAATTCAATCGCTTCCTGCCAGGTTTCCGGTATCTTTTCACACAGACGAATTAAGTCATTATCATAAAAATACTTAAGCATCCAACTCCTCCTTTCTTATAAAAATGATGGAAACGGCGTGTCATTTTCAGTCGTAAAGACATCATCAAATCCACGATAAAAATTAAATTCCAATTTGTCCTTATCATTGGGATACGTGAATTTGCCGCCAACCTGCCAGATAAAAGGTTTAAACTGGTAATTCAAGCGATCTTTTTTGAATTTCCAGATTTCCGTGATTTCCTTTGGATCCGCCATGAAATTTGCCCAGATATCATAATGGACAGGAATTACAACGCTGGCATTCAGGGATTCAGCCATTCGCAGCATGTCAACTGAGGTCACCTTATCCGTAATACCCCGTGGATTTTCTCCGTAAGCACCTAAGCACACATCGATTTTGTGTTCGTTCCCATGCTTGGCAAATAAATTAGAATAGTGAGAGTCCCCGGCATGATAAATATTTCCGCCGCTCGTTTCAAATAAATAGTTCACCGCAATCTCATCCATATTCTGCGGCATTTTGCCTTTTAACGTCTTTTCCGGATCATCACAGGTAATTAAGGCTGTCCGATCGAAGGCTTCTAAGGCAACAATTTCTACATCATTCACTGTGATACGATCACCGGGTGCGACAACTTTAGTTTTTTCCGATGGAATACCCCAGCTTAGCCACGTATTAACAACTTCTTTTGGCCCAATAAACTGTGCTTGCGGACAATTTTGATGAACTGCTGCCGCCGTATTAATGTCCAGATGATCAGAATGAATATGAGTCACTACTAACGCATCAACATTTTTCACAGCAAATGGATCAATCACAAAGGGCTGCGTCCGCAAATTTGGCTGCATAGTTTCACAGCCGCTCATTCGCATCATTTGATGGCCTTTTTTCATTTTGCCGTTGCCATGACTGCGTTTGCCTGTTCCACACCATAAATCACATAAAATGTTCGTACCCTCATGTGATTTCAGCCAAATACCTGTACAGCCCAGCCACCAAAGCGCTACTGTCCCGGCTTGCACCTCTTCTCGCTCAATTTCCTCATTCAAATACGTTCCCCATTCAGGAAATGTACTTAAAAGCCAGCTTTCTCTTGTTACCTCATGAATCGTTGTCATAAAATCCCTCCAAGTTTATTAATTGAACTGGTCGTCCAAATACACTTTCATTTTACAACAACAAAAAGCGTTTTCAATCTATTTTTAAGATCGTTTATCTATTTTAAGATCGTTTTATCCGTAAAAAGAAAGATGAACAACTTTTTATTATTTTTTATGTTCATTTAATCTTTTTTTATGATATAGTCTTCATGAGGTGATCAGAATGAGAGTAGTCTTTTGGAAAAGTATGTATTGGGGTAAAAAAATTTCCACGTGGTGTCTGTACCTGATTTTTGCCGGCTATATTTGTTATTTGTTAATGCAGACGCCGCAAGTGGGAACAAAGCTAATTTTTGGTTTGGCCGGAGTGATTGTATTGGTCATTGTTCTGCTGTTTGAGTATCTCAAAAACTTATACGAAAAGATGATTTATGCTCTGACAGTCGAATGCGAGGTTGGAAAAGCAGTCGCTCTAAAAGAGCGTTTACAGCAAAAAGATTTGTTTAATGGCTTTAAACAGTCTATTATTATTTTTGACAGCTTACTTTTATTAGACACCGGCAACTATACCGATTGTTTGCAGCATCTGGCACGACATCAGTCCTTTTTCCGTTCGTCCCTTGATTACCTGTTCATTTATTATCATACGCAGCTTTATTGCTATTTCTTTTTAAAGGAGCCAGAAAAAATAATTTCCGTGAGTAAAGAACTTGCCAAATTAAAGCATGTCAAAAAGAAACGGCTGAGTCAGCTGTTTTCCTGGCATGAAATTGAAGGAATCAGCTATTATGCTCAAAATAGAAATAAAAAATGCCTGAATGAATTAGAACAAGTGGATCGAACACGTTTAAATAATCGTGAATTAGCCTACTGTCTGTACATACAAGGACAATGTTTTTTACGACTAGATGATCCAGCAACTGGTAATCGTTTATTAAAAGAAGCGCAGGCAGTGGGAAAAACACTTGCCAGTATACAAGTAAACCAAAGTGGAGGAAACTAAATGAAAAGCTCGCACAAAACAATTGAAAAACGTCGGAAAAAGCTAATCGCTTTGCTAAAAGAAAAACACACCTTGTTAGTAACTGAAATCAGCAGTCACTTGCAGGTTTCTGAAATCACCGTTCGGCGGGATTTGATTGCCCTGGAAAAAATGGGACTGGTCAAGCGGCAGCATGGCAAAGCCCAGCTCATTGAAAAAAACAGCGATAAAGAAGTGAATGAGGAAATTGAAGGACTTAAAAATGCTATCGCAAAAAAAGCAGCAGAATTTGTTCATGAAGGAAATACGTTATTTGTTAATACCGGAACCACAGCATTAGCCGCTTTAAAATATTTGGAGAACAAACGGGTAACGATTGTTTCGAACAATGTGAAAGTGGCTGGTTTAGAGCATAATCCCAATTCGACCGTTATTTTATCTGGGGGAGAGATCCGCTACCCCAAAGAGGCACTGGTCGGCGATATTGCTATTGATTCCTTTTCAAAAATGTCTTCAGATATTTCCATTCTAGGTTGTTCCGGTCTAAGTGTTGAAAACGGCATTACAACCTCTGTTCTACATGAATCAAAAATTAACTCACTTATTATTGAACGAACCAAGGGATTGGTTATTGTGGTGGCTGATTACCGAAAAATTGGTTTTTCTTCGAATTTTACCAGCGGTCATCTAAAAGATGTTAATTATTTAATTACAGATACTTTTGCTGATCCTGAGGTCTTGCGAAGTATTGAAAAACAAGGCGTCCAAGTGATTCAAATTGAAGTGTAATAAAAAAAACTGAGACAAAAGTCGTTTTGGACTTTTATCTCAGTTTTTTGTGAAAGTGAGCTTAACGAGCTTTTTCAGCTTTTTTTATTTGTTTACTTCTTAATTGACCGCAGGCGGCGTCAATGTCAGTGCCGTGCTCTCTTCTAATCACACAATTGATGCCGTTTTTCTTTAAAACATCATAGAATTTTAGCACATCGGCACGATCACTACGGCTGTATTGGTCATGCTCGCTTACTGGATTATACGGAATTAAGTTTACATACGTCAGCTTTTTCTTGTCTTTTAGTAAGTCAGCCAGCTGCTGCGCATGCTCCGGACGATCATTCACCTGACTTAACATAATATATTCAAAGGTAATTCGACGATTTGTCTTTTCAATGTAGTCATCAACTGCTGCCATTAATTTTTCAATTGGGAAGCTGCGATTGATTCGCATAATAGAGGTTCGAACGTCGTTATTCGGTGCATGCAGCGAGATCGCCAGATTCACCTGCAAGCCATTTTCAGCGAATTCTCTGATTTTAGGCACCAGTCCACTTGTAGAAACGGTAATATGCCGTGCACCGATTGCCAGACCCTTCGCATCGTTAATTGTATGTAAAAAGTTCATCAGGTTATTATAATTGTCGAAAGGTTCGCCGATTCCCATCACTACTACATGACTCACTCGCTCATCCTGTCCTCGTTCATCAAAGTAATGCTGTACCTGCATAACTTGAGCGACAATTTCACCCGCCGTTAAATCACGCTGCTTTGTCAACAAGCCGCTGGCACAAAACGTACAGCCAATATTACAGCCGACTTGAGTTGTTACGCAAACAGACAAACCATATTCTTGGCGCATAAGAACCGTTTCAATCATATTTTTGTCAGGCAGCTCAAATAAATATTTGACTGTGCCGTCTTTCGCTTCTTGAATAATAACCTGACGTAATGGATTAATAATGAAATTTTCTTCTAATAAAGTCATTAAGTCTTTTGATATGTTGGTCATTTCACTAAAACTTGTTACTCGTTTAATATATAGCCATTCCCAAACCTGAGTGGCTCGAAATTTCTTTTCGCCGTGTTCAATAAACCATGAAATAAGTTCTTCTTTTGTTAATCCGTAGATAGATCCTTTTTCCACTTATTTTTCCTCATTTCTTCTAGACATTCGCTTCATACTATAACTTATTGCCTGCCGTTTGTCCATATCTTCTCTTAGTTTGTGAATAAATTACCTCCCTTAAAAACAAAAACATACTAAGATTAGAGGAGAAACTTATCGACGGATGAGTTTCTCCTCTATTTTCCTTTTTTAGGTTTATAGTAGAGAGTGAAAGGAAGATCGATCATGCGCTCATGGACTTCGAGTCCCTATCAAAAAACGGTCTCCTTCACTGTCATTTTGGAATCTGGTTTAAGTATGTTGGGGCTTCGAGCTCGTGTTTAGGAAATTAGGTACGAAATGAAACAGTGAAGAACCTTTCAAAAAAAAGAAAGAAGATGAAAAGAATGGCTTATGTACTTGCGTTGGATGTTTCTATGGGAAAAAGTTATAAAGTGCTTTATTTGGATGATCTTTGTCTCTCTGAAGGAGAAATTCTTCATACAAAATCTGGGTTTGACACCTTACTTCAAGAAATTTTGGCTCTGCCTGAAACGCCAAGTATTGTGTTCGAGTCAACGGGCGTTTATTCAAAAGTAATCGAAACATTTTGCCAAAACAATCACTTTTCTTATTGCCTATTGAATCCGTTAGAAGCGAAAAAACAACTAGATAACGGGTTACGTGTGCTTAAAACTGATAAACAAGATGCCCATCGTCTTGCGCAAACTCACTGGCAATATGTACGGAAAATCAAGAGACACCAGTCAACTATTTATGAAGAATC